>CAJXOR010000035.1 GCA_913057715.1 uncultured Moraxellaceae bacterium
ACGAGATCATGCCTAGTCTCGTGGGCTCGGAGATGTGTATAAGAGACAGAAGAAGTAGTTACGGCTGAGCCTTGATTAAAGAAACCGCCGCCTACCGTCATAGCGTAACGCTTGCCAGATGGGATAACCGGAGTTTCCATCGCAAGTGCCATAGCGATGCCATCTTCAGCTTCGTCTAGGCGCTCTTCTTGGTTTTGAGTGCGTCTGTTCAAATCGCTGATTTGAGCTGTCATATCGTTAGTTGCAGCACTAATCGTGGCAATCTGAGCGTTGGTGTTTGCCAGTTGCGTCGTTGTGGCTAACGAGTCAACCGATACGCTGGTACCTAGTGTGCCGTTTGCGTCTGCGGTCAACAAGCTAGTGTTGCCGGTTTGCGTAGCAGTACTAGCCTGAAGCTGACCTGCGCCTCCTAAAACAACCTGGTTAGCCTGAGTTGCTGAAGCTTGATTGCCGATGGCAATGCTGTTGAGGCCGGCTGCGGAAACTTGATTACCAAGTGCAACGCTGTTAGCGCCACTTGCACTAGCTGCTTCACCCACTGCGAGTGAACGTACGCCAGTCGCTGAAGCTAAGTGACCAAATGCCTGAGATCGTTCAGCACTGGCAGTTGACTGCCAACCCATCGCACTTGAACCAACTCCAGTTGCTTGTGCCTGAGCACCGATAGCAGTTGAAGAAGTACCAGAAGCAGTTGTTGCACGCACTCCTGAGCGATCACCACCGATTGCTACACCATCCAAACCTGTAGCAACTGAGTTGTTACCAACCGCAACAGCGTTGTCAGATCCTGCGTTTGCTGCTTCGCCCACCGCAGTTGAGCGTAGGCCAGTCGCTGAAGCTAGGTGACCAAAGGCTTGTGCACGTTCGCCAGTAGCTTCTGACTGCCAACCGATAGAGGTAGAGCCCAGACCAGCTGCGTTGGCTTGACCACCAACAGCCGTAGCCGAGTTTTGTCCAGCATTTGCTAAGTTACCGATTGCGACGGTGTCGTTTGCAGCTGCATCCCCCTCAACACCCGCAACTGCACCCTCACCAACAGCGAGAGAGCGTACGCCATTTGCTTGAGCTAAGTGACCAAAGGCTTGAGCCCGCTCAGCGTTAGCACCTGACTGCCAGCCAATTGCAGTAGCACCAGGTCCAGTCGCTACTGACTCGCCGCCAACTGCGGTGGTTGAGTTGCCCGTTGCTACAGCGGTATCACCGATGGCTAGAGCATCGATACCATTAGCGATAGATTCATTACCAATAGCGGTTGCGTTGTCGCCTTGAGCGTCTGCGTTTTCACCAACAGCAACTGAGCGAATGCCGGTTGCTGTAGCCAAGTGACCGACCGAAGTAGAACGCTCACCAGATGCAGTCTGCCAACCCAAAGCAGTAGAACCAGGACCAGTCGCTACTGACTCGCCGCCAACTGCGGTGGTTGAGTTGCCTTGCGCGCTAGAGCCTGCACCAATCGCAACAGCATCAGCGCCGTTTGCGTTGGAGCCGACGCCGTCTTCATCTAGAGTACCGTCAGCGTTTACGTCATTGTTACCGCCAATCGCGATAGCACCGTTGCCAGTTGCAGTTGCATCTTCACCGACAGCAACTGATTGCACACCGATAGCTGATGTTTGATGACCAAGGGCAGTTGAACGATTTCCTTCAGTGACTGCCTGCCAACCAATTGCAGTTGCACCAGGGCCACTGGCAACCGATTCACCGCCGACTGCGGTAGTAGAAGGGCCACTTGCATTGGCTTCGTCGCCAATTGCCAGCGCATCAGCTCCGTCTGCTTGAGAATTTGCACCGATCGCAGTTGAATTATCAGAGGAGGCAAAAGCGGTATTGCCAATAGCGATTGAGTCAACCCCAGCAGCAAATGCGTTTTGACCTACAGCAGTAGCGTTATCGGCAAATGCAGAAGAGTTTGGACCGCAAGCCAAAGAGTCTGTGCCTATACTACTAGCACCGCCTGTAGTTGCATCACTGAGCTGACACTCAGCCGCTGAAGCAGATACTGAGCCCATGGTCGCGGCAGCAACAGCCAGAGTGAGTGAGCTAAGCTTAAGCGCTGAGCGTTTTTGGAAATCCATTTTCATAAAAATACCTTGTAATTAATTGAGTGCGAGCGTGCACAGTTGTTAAAAAATTTGAGAGTAAACACCGGACAAACGGTAATGGGACAGAAATTAATCTGCAAATTTAACCATTTGCGGGCTAATTGATGCCGAAATTCGCCAAACTTTGACTGGTTTCAACAAATCCTTACTCACTAGTAAAATAATGTAGTTGCAGGGTAGATTACTGTTTAATTGATAAAACAATAGACGGTGTTTTAGTAAACCAATCATAAAACTGACTTAAACCACCCTTGTTTTGACATGACCCATGGCCTAATGCGAAGCTCGAGACAGACTCATCTAAAGCTGGTGTTGAGCGTAAGTCTTTTGAGGTTAACCATGGCCTTACTGACCGCTGGCCCAAAACGTGAAACCCTATCAAGGCTAAATTCATCACCAAAGCAAGCTACCCCACATAAGGAAGGATTGATCGTGCAAACCCTATTACTGGTTCCCACACAGCGCGGATGCGGCCTCACTTCAGCAGCACTTGGCATGATACGAGCGCTTGATCACCTGGGGATTAAAGCTGGCTACATGCGGGCATTTTACCAACGCGAGCTCTCAGGATCGGGCCTCGACCACTCCTCCAAATTGGTCGAAAGTGTGATGCACTTAAGTCCACCTGAAGCCATGGATCAAAAACTGGTGGAGCGACTGATTGGTGACGATCAGCTCGATGAGATACTTGAGAGTGTGGTGGAAACCTTAGCTAACGCGGCGGTTGGTTTTGATGTGATGGTTGTTGAAGGCGTGGTGCCGACCTCAGAGACCAGTTATGCCAAGGAGCTCAACGCGGCGCTGGCAAACGCTCTGGATGCCTCGGTGATCATGGTAGATCGCGGCGATGTCACCGATGCTGAGGGCATGGCTGATCGCCTTGATGTCCACTCCACCGGATTTGGCGGCCTCTCGAGTGAAAAGACGCTGGGCACGCTGATCATGCGCGCCCGCGGAATCAAAGAGCAGTTATCCGATGAACCCGTTTACCGCATACCCGGGGAGGCCAAGATCGGGCTGCCGGGAGATCTGATCGAGACCCTCAAGCGCCACTCAGGCTCGATGGCAAGCGAGGAGTTTGCGATCATCGGGGTAGTGCCAGAGCGCAGCTCACTTGCCGCCCACCGCACCTCCGACCTCTTTGAATCTTTAGATGCCACCTGGATCAACCAAGGTGCCGCCCACGATCGCCGCGTACTCAAAACCACGCTGATCGCCCGAGGGATCGCCAACATGCAAGGGGCGCTGAGCGCGGGTAGCCTGCTGGTGACTCCAGGCGATCGCAGCGATGTGCTGGTTAGCGCAAGCCTAGCCGCCATGAATGGCGTGCCTTTGGCGGGTGTGGTGCTGACCGGCGGGCTCAAGCCGGATGAGCGAGTGCTAAAGCTCTGTCAAAATGCCCTCAGTGGCGGCCTTCCGCTCATGTTAGTAGACACCGACAGTTATGAGACCGTGCAGAGGCTAGCGAACACCAGCTCGGAGATCCCGGCTGATGATCTGGCGCGAGCTGAGCAAGTCACCAACTTTGTGGCCGCGCATATTGATCTTGAGTGGCTCAAAAAACACTTCGATAAACCGCGTACTGCTCGGCTGTCACCCGCCGCGTTTCGTTATGAGCTGGTCAAGCAGGCCAAAGCCGCCGGTAAAACCATCGTGCTGCCTGAAGGGGATGAGCCGCGCACGATCGAGGCGGCCAATTTGTGCCAAGAGCGCGGAATCGCTCAGTGCATATTGCTGGCCAAACGCGAAGCGGTTGAGGCGGTCGCCGCTAACCGCGGTGTAACGCTGCACCCCGATCTCACCATCATGGATCCGGAGCCTGAACGCGCGCGCTTTATCGACACCATGATTGAGCGGCGGCGCGGCAAGCTCTCCGAGCCTTTGGCACGCGAGCAAATCCAAGACAACGTGGTGCTGGGCACCATGATGCTTTACACCGGAGAGGTCGATGGTCTGGTTTCAGGCGCTGTGCACACCACCGCCAATACCGTCAGGCCTGCTTTTCAGTACATCAAAACCGCGCCGGGCTACTCCTTAGTTTCCTCGATCTTTTTTATGCTGCTGCCTGAGCAGGTTTTGGTTTACGGCGACTGTGCCATCAACCCTGAACCAGACAGCGAGCAACTAGCGGAGATCGCCATACAAAGTGCGCTCTCCGCAAAAGCCTTTGGGATTGAGTCACCTAAAGTCGCCATGATCAGCTATTCAACCGGCTCCTCAGGCGCCGGCGCCGATGTCACCAAAGTAGACGAGGCGACTAAGCTGGCTCAGAAAAAGGCAGTCGAGCAAGGTTTAGACATCTTGATCGATGGCCCTTTGCAGTACGACGCGGCTTATATCGAAAGCGTCGGCAAACAAAAAGCGCCGGATTCTAAAGTCGCTGGCCACGCCAACGTGTTTGTCTTTCCCGATCTGAACACCGGCAACACCACCTATAAAGCCGTGCAACGCAGCGCCGGAGTCGTGAGCGTCGGTCCGATGCTGCAAGGACTCAACAAACCCGTCAACGATCTGTCGCGAGGCGCGCTGGTCGATGACATCGTCTACACCATCGCACTCACCGCGATCCAGGCAGCCCGCGCTTGATCCGTGCCTATCTAGGCGGCTCCTTTGATCCGCCTCACCTAGGCCACCTTGAGCTCCTAAAGCACGCCCACGCGAGTCTGAGCCAGCTAGGGTTAGCATTTGAGTTATCGGTGATACCAACCCAAGGTTCGCCGTTTAAAAATACGCAGACTTCCTTTGAGGATCGCTGTCAGATGCTCAGCCTTGCGATCGAATCGATGAGTCTGGCGGTGCCCATCTGCCGGATCGAGCAGCACTTAATCGCGCCGGTTTATAGCGTCGATGTGTTTAGTCAGCTTCGCGATCGCTACCCGAGAGACAGCTTGATATTGCTGGTTGGTAGTGACAGTCTGAGTCAAATGCCCACGTGGCGCCGATCCTCGAGGCTACCTGCTCTGCTCAATTGCTGGGTGTTTGGACGCGCCGAGCACCCCAACCAATTTGGGCTTGCTCAGCAGATAAACGCCGCCCCAAATACTAAGCAAAGCGATCTGACTATCACCGCGCAAAAGCTGGGATTTGCGATAGCACATGAACTAACCAAGCTAAGCGAGCTATCTGGAGCAGTTTTTTTTGATGCGTTTACTCCGCCTGCGATCAGCAGTACGTACGTCCGCAGCCAAGCAAAAAGCGCAGCGAACACGGTAAACCTAGTGCCCAAGGCGGTAGCGCGGTATATTGAGCAAAATTCTGTCTACTTTTAGGAAAACCGAGCCAAGATGACTCAAAAAACCCCATCACCAGAAAACCCATCAGCCACCGTCGATGAAGTGGTTAAAGCACTGAGCGACATGAAAGCCCTCAACGTCGAGATCATGAATGTTGAAAAACTCACTGATGTGACCGATCGATTGGTGATCGCGACGGGCACCTCGCGCCGCCACGTCAAAGCTTGCGCCAGCAACGTACGCGACGAGCTAAAAGCCAAAGGCCACGCGATCATCGGCACCGAAGGCGAAGAAGATGCTGACTGGGTCTTGGTTGATCTGGGATCGGTCGTCGTACACGTCATGCTCAGAGAAGCCCGCGAGTTTTACGATATTGAGAGTTTGTGGCGCGATTTGCCACGCGGCGATCAGTAAACACCTTTGAAGATTCGCGTGATCGCGGTCGGCCACAAGATGCCGGCTTGGGTCAAGACTGCCTATGTTGATTATGAAAAGCGTCTGCGCGGCTGGGTGCCAGCTGAGCTGGTTGAAATCGCGCCAGCCAAACGCGCCAAAAGCTACTCTGACGCTCAAGCGCTGCAGTACAAAAAAGACGAAGGCGTGCGAATCTTGAGCGCTTTAAAACTGCGTGAAACGCTGATTTGCTTGGAGGTAACCGGCAAGGCGCTGTCAACCGAGGATCTGGCTGATCACTTAAGTGGCTGGATGGCTCAGGGGAGTGATGTGGTGCTGGTGATCGGCGGCGCCGACGGCATGAGCGATGAGCTTTTGGCGCAGGCGAGCGCAAAGATCTCACTGTCCAAACTTACTTTGCCCCACCAGTTAGTCAGGGTGGTGCTGATCGAGCAAATCTACCGCGCCATGAGCCTGATCAACAACCACCCTTACCACCGGGTCTGAGCCAGTTCAGCTTAAGTTTTACCGATCCAGCATCAACCCAATCAAACGATAAAGCTGCGCTCAAGTAAGTGGCCTGTTGACTCCGGCCATCAGGGCATTTGTCAAATGTCACCACTTGAGAACTCTGCACCAATTTAAGAGCGACTACCCGCTTTGAGTAGCTCAAAAAGCTAAGGCAAAGCGTATGATGCTTGGGCTAGGTTTGGGGCTTTGAGCCTCTTCACTTGAATCCAAGGCTCACACCCTAATACCAACTGATCCCAGCTCTTGATCGGTGCACTTAATCAAAGCCCTCAATCAAAGTTGCAGTACTCAACATTGAAACCTTGTGGGATCGGATTTTCAACAAATTGAGTGTAGACCTGAGCAAATCTGAAGTCGCTGTTCAAAGAGCGAATCCACGGCTGATAAGATCTACCGCCCAGTTCACTTGATGGCACCGACTCTGGTGCACGAACTTGGATACTGCAGTCGTCACCTAAAAAGATCTCGGCCGCCAACCAGACCGGCGTCTCATCGATGATCACCGAGTTGGGGTTTTGTATGATCTCACCGGGAGGCGGAGTAAAGGTCTGATCACCAACCACTACCCGCGTGCCCGAATCGGTGATCGAGGCTCGAAAATTTCGTTCAAAAGAGCGGTTAACAGCAATCAGGTGGCGACCCTTCATCAAACGGAAGTAGTTGAGTTGATCTTGCCCGGGTTCTGAGATGACCTGGGTGATGGCTCCGCCACTGTCGTTGATGCTGAAGATATTGGGCTCTCCAAGATCTGGATTTACGAGCAGCTCTGAGGTGCCGTTTGGAAATAAGATGCTGATCTGGAAGTTCTGATCAGTATCCCAGCTGGCAGAGGCCTGCAAATCAATCTTGCTTTGAGTATCAATCACGACACAGTCAGTTAAGCTACTCTGAGTAGCGCTCAAGCTTAGGTTCTCAACAAACACACCCGCTTTTACTTTGAGATTGACCGGCTGATTTGACTTAGCTAAAAGACTGAATCGACCCTCCTCGTTGGTGCGTGTTTCACTTTGAAATCCGTAGTCAACGCCGGTTGCAAATACCTCACTGGTGGTGATTGGGTTGCCATTTTCATCGACAACACATCCTGTAATGGTTCGAGTTTGAGTCAAAGGATTCATAGCAGCCAAGTAACCCAATCGGCTGGTCGTGCCGCGATAGGTTCGCGTCGCCGCATCTAGGGTCAAAGTCGACTCAGACTGCCAGTAACCTGTCGTGAAGTCATAAACATACAGCGTTGAAGTGCTTGGTGCGTTTGCGCTAGCGGGAATCTGCACCGCTGCGCTCTCTCCATCTTTAAGCTGAACGCGGTCAGTGCCAAGAGCCTCACCTCGTGAATTTGGAATAGGACGCTTAGTAGTATCAATGTTATCTAAGGCCTCAACTTGCGTGGCTCCAAAGACTTCAAGTGCACCTGCTTCAGACTCAAACCGGCCTGGAAAGTAGCGCTGCTTCAATATGTCCATAGGGGTTACATAAACGTTAATGTCACCAAAGGGTTCAACACCGATATCACGCTCAAGCTGACCAGGGTTTAAGGTGATCTGCGCAGAATCAGCGCTAAATACCGGGCCAATCGCACGCCCTTGGCAACCTTGGTTGTTCATCGGGATGCACCCAACGACGTTGAGTCTAAGTAAGGCGATATCCAAAAACCCCAAAGTCTCTCCCTCTCTGAGCTCAACTACGCGCGCCTGAGGCGCACTACCTGCAGCAGCAGCAAAAACCAGCTTGCGTTGTTCAGGCAACAGACCGCTGAGTTCAGCATAGCCCTGAGATCCGCTTATATCCTCTACATCGGCCCGCCTCGGCTCAAAAGTAAAGAGCACTGCTGAATCTCTGCCGAAGTCCTCTAACTGGGCGTTTTGAGCGGTGATCCGCGCACTGATTTGAGAACTATTGACCAAATCAGGCCCGCCGCTCACCTCGGTTCCGCCGCAGCCGCTCAGCCCAGCCAGCGCCAAGCTGCTGAGCGCAAGCCACAAGCTTGAGCAAAATGCCTGCCTTTTTAAACGAGTACCAAAAGCTGAAAATTCATGCATGGGTAAATCCTTTTTACCTAAAAGACGGCTGGGCTGGGCCTCGAGTTGATTGAATAGTCTCAAGGATGCGATGGGGCAGATGTGCGGAGTTAAGAGGGTGAACGCGCGCACTTAACTTGGCTGAGCAAAAGATGGTCCTCAGCACCAAACCAATCACCTGCCAGTAAGGGCAAGCGACAATATACCCTGAAGCTCTATCACAGCTCAACCTAACCCACACGCAGAGCCGATTGATACCGTCCGGCAACCTCAGTAGAGTACTCATCTCTTCAGTCGCTTGTAAAATCAGTCGATGACATCAAATAGCCCGCCGATCGCCGAAGTTTTCGATCAGGCTAAGCTTACCGCGCTGCTACCCGCCTTGTTTCTCTCGCACGGATCACCGCTTCTTGCGGTCCAGCAAAGCTCAACCACGCGAGCGCTCTCGCGCATGGGACAAAATCTGCCGCTACCCCGCGCCGTGATTGTTTTATCCGCCCACTGGCAAAGTACCGATTTGCTGGTGAACACGGCTGCTTGGCCGCTGCAGTGGCACGACTACCAAATTCGCAGCACCAACCCAGATATCCTGGTACTTAAAAGTGAATTGAGCGCGTTGACCTACCGCCCCAAAGGAGATACGGACTTGGCGCTGCAGGTGCTAAGCATACTGCAGCAAGCAGGTATCAGTGCCTACCCGGACGAGCTCCGGCCTTTAGATCATGGCGTCTGGTCACCGCTTAGCCATCTATACCCCATGGCAAATGTCCCCGTGGTTCAGATCAGCCTACCCTCCGCTTACGGCGCGCAGCAAGCTTATGAGTTAGGTCAAATCTTAGCCCCGCTCAGAGCTCAGCAAGTGATGTTGATTGGATCGGGCAGCATCACGCATAACCTATCGATGGCGAGTCAGGCTGAGCCCGACCCCAATGACGCCGCTGATGTGCAGGATTTTGCTTATTGGTTAATCAACGAGCTTAGCGTTGATCCCAAAAGTGCGTTTGACTGGCAAATCGACCCTCGTGCCAAGGCCGCCCACCCAACCCCCGAACACCTGCTGCCACTTTTTTTTGCTGCGGGCGTCGCTCCGCGCATCAGCACCGTTCACAGCAGCCATCGCTTGTCAGGACTGGGCATGGGCATCTACCGTTTTGACTAAAGCTGAACCGTCTTGATTGCACCAAAGATAGGACATTTTAAAATTCCTAAAGCACGGGCAATCAGCTGTCAGCGGTTTTGACGCTGGAGCCCAGACTGCGCACTTGGCGCTGATAGATCACCAATAGCGCCAAACCTGCGCTCATCATCAGCCACAGCGCAATTGAGAAACGTGTCAGCAAGTCTCCGCCAAAGCTGTGTAGCACGATGCTACCGAGCGCTCCGATAAAAAACTGCAAAGCGCCGAGCATACTACTGGCAAGACCAGAGCGTTCGGACTGATCAGCTAGGGCTAAAGTAGTGCCGTTAGGTGCGGTTAACCCGATACCGGAGAGCAGCACAAAGATCAGACCCACCACGACGGTGAGCTGATTCAAACCCACGAGCGTACAGAGCAGCAGCGCACTAGCCGATACCACTTGCAGATAGACCCCAGCACTGAAGACCTTGAGTACGCTAAAGCGGGTCACGAGCCTAGCTGATAGTTGAGTCATGGCGATCAGGCCAGCGGCGTTCGCGCCAAATACCCAGCTGTACCAGGTTGAGTTAAGCCCGAAGTAGTCGATCAGCAGTTCAGCGGAGGCATTTATATAAACAAACAGAGCGCCCATGAGCATGCCACTGGCAACCGCTGGTAGTAAAAACCGCTTGTCTTTAAGCAATTCCACATACTCACCCAGCACCCCAGACCAAGGTTTGGTGCTGCGTTTTTCAATCGGCAGCGTGTCCTCAAAATCCACATAACTCCACACCAAGCAGATCACGCTAAACAGAGCCAACACCAAAAAGATCACCTGCCAGCTGAACTGAATCAGCACCAGATTGCCCAGCGCCGGCGCCACGATTGGGGCCACCCCCATGACCAAAATCAGCATCGAGATCGCTTGAGACATCTGCTCGTTGGAGAGTCGATCACGAATCGCAGCGCGCGCGATCACCACCCCTGCGCAGCCCCCCAGAGCCTGAACAAATCGAGCCAAGTTTAGCGTCATCACCGAATCGGCAAACAAACACAACAGGCTGGCCACCAAGTACAGACTCAGCCCGATAAACAGCGGATTACGCCGCCCGATTCGATCTGAAAGTGGTCCATAGATCAGCTGCCCAATCACCAAACCCAAAAAGTAGGCCGTCACCGAGTGCGAAACCTCAGAGGTACTCACGCCAAACTCGTCCGCGATCACCGGCAAACTCGGCAAATACATGTCGATCGACAGCGGTCCAAGCGCGGTGATCAGCCCTAAAAGCAAGATCCAGCGAGTGGCATAAGGTCGTTTGTTGGTCTGGCTCATAGGCTGGAAGGAACTCATGGTCTGGGCTTGGCAGCTAAGATAAGTGGCGAAATGTCACCGCTTGACGCTGAATGGTAAGCAGGGTTGATCAAACTTGATGAGATCTAAACGATCAAACCATGCAGAATTTATCTGGCCACCGCTCAGGATCAAACACAGCTGATCTTAAGCGGTGGCCAGCAGGCGACGGTGTTTGAGGTTAATTAAGAATTCGCGCGAAACTTACGCAGCAGCAGTTTCAATTGGGTCCATTTTTCAAAACCTAGCGCGCCGCGGCTGTACAGACGACTATCTAACTGCTTGAGGGCAGCAACCGTGGCTTTAGGCGACTGTGTGAGCTCATCAATCAACTGAGTCGCCGCACCCTCAACACTTGAGCTGACCTGCGTGATCAACCCCAATTTTAGGGCCTGCTCGGCCGTGATCCGCTCAGCGCTCATCATCAACTTGAGCAACTGATCCCGGGGGATCAATCCCTGAACTGAGCGGCTGATCCCCATGTCGGGTATCAAGCCGAGACTCGCCTCTTTAATTGAAAGATCCGAATCAGGGTGAGCAATACGAAAGTCAGCGCCGAGCGCCAACTGCATGCCCGCGCCCCAGCAGTAACCCTCTATGACCGCGATCACGGGGACCGGCACTTCTTTCCAGATCAAACAGGCCTGCTGGAACAGATTGATACCAGGCTTAATCATCTGATAGATCGCATAGGGCGCGTTTTTGGGGTTACTCAAGGCTTTGGTGTCGATCCCAGCGCTGAACACCTGATTGCAGCCGCGGATCACTACCGCTTTGAGCTTATGATCGGATTTGGCGATCTTGGCCAAGCGGATCAGCTCACCCAGCATCTCAAAGCTCAGTGCGTTTTTCTTGTCAGGACGATTGATGGTGATCCACAGCACTTCACCCTGCCAAGCCGTCTGGATCTGGTCAATCTTTGAGGCTAACTTGGCGCCAGATTCAATCGGATTCACCAAGCCACTCACTAAAGTCATGTTCATGCAGATTCTCCAAGCTCAAGATCACTTCATCAAAGGCGCTTTGAAACAAAACGCTGGCTTCATCAAAACTTTCATCAACCGAAGACAGCGCCAATTGTTGTAGTTTTTGAGCAGCAATTCTGAGCTCGATTGTACCAGTGTAGCGAGCGGCGCCTGTTAACTTATGGGCGATCTGAGCGATTTGCTCGTTATCTTTTGCGGCATAACTGTTGAGCAGTGCCGCCCTTTCAACGGGGACATCTCTGATGAGCATCGCCAAGATTTCTTTGGCCAGATCCTCTTTGCCAGCCGCGCACTTAAGCGCTTCTTGCCAGTCAAAGATCATCTGATCACCCTTTGGCTCTTCTAAAACATCGCGGGTTTCGATGAGTGTGACCGGCTGATCATCAACCCACTTTTTAAGGATGCCCAGCAACATCGGCTCGTTGATGGGTTTAGAGACATAATCATCGACGTCAGCAGCCAACAGCATATCTCGCTCATCGGCGAGCGCATGCGCCGTCAGCGCGATAATCGGTATGCGGTGGTTTTTATCAAGTGCGCGTATTTGCTGGACACACTCGATGCCGGACATGCGCGGCATCTGGATATCCATAAAGATCAAATCAAAAGGCGCCTCCTGATCCTCTAGCGGTGAACGAACAGCGTTGGCATTTGTCTGAGTTTGATGCACCCGGGCCAAGTGCTCACTGTACCGCTCAATCGCCTCAAAGCCGCTGAGCGCTCGAGTTACCCTAACCCCAAGTTCACCCAAGAGGGCTTCAAGCACCAACAGGTTGGGTAGGTGATCATCGACCGCCAGCACGTGCACGCCGTCCCAGCGCTCAGCCTTTACCGCTTCGTGTTTGTTTTCGTTGAGTAGATCAACCAACTCAAAGCGGTTGATGGGCTGGAACAGTGCGCGGCAGTTATATCGCTCGAGCATCGCCATATCGAGCGCGATCTGATAACCAAACAGCGCCACCCGGCCGCCGTACTCCGCACGCAGATTTTTAAGCATCGCTTCAGGGTCACCGCCGCCATCGATGATCACCCAGTCAAAGCCGATCAAAGACTTGATGCGGTTCAGCACATCAAGCGATGAGCTCGCCTTGGTCACAGTCGCGCCCAGATTCCCCAAAACTCCGCTCAGGACACTGAAGCTGGCCTCATGCTCAATCCAGCACAGCACAGTCACCGGTTTAACTAAACGCTCTGCAGGTAACTCAGCCAGTTGGTGCTTGATGGGCAAGGAGAACCAAAATGTCGACCCGTGATGAGCTTTTCCAGAGTCTTGATTGTCAAAGTAGCCAATCTCTCCGCCCATGAGCACTGCCAGCTGACGCGAGATAACCAGGCCTAAACCCGAACCACCAAACTGGCGGGTGATGGAGGGGTCACCTTGAGAGAAACACTTGAACATAAAGTTGCGATCAGCTCTCGGGATACCGATGCCGGAGTCCTGCACCGAGATCATCAAGTGCGGCTGACTGAGCAATCTGCCATTTGGCAACTGCTCCTCAACCAACTCAACAGAAACGAGCACTTCGCCGCTCTCAGTAAATTTGATGGCGTTGCTGACCAGGTTAGTGAGTACCTGCTTACCCCGAAGTGCGTCTATCACGTGCTGGCGAGGCACGTCCTCATAGTACAAAACCGCTAAGTTTAGGTTTTTCTCAGACGCCAAAGGGGTGAGCATGTCGACGACGTCGTAAGTCAATCCATAAAAGTCGGTTTGCTGCTCGTCTAGCACCAGCTTGCCTGCTTCGATCTTTGAGAAGTCCAGCACGTCGTTGACCAAGGCTAACAAGTGAGCCGATGACTTCTTGATGGTCTGCACGTACATGCTGTACTCGCGTCCCAGGCCCTGTTTTTTGGCCAGCAGGTTGATAAACCCCTCTATCGAGTTGAGCGGGGTTCTGAGCTCGTGCGAGATATTGGCCAAAAATTTAGACTTAGCCTGATTGGCGCGGATCGCTTCATCGCGCGCGCTTCGGGTCGAGATGGTTTGTAGTTCCATCTCATCATAAGCGCGCCTGAGGTCATCTTCATTTTGTTCGGAGTACTCTTTTAGCTCAAGAAAGCTTAAGTGCAAGCGCCTGAGCAAGTGAACCAGGTCGCGCTGAAGTAGGTTCAACTCCCCGCTACTTTGTACGCTGATCGGACGATAAAGATTGGCGATGCTGGTACCCTGCAAGTGCAAGCGCATCTCGTAAATCGGTGCGATCCAGCGCTTGGAGTAGATGTTTAAGCACAGGATCAGTAACAGCAGCGTGATCAATCCGGTGACCGTTAGTGCAAACAGCACTCGCAAGTGAGACAACCTAAGTGGCAGATTATCAAGCTCAACAAACATCCACACGGGACCGCTTGGAAGGTAACCCACCCGGAAACCATAGGCCGTGCCACCAGCTGATTTAAGCCCCGATACAAACTGGCGGTTTTTAGGGAAATCCGGCCAAGGCCGATACTGCTCCGGACCGATCTTGACCAGTTCACGGCCATCAAAAGCGATCACCGCAGCACGCTTGAGGTTCTGCTCAACCAGCATCGACTGCAAGATGTCACGAGAGCGATCCCGGCCCTCGCTGGTGCCCATGACGCTCAACAGCTTCGCCACTGCAGGATTGTACCGTGCGTAGATATTTTGCGCCTGCGCCTGCTGAAGCGCACGCGCCGCTCTGCCCGTTTCATAAAGCACGAGGCTAGCACCCACCAGCGCGAGCACGCAGATCGGCACAAAGACCAGTAAAATCAGCTGTCCGTAAGCAGAGCGCACATGGTAATTCACACCATAAGTTTGGCGCGAGCTGGCATCTGACTCGGCGTCGCCCTGAGTCAAATCTTTAAAACTGGCAAGACCCTCTGATCTGGCTCGATCTTGCGAACGCGCTGCGTGGTTAGCCGAATCGTCTGGGTTGGGCTTTGGCATGATCACAGGTTTGACAAGTTAGACTAAAGTTTCAAAATCATACCACGCCCGCAAGCACCTCAAACTAAGTCAGCAAACGCGTTACTTACGCCGCACAAACTTAAGCCCTTTCTCGGCAAGTCCCACTCAGCAGGCCAAGCTCAGATCCGCTAAACTTGAGACATCTAGCCCGCACGATCCGTTTGAGGAGTTCTATGAGCGTTTTTTTAAGTGACACTGTCGGCCAAACCCCCTTGGTTGAGCTACAGCGACTGATTCCGGGTAACGGCGCGCAGGTGTTAGCCAAGCTTGAGGGCAACAACCCGGCAGGCTCAGTCAAAGACCGAGCGGCATTTAACATGATCGTGCAGGCTGAAGCGCGCGGAGATATCAAACCTGGAGACACCCTTATTGAAGCCACCAGCGGCAACACCGGGATTGCGCTGGCCATGGTTGCTGCCATGCGCGGTTACCACATGGTGCTGATCATGCCCGCCTCAAGCACTCAAGAGCGCAAAGACGCCATGGCCGCTTACGGGGCCAAACTGATCGACGCTCCCGGCATGGAGGAGGCGCGCGACATGGCCGACGCCATGCAAGCTAAGGGCGAAGGGATCGTGCTTAACCAGTTTGGTAATCCAGATAACAAAAATGCCCACTATCAAACCACCGGTCCTGAGATTTGGGAACAAACCGGAGGCAGAGTCACCCACTTTGTTTCCTCGATGGGCACCACGGGTACGATCATGGGCGTGTCGCGCTACTTAAAAGAGCAAAACCCTGACGTGCAGATCATCGGATTGCAGCCAGAGGAAGGTGCCTCGATCGCAGGTATCCGCCGCTGGCCAAAAGAGTACCTGCCGACGATCTTTGAGCCTGAGCGCGTCGATGTGACCATGGATATTGATCAAAGTGTGGCTGAAGACTACATGCGTCGTCTGGCTCGCGAGGAGGGGATCTTTGCTGGGGTGTCCTCTGGAGCGGCGACTTGGGCGGCGCTTGAAATCGCCAAACAAAACCCAAACGCGGTGATCGCTTATATAGTTTGTGACCGCGGGGATCGCTACCTATCGACGGGTCTGTATCGCTGAGACATTTGACCCATGCTTTACGCTCGCCACTGTTAACTCTTGATTGCTTGCAAAAAAAAATCGCGCAAAAAAGAGCCTAAAGCTTTGTCGATCGTGCGCCACCAAACACCGCTCGTCATTTAATCTTAACTGGATATTTTGGCAAAGCTTTATGATCGACTGTCAGGGAATTGACTCCACAATCTGAGCGCAAGCTTAGGCTGAGACAGCTTTTTAATACCTTAGAGGGAACTATGAATTTTATATTGCGCGTCTTTACCCCGCTTGCAGCGGCGCTCGTATTGGCAGGCTGCTCAGGATCAGATGATTCAAGCTCAAGTAGCAATCCAGCTGCCACTGAACAGGCTTTTAGAGTGGTTTCTCCGGCACCTGAGGCTGCTTATAGTAGTGCCCCAGCAGAGTTCTCTATCGTGTTGCCCGAGGGTTTTAGCTCAGAGGACGTCGAGATTGACCTAAACGACGCCAACATCCGGCGCGTGTTTGCCATCCGCCAAAGTGGTGAGGGAGTCACCTTTACTGCTCGCGGCGCTGACTTGAGTGATCTGCTAAAGCCTGGTGAAAATGTCCTCTGGGTCAGAGCAGGACTTAAGTATCAGCGCATCAGCTTTTTTATCGACAACCAAGCGCCTGAGCTTCACGTGATTAGTGTCGATGCTCAAAACCGCACCGTGACCGGTTACTTAAAAGAACCCAGTGGCACCCAAAGCTTCACCCTGAACGGATCAGCCGTCCCACTGCAAGCTGACGGCCGATTCACTGCCACCTATGCCGATCAGCCTTTTAACACCTTTAAGGCGATGGATACGCTGGGGCATCAGATGAGCGTAACCTACGCCAACGATGCGCCAGGCACTATCGGCGTACGCCTCAACCAAACCACTTTTAACCAACTCAGCCCCTTGATTGCTGAGCAGTTTGCAGCGATCGACCTTAACAGCCTGATTGCAGGTATCGGCCGCATCAGCTTATCCAGCAGCGGACTGACCAACCTGAATCTTGAGCTGACCGGCGTGCAGCTCAGCAGCCCTGAAGTCAACCTAAACGTCTTGGACACCGAAGAGCTCAAAGCTCAGCTGGACTTTAGCCGGATTGAAGTGGGGTTTAAGCTCACCGGCAGGTATCTGGTGCTTCCATTTGAAACCTCAGGCACCATCTCGTTCTCTGATTTTAACGCGCAAACCCTTCTGGACTTGGCGCTTGAGGGTGATCAGCTCGCAGGCAACCTGAGCAACACGCAAGTATCACTCGGCCGTCCCAAAGTAGATCTTAACCCCACGGGTCTGATCAGTGCGATCACCAACTTAATCACCCAGCCGCTCTATACTGCAGCGATCAGCAGTGTGCAGCCTAAGCTACAAACCTCAATCGCTCAGGCGGTGGAGCAATCGGTCAACCCAGCGTTTGATCAACTGGCCAATTTGCTTAACTATGCGCCGGTCAATCAACCGGGTGCTGCGTTTGCAGTGAGCGCCACACCCAAACAACTGGATTTCAAAAACCGCGGACTCAATCTGTTTTTTGATGCCAGTGTTTTCTCCAATCTGACTTCAAATGCACCCAGCTCACTGGGGTATATCTACCGCCCTGAATCAAGCTTGAGCTTGACTAGCACGTCTCCTAGCGGTGTGAACTTTGACGTCGCAGCCACGTTGTCTGCCAACAGCATCAACCAAGCCTTGTTTGAGATCAACGATGCTTACTTGACCAATCAAAGCTATGACTTCCCCATCGGCGACTTGGACGCTGACGCACTCGGAGCAGACGCCGAGGCTACTGATGCGCCAGAGGCTCAAGATCAGATTCGAGTGGCCTTTAACCCAGTGAGTGCTCCGTTTGTAGAGCTCAAAGCAGGATCAGGTGCTACCGGAAGCTTGATCTGGCGCGACGTAGACTTAAAGATCAGTCAATTTAAGCCGCGCTGGAGTGAGTTCAGACCCCGTCTGGATATTCGCGCCGATCTGCAAATTGATTTTGAAGTGGTGGTAAGCGCTCAAAACCAGATCAGTTTACGCTTAACTTCCCTGCCGAAAGTTCAGGTCACTGAGTCGCGCAAAAGGGGCTGGTTCGGATTTTCGGCCAATACCGTGGATTATCTGGTGAACTACAGCATCGATAAAAGCTTGCCTGGTATCCAAGAGCAAATTCAGATCATCGATCTGCCGCTGGCAGGAGGTCCTTTGAGCCTACAGAGTATCTGGACCACGGGCTCGCTTAACAACACCTTGGTTTTTGCCGGGAAAATCAATCCCTAATCGATTTAGCTTTTAACACTTAAGAAAAACCCAGCCTTGTGCTGGGTTTTTTTGCGCTCAGAGCACATCGGATATCGCATCCCAAAAGCGCTGAAGCGTATACAAAGTTTCTAGCCGATAGGTGCGGCCGAGGCTTGTGACCACCATCTGGTGATCTGGAATCACGAGCATAAATTGCCCCAAGATCCCAGTGCCGATGACCAAGTTAGCTGGCGCTCCTTTGAGCATCACACCCTCGCCGCGGCTAAACGGGCGTACCCAATGTTGGCCCGAGCTCTGCGTCTGATTCAGCCAGCTGAGCAGCCCATAGTTGCCATTTGCCTCGGGATAAGCCGCTGACCCGAGCTGATCGATAAATTGTTTAGATACCAGCGCATGATCACCCAGCTTGCCCCGAACGTGGCCTTGGCAGCGGATCAGCTCAGCGACACGCGCCAGGTCACTTGAGGTGGAACGCACGCCAAACCCAGATCGAAAGTGGCCACCGCTAAGTTCTGGCCAGTAGGTGTTAGTCATGCCCAGCGGCTCAAGCAGCTCGCGCTGTGCAAAGCCAGCTGAGGGCTCACTAAGCGCGCAGCTCAACACCGCTCCAAGGGTGTCGACGACCTTGCCCGAGTTGTACTTGAAGCCGCTACCGGGCGGATCACTTTGCGCGGTTTGCCCAAGCACGTGGCGCACGGTTGCTTGCGGGTTCATGCCGCGCGGTACCGACACAAACTTCGCGATCGGATCATCCAAGTTCAGCGCCCCGCGGTCGCAAGCGATCCCCACGCACAGCGCGCTCAGCGTCTTGGTCAAAGAGAACACCGCGTGAGTTTTTTGCGGATCTGCGCCAAACGCGGTATCGACGATGAGCTGCCCGTCTTTAACGATGGTCAAGTCATGCCGCCGCTTGATCGTTTGCACCCGAGCGATCAGCCGAGTCAGTTGATCTGCACTCAAGCCCTGATCAGCGGGTTCGCCCAAAGTAAATCCTGCAGTGGCTCTCTGGATAAATGGGTTGCTCATGTTTGTCTCGTTAGATTTTTTAACAAATGTCAGCGCTGACCAGCCCACTCAAGACTTTGGATCAGCGGCATGTTTTGAGCTTACTATAATTAAGTTGAAATTTTCAGCGACTGGGGTGCTGTCACTTTGATGCAGTTATCGGTATAATCGCGCGCAAGTCGCTGTGCACATTTTGCGGTCACCGATGTGATCCTATCCAGCTGCGCCCCCTCAGATACGCACAATTGTGTCCATCTGCTCCATTTGACTCCAAAAGAGCCTGATTTATGTCTAGTGATATCAAAAACTTACGCAACATCGCGATCATCGCGCACGTTGACCACGGTAAAACCACGCTGGTTGACAAGCTGTTGCAGCAGTCCGGAACCTTTGGTGACCGCGCAGCTCAGGTCGAGCGGATCATGGATTCAAACGACATTGAAAAAGAACGTGGCATCACGATCTTAGCCAAAAACACCGCGCTTAAGTGGCACTCCGAGCGTGACGACAACACCTACAACATCAACATCGTCGACACCCCCGGACACGCCGACTTCGGCGGCGAAGTTGAGCGCGTCATGAGCATGGTGGATTGCGTGCTTTTGTTGGTTGATGCCTCAGACGGCCCGATGCCACAAACTCGCTTCGTGACTCAAAAAGCCTTTGAGCAGGGTTTGAAACCGATCGTAGTGATCAACAAGATCGATAAGCCAGGCGCTCGTCCTGACCACGTCATGGATCTGATCTTTGACCTGTTCGATAGCTTGGGCGCAACTGATGAGCAGCTCGACTTTAAAGTGGTTTATGCCTCAGCTCTAAACGGTATCGCTGGTCTTGATTACAACGACATGGCAACCGACATGACGCCACTCTTTGAGACGATTATCGATGTGGTTGAACCGCCTCAGGTTGACGCCGAAGGTCCGTTCCGCATGCAGATCTCAAGCCTTGATTACGACACCTTTGTTGGTGTAATCGGGATTGGCCGGATCGAGCGCGGTACGGTTACGCCCAACACTCAGATCGTTGTGGCGGATCCGCAAGGCGGCAAACGCAATGGCCGGATCTTGAAGATCATGGGTTACCACGGTTTGGACCGTGTTGAAGTTGACAGCGCTCAGGCAGGTGACATCGTGTGTATCACCGGTGTCGACAAGCTCAACATCTCTGACACTTTGTGCGACCCGCAAGCGGTCGAGCCGCTCAAGGCCCTCTCGGTCGATGAACCTACCGTGAGCATGACTTTTCAGGTCAACAACTCACCCTTCGCTGGTAAAGAAGGCAAGTTTGTGACCTCGCGCAACATCCGTGAGCGCTTAGAGCGTGAGCTGATCCACAACGTTGCCCTGCGTGTTGAAGACACCGATTCACCAGATCGCTTTAAAGTGTCTGGTCGCGGCGAGCTGCACCTCTCGATCCTGATCGAAAACATGCGCCGCGAAGGCTTTGAGCTGGGAGTTTCACGCCCGCAGGTAATCATGAAAGAAGTTGACGGCGTCAAGATGGAGCCCTTTGAAAATGTCATCTTTGACGTGGAAGACGCACACCAAGGCGCCGTCATGGAACAGATGGGTCATCGTAAAGGCGATGTAACCAACATGGAGCCAGACGGCAAGGGCCGCATCCGTATTGAAGCGACTATCCCTGCGCGCGGTCTGATCGGCTTCCGCTCAGAGTTTCTGACCATGACCTCAGGCACCGGTATCGTTACTTCAAGCTTTAGCCACTACGGCGAGTCTAAAGGCGGAACCGTGGCTAAGCGCCAAAACGGCGTGTTGGTTTCTATGGTTCAGGGCACCTGCTTAGGCTTCTCGCTCTTTAACTTGCAAGAGCGCGGAAAACTGTTCGCTGTTCCCGGTCTTGACGTTTATGAAGGCATGATCGTTGGGATTAACTCACGCTCAGACGACATGGTGGTTAACCCTACCAAAGGCAAGCAGCTCACCAACGTGCGCGCTTCAGGAACTGACGAGAACATCGTGCTGACTCCTGCGATCCGTCACACGCTTGAGCAAGCGATCGAGTTCATCGAGGACGACGAGCTGGTTGAAGTCACGCCTGAGTCAATCCGCCTGCGTAAGCGCCACCTGACTGAAAGTGACCGCAAGCGCAACAAAAGCGGCCGCTAAGTTTTAGCTTTTTGAACCGGCCTTATGGCCGGTTTTTTTATGTCAAATGCCCACGATTGATGCCTGTCGTCATGCATCGCTTTAACCCCATCGATGCTCTAAGTAGCTAAAAGCTGATTCGGGTAACAGCTTGCTTGCTAATTTGAACTTGAATCCGTGGGCATTTTGCCAGATCATGACTTGCCATAAACCAACCCAGGGTAAGCCCAGCCGGTTAGTTAAAACCTCTAAAAACCATTAGGAAAAAACCATGAGCATCCTCTCAGAATTTAAAGAATTTGCCGTCAAAGGCAACGCCATGGACATGGCGGTCGGTATCATCATCGGCGGAGCGTTTGGCAAGATCGTCGATTCCTTAGTTAAAGACGTGATCATGCCGCTGGTGGCGTGGCTCATGGGAGGGGAGCTGGACTTCACCAACCTCTACGTGGTTTTAGGCACGGTGCCAGCCGATATCGCCAACAACTATGCGTCGCTTAAAGAAGCCGGCGTGCCGATGCTGGCCTACGGCAACTTTTTGACCATCATGATTAACTTCATCATCCTAGCCTTTGTGATCTTCATGCTGGTGCGCAGTATGAACAACTTGCGCCGTAAGCATGAAGTCGAACAGGCCGCTGCTCCAGCCGAGCCGAAAGCCGACCCAGAAGACATCGCGCTACTCAAACAAATCCGCGACTCGCTGCAAAAGTAACTGAGTCTGATTCGCTCAGCATTTGATATCTCAGACGTTGATCATTTGAAGATATAAAAAAACCGCCAGTTGGCGGTTTTTTTAGCTCTGAAACTCAGTAGCGCTCAAGCTCAGTAATTCTCAAGTCGCTGCGAGGCACGATTAGCTTGTGCCTGCGCAGGCGAGCAGCCCAAACAGCGATATAAAAAACTCTCAGCGGGTGTTTTAACCAAGGTATCAGCCGCTTGTTCCGTACTTCCGCTCAAAAACGAAAAAGGTAGGGTGGCGACAAATACGATGGCACCGACCAAAGTTGCCGCTCCTTCGAGTGGCTTGCCGAGCACCGCATCGCCGACCATCGCATAGGCACTGGGACTAGCATCAGCTGTTTCTGCGTCAATCACTTCAACTGCAGCGCTGAGCGACATACTGCTGGCGATCAAGCTGGCGGCCAATACGCCCTTAAGAGTTAAGCGGCTCATTGAGTTTCCTTAATTGTTATCCATATTGATTTTGAGTCTACCCGCATAAGCCATGACAGGGCAAGCGTGGCCGCCAGTCGGCTAAAGCGCCGCTTTCGGCGCTCAGCCCAGATGAGTTGGCATTTATAGTTGCGAGGTAAGCGCAGCATAGCATCCAAGCTCATAATCGCGTCGGTAGCTTAAGTGATCGTGCTTGAGCCGCTTGGCTGACTCCATGGCATGACAGACGATGTCGTCTCGGTACAACTTATACGGCTGCATGTGCTTGAGAATCAGTGGTTCAACATCGTGCTCGATCTCACCCGCCTCATCCGATCTGGCATGTGCCAAAGCCAGCGCATGTCCGCAAATCTTTGCATAGGTTTTCCACTGATCATAATCCAAATCATCAAGATCGATATCGTCGCGAAAAGGGGCGCGCTCCCGGCTCATGAAACTTTGCCCCTCGATCGTGACATGGCTATAAAATGCATCGCCGTTTGGGATATGAGTGCGCTGACCCTCAGCGATGCGCTTGGCATGATCCCTAAGCTCACCCTCCTCTTTACCCATGAGTCCCTGCATGGCGCTGCGGCGAGCGCGCTTAAACTCGATGATCAAATCGTCACTCTCACCTTCTACCGGGCCCTCAAGCAGCACATAATACCGCCCCAAACCCAACGACGCTGTCCCCTGACCGTGGCGTATGCAGACGTCTTTGACCTTGAGTGATCCACGCAGATCACCCGGTTCGATCTGATTGCGCTTAGCCACTTGATCGATCAGTTTTTGAAACTCATCGACTCTGCCGCTGACCGGTGTGAGCTCTTTACTGGTGCGAAACCCAGTCCCTGTCTCGTTGGTGTAGCGAGAGGTCAGCCACTCCTCACGGGTCTGCATGCAGTCTTCAAACAGATCCACGATCAGCGGGGGCGAGTTGTCCATCCGAAAAACATCATCGGCTTCGGTGTTGTATTTGGCGTAGCGCTTAAGCCCCTGCTGATAACCCTTGATGAATAGTTTCGCGATCTTTTTGCGCTTCTTTTTTGAAAAACCGGCAACTTGCCCAGCTGCCACCACAAATCCGGTTGCTCCTCGGCGCAAATCCCAGCTAAAAGGACCGTAGGCCACTTCGTCAAAGTCGTTGACTGAAAAGATCGGCACGCCATCGCGGTTGGGCATGACCCCAAAATTCTCTGGGTGAACATCGCCTAAGAGCAACACCTTGGGCAAATCTGCATCTGCCCCAGCCATGTCGCGATAGAACAACAGCGCGCTGCCGCGAAAAAAACTAAAGCGCGAATCATACAGCTGCGCAAATTTCTCTCCCGTTCCCTGCGCTTGATCATCAATTCGCTCAGCGTGATCCTCAAGCAAACAAGCTCTGACGTGCTCGCGCCTGGCTTGCCCTTTAAGCTTTGAGGGCAACATCAGTCCCAGCTCTTTGGCGTTTTGTAGGGCGAGACGCTCAAACGCACTAAAGCGCTTTGAGTGATGATCGATGTGTTCGGGTTGCTGGCTTGGCTCATTGCTGGGTTGTTTGGTTTTTTTAGGCATAATTGACCGATTGGTTAATTAAAATGACAACGATTGTGGGCATTTTTCTAAAGCTCTGCTTTCGCTCTCCCGCCTCAACTCAAGAACTGTCTCTTATACACATCTGACGCTGCCGACGAAGAGGATAGTG
>CAJXOR010000036.1 GCA_913057715.1 uncultured Moraxellaceae bacterium
CGATGGTTCCCACGTTTAAGTGGGGTTTAGTACGTTCAAACTTAGCCTTGGCCATGGAAAACTCCTAACAATGCAAATCTGCGATTTGCGAAAACAACTCACAAATGACGGCCTAGGCCGCCTGAATCTTGGAGCTCTTATCGAGAATCGAACTCGAGACCTCTCCCTTACCAAGGGAGTGCTCTACCGCTGAGCTATAAGAGCCGGTATGGAGCGGACGGCGGGAATCGAACCCGCAGCTTTAGCTTGGAAGGCTAAGGTATTACCACTATACGACGTCCGCACTGTCCAATCGGGAACCCTTTATTGATCCGCGATTTGAACCGGACGTATTATATACTTCTAACAAATTAAAAAACAACACATCATATTGATTGTCTCAGTTATACGTTTAGACCAAACCATGTTGTCCATGCCAGCCGCAAAAAGTTAAATCATCAATAAAGATAGCTAACCACCAACCTAAAGATAACTTGTCCAAAACTGACATTTTGCAATGGACTAATTTTAGCGGCCTCACTACTAAAAAAATAAAAACCCCCGATGATCACTCATCGAGGGCATTAACTAACTATATGTCTATACCACTAGCGTCTGAGTAAGTGCACCTCATACGCACTCATGATCTCGCTTCGTACCAGCGCCGTGCAACACGGGATGCTTCCCGCATAGGATTTGGGAAATTTGGGAAATGCCACCCCTTTAATCCCTGCGAGGTGATAGTACTTAGCGCCAATATTGCGTATCGCCTGAAGCGTCGCCTTATCAGCCTCTGGGAAGACATCGTTTAAGATTACAAGACCTGGCCACATGTACTCAAGATAGGAGTCGAGCACCTTATTCCTTGATACATTGATCGCCACTGCTGGCTTACCAAAGTGCGGTCTGAGCGGCTCAGGAAAGTTATCATCACAAGCCAAGTGCTGTAGATCAATCTTCACCAAACGATCAGCGTCTGTCGCGCTCAGTCTGCTCACGAGCTCCGCCCCGATGTGGCCGCTTGATCCAATGATGATGATCGGAAAATCAGCGGGTAGTTGCTCAGACTCCTCAATTTTTTTAAGTGAGCTGATGATCAGGTTGACTGTCGCTGAACTCTCAGGCGTGGTTTTGCGCAGATCAAGTTTGCGCATGACACCGGGTATGATCCCAGCATAGGCGACATTTTTAGCACCTATCTTGCTTGCCAGTGCCGCCATACGATCATCTAGCTCCTTAAGTTTATCGCGGTTGGTCGGATCTGAGATATCGCCTTCGCCAGCACTGATACCAAAGGTCAAACCCCCTCCTAGTTTGTGTAGAAAAATGCCTGCGATGGCCGGCCTCCACTGGATGCGCGGCGCATACCAATCAAAAATCATGGCGTTTTTGTACTCCTTGTTGACCGAATAGCACACAAAGAGGGTTTGCAGTTTCCCCTTGAGTAAAACACGGTTGATCCAACCGATCAGCGTCAACCCCACCGACGAACCGATCAACTCAGAGACGATTAACAAGAAAAATTTACGAAGTGTTGTGAATAAGTAACTCATGGTGACTCTCCTAGCATGTCATCAGGAATTGATGACCGAATATCTAGGAGACATCTTTGGTTTTATTTATAAAAGCGGCTAAATGTTAACGAATAGTTAGTAAATTATTTTTTACGTATCTTTATACATAGACAGAAGGTAATATATGAAGCTATTCGGTTTAAAAAACTCTTTTAGTTTTACTAGCCTAGATATAGATTGAAAATTGACAGACGAGTAGGCGTGTTGAGCCCTAAAGCTGGAGTGGTCAGATTGTTTGCTGTTTTACTTCATCGGGAAGATGAGCTCGAATCGATAGGTAAATTTGAAGCAAAAAAAATGCACCCGATTGGGTGCATTTGAATTTGGTGGTGGGAGAAGGATTCGAACCTTCGAAGCTTTCGCGTCAGATTTACAGTCTGATCCCTTTGACCGCTCGGGAATCCCACCTTACTAAAGACCACCAAATGGTGCCGACTGCCGGGATCGAACTGGCGACCTACTGATTACAAGTCAGTTGCTCTACCAACTGAGCTAAGTCGGCGTCTTTTGGTGGGTGGCATTCTAACAAATATAAGCGATGCTGCAAGCGTTATTTGGAAGTAAACGCATCTAGATCCAAACCAGTGGCTGCAAGCGCAACTGCCTGGGTGATCGCTTTGGACTTGTTCAGCGTTTCGGTCCACTCAGCTTTGGCGTCGGAATCCTCAACAACGCCTGCGCCAGCCTGAACATATAACTGTTGATCCTTGACCACAGCGGTGCGAATCGCAATCGCGGTATCCATGTTGCCTTGCCAGTTGATATACCCCACCGCTCCGCCAAACACCGTGCGGCGGTAAGGTTCCACCTCATCGATGATTTGCATGGCGCGGATCTTGGGCGCTCCAGAGAGCGTGCCAGCCGGGAAGGTTGCCTTAAACACCTCGAGCGCACTAACCGATGGATTGATATCTGCCTCGACGTTAGAGGCGATGTGCATGACGTGCGAGTAGCGCTCAACGCTCATGCGATCAGTTACCCTAACCTTGCCCACTTGAGCTATCCGGCCCACATCGTTCCGGCCAAGATCAATCAGCATCAGGTGTTCAGCCACCTCTTTTTGATCCGCTAAGAGTTCCTGCTCCAGTCTCAAGTCTTCTTCAGGGGTTGCGCCGCGCGGCCGAGTGCCTGCCAGCGGCCTGACCGTTACCACCCCGTTTTGGATGCGAGAGAGGATCTCAGGGGATGAGCCAATCAGATCAAAGACCTCGCCGTTTACCAATTTGGCGTGAACCAAGAACATATAAGGAGAGGGGTTTAAGTAGCGAAGTGCTCGGTAAACACTTAAAGCGTCGCCTGAGAACTCGGTTTTCATGCGCTGGGCTGGAACCACCTGCATGACGTCCCCTGCACGGATGTACTCCTTGATCAGATTGACGCTATCAGAGTACTGTTGCTCAGAGGTCATAGAAGTAAAGGCTGCGGTTTCAAAAGGTTCAGCGCGCATGCTCACCGGCTGATCCAAAGCTGACTCGATTAACTCAAGCTCCTCAACAGCCAACTGGTAACCGTCTGGATCGCTGGTTTTGGCGTGGGTCACAATCCACAGAACATTTTTTAAGTTATCAAAGATCACCAGTCGATCCGATCTCACCAACCACATGTCTGGCATGTTCATCGGATCTGGTGCCGTACCTGTACCCAGCACCGGCTCAAAGGTGCGAATCAAATCATACCCAAAGTACCCAACAAAACCGCCACTTAAGCGCGGCAGCTCATCAAAAGCAGCCTCAGAGCAGACTCGGTACTGAGATCGTAGCTCCTCAAGCTTAGCCAGCGGATCTCTACAAGCTTGAGAAGAAGTTTCACCTGCATCGGTGATCGTCAACGTCTGGTGCTGATACTCAATTTGGCAGTCGCTGCCTAGCCCAATAATCGAATATCGCCCCCAACGCTCCGCCTTTTCAACCGACTCAAACAGGTAGCTTGCGTCATGTAATCCGCGCAACTTAGCAAAAACCGTGACCGGAGTTTCAGAGTCAACTAGGCGCTTTTTAACCAGCGGAACATGGGTAAAGCCCTGTTGTTTTTTTTGATGAAACTCATCAAGACTTAGCATGGCGTATCTCAGGTCGGGAATTTACAAAGGGGGTCTATGATCAGAGTTCTAAATGTCACTTAGTCCGGCTTGAGTCGGGTAAACACACAAACGAGTTCTGTTACAGGCTCAGCTCAACAGCTCGGCATAGCGATCAAACCGGTGGTTGGGTGCGCTCAAAATGACTTCTTGTCCCTGATTGTAGCCACCTGATATCACAAAGCAAGGCATACCGGCCGACTCAGCAGCCTGCAAATCATAGATCGAGTCGCCAAACATCAGGGCGTCAGCACTTGAGCTGCCCATTCGCTCTAGCGCTAAAAAAAGCGGTGCGGGGTCTGGTTTTTTAAATTTGGCGGTGTCTCCGCCGATCACTGTTTCAAAAAATGACGACAATTGCAGATGATCAAGCAGCTGCACAGCCAGCGCCTCAGGCTTGTTAGTAACACAGGCCATGCGCTTGCCCGCAGCTTTCATGGCAACGAGGAACTCAGGGACACCGGTTAAGATCTGCGTGTGCTCACTGACATTTTGCCCATAAGCTTCGATGAACCGCTGATGCACGGCGTTAGACAGCTTTAGACCAGAGGGATGATCCGACTCTATCGCAAGCTCAACCAACTTGGTTGAGCCCCGGCCGATCATGGCGCGGACTTGATCGATGTTAAGTTTGGCAAAGCCATGTTCGCTCAAGGCAATATTAAGCGCAGGCGCGATGTCGCGCACCGAATCAACGAGTGTGCCATCAAGATCAAATAGGAGGGTGTTTTTTTGAAGCAGAAGTGCGTGCATATGATTTACTAAAGTGGTGGGGCTGGAGAGACTCGAACTCTCACACCTTGCGGCGCTGGAACCTAAATCCAGTGCGTCTACCAATTCCGCCACAGCCCCAACTGGTTTTCTACGCTAACGCAGAATAGGCGCACAGTTTAGCAGTGCAAAACTGATTGTAAAGCGATTTTTGGATTACTGCGGAATTTTCCCTTTTTCTCGTAACAAATAACGCTCCCCTTCCCGGTCAACCTCATCAAAAAGGTGAACCGTAATAGTGCCGAACTGAGCGAAGCGCCCATAAGGATGTTCAGGGCTATAGGGACTGTTGAGCTTATCGAGGATGCGGCGGTGAATCCACGGGTGCGCCTCAATCACAAAATCAAGCTGGGTCGCTTTTTTTCCAAACCCATCAAGCCAATCACCCAACTCTCGGCTCACTTCAACAAATATCTGCTCAAACTGCTTGTAGTCTTTAGCTCGGCAGATCACTTCACGGGTCACTTTTTTTGTTAAAAATCCGCCCGAGACCACATCTTCGATTTCAAAAAGCTTTTGCTTAGGGAGTTCGGGCTGAGATTGGCTGGGTTTTACGTTGAGGGTTTTATAGCCATCGGGCCTTGCGCCTTTAGGGCGAACCAGCTCAGATGCTGGCTGAGTTTTCACCTCAGGCTTTTGTAACTCCTGAATCAGCTTGAGCACTTCGGCTGCGTTGGCTGGCCTGTGCGCGGCCTCTTTGTTCATCAGTGTATCGATGAGCGGCTGGAAGCGCATGAGTGGCTTGGGCAGGCGAGGTATGGGGTCTTTGCAGTGTTTGATGGCGAGCGCTACTGGATCATCAGCTTGAAAAGGAGGTTCGCCAGTCAGCATCTCAAACAAAATCACGCCCAAACCATAGAGGTCTGAGCGACCGTCAACTCGCTGACCACGCGCCTGCTCAGGACTCATGTACTTAGGCGTGCCGACGGTTGAGCCGATCTGAGTTAAGTTCGTGTCAACGTTGTTGTCGCGAGCGATCCCAAAATCACTGATGACCGGCGTCCCGCGCTTTGAAATCAGTATGTTGTCAGGCTTAAGGTCACGGTGAACAATTCCTGCCTCGTGCGCTGCGCCCAGACCATCGGCTATTTGTGCAGCAAAGCTCAAGGTTTCTTTAGTCGATAAACCCGCTCTGATCAGCTGGCCCAAGTGGCCTCCAGGGTGGTACTCCATCGCAAGATAGGCGTACTTGCCCTGCTGTCCCACGTCATAAACAGTGACGATGTTAGGATGAGAAAGCTGAGAGACGAGTTTAGCTTCCAAGGCAAAGCGAACTGCGAAGTCTTTTTTGGCCGCAAGCGTAGGCGACATCACCTTGATGGCTACCTCTCGCCCAAACGACTCTTGGATCGCAAGGTACACAGAGGCCATGCCGCCTTTACCGAGCTTGCCTTTGATGGCGTAACCCTTGAGCCCTTTTTGATTAGCAGCTTTGTTTGCGTCGCTTGGGTTAGGCTGATTTGGTGATTGAGATTGAGTCATTGTGCGCTTAGGTGAATCCTTTATTGTCAGGCTAAAACCTGTGGTCATTAACCATTGTCTCATTTTTACCTTAAAATTCACCGTATTGACAATCTTTTATGCCAACCCACCCCCTCAGGCGACCACCTGAGTGTAGTCTGGTGAACAACCTTAAGCACGCGACCAACGAGGACAATATGCCTACCAGCGAAATACTGAATCAGTTAGCTCGTGCTCTGAGTGAACGCAAAACCGTTCAGCCGCCCACTCACTGGGACACAGCCGCCTACCGATTCGATGGCTCAGCCCTTACCAACCTCACACCCACCAGCTCGCAAACGCTGGATCAACTGCAGGGTATCGATCGCCAGAAAAATGCCCTCATAGCCAACACCCGTCAGTTTTTGGCGGGGCTGCCCTGCAATCACGCTTTGTTAACCGGCGCCCGCGGCAACGGTAAATCCTCTTTGATTGCGGCGGTGCTTCAGCAATTTAAAGATCAAGGTCTACGGCTAATCGAGGTAGCGCCAGCGCACTTAAGCGAGCTGCCCAAATTGCTTGAGCTGATCAAGGATCGAGAGGAGAAGTTCATCGTGTTTTGTGATGATCTGTCCTTTAAAAGCGACGATGAAAACACCCGTGCGCTCAAAAGTCGGCTGGAGGGCGCGCTGGACGCCCCCGATGGCCAAGTGCTGATCTATGCCACCAGCAACCGCCGCCACTTGTTGCCCCAGTTGATGCAGGATAACTTGCAAACCCTAGATGCCACAGTCGCTGGTGAGATTAATGCTCAAGAGCCGCTAGATGAGCGGTTGTCACTGGCTGAGCGGTTTGGGCTATGGTTGGCATTTCACCCGATGGATCAAGCGCTCTACCTAGAGATCGTCGAGGCGCGATTTGAAGAGGCTGGCTTTACGTTAGATGCGCCGACGCGCACGCTTGCCACTCGGTTTGCCACCCAGCGCGGCAATCGCTCAGGGCGGATCGCCGCGCAGTTTTGCCGGGAGTGGATTGGGCGGGCACTGCTGGACTCATAAAAAACCCCGCTGATGCGGGGTTTTTTATTTTAAGCCTTAAAGGGATCATCAAGGATGATCGTCTCAACCCGGTCTGGTCCGGTTGAGATGATGGTGATCGGACAGCTGACCAGCTCCTCTAAACGCTTGATATAAGCCTGCGCGTTGGCTGGCAATTGACTGAGCTCAGTTGCGCCAACCGTACTCTCGCTCCAGCCAGGCATGGTTTCATAAACCGGGGTTGCCTGATTAAAGGAGGCGGCATCGTAAGAACCCGGGATATGATCCTCGCTGTACTCATAAGCCGTGCAGATCTGGATCTCACTTAAGCCGTCAAGCACGTCAAGTTTGGTCAAGCAGATACCGCTCATGGAATTGATCTGCACTGCGCGGCGCACGTTCACCGCGTCGAACCAACCGCAGCGGCGCTGGCGGCCGGTGGTTGCTCCAAACTCATGACCGTTGACACCTAAGTGCTTGCCGATCGGATCGCCCGAGTCACTCGCGACGTCATAAACGAGCTCAGTCGGGAAAGGACCACTTCCCACACGGGTGGTGTAAGCCTTGGTGATGCCAAGCACGTAATCTAAGTGCAGAGGTCCAAAACCGCTGCCCGTGCAAACACCGCCCGCGATGGTGTTGCTGGAGGTGACATAAGGGTAAGTACCGTGATCGACGTCGAGCAAGGTTCCTTGAGCACCTTCAAACAGTAAGTTCTCACCCGCTTCGCGCAGCTCATGCAGCTTGCCTGTCACATCGAGGACATACGGCCTGAGTGATTCAGCGTAGCTGTTGGCGGCCTTCAAGACCTCAGCGGGATCTAGCGCTTCGGCCTTGTAGTATTGAGTCAGCAGAAAGTTGTAGTAATCAAGCACGGGGGCCAGCTTTTGCTCTAAACCTGGCGCCAGCAAATCAGCCACTTTTAAAGAACGCCTGGCGGCTTTGTCTTCATATGCTGGCCCGATACCTCGGCCGGTAGTGCCGATCTTAAGCTTACCGCGGTGCGCTTCACGCGCCTGATCGAGTGCGATGTGGTGCGGCAAGATAACCGGCGCGTTGGGTGACACGAACAAACGACCTGCTACGGTCACACCGCTGTCCTGCAATACGCCGATCTCTTTGAGCAGCGCGTCGGGCGCTACAACAACACCGTGACCAATAAAACACTTCACTTTCGGGTGCAAAATCCCGGAGGGAATCAGATGCAGAACGGTTTTTTTGCCGCCCACTACCAGTGTGTGACCCGCGTTGTGGCCACCTTGGTAGCGCGTTACCCCAGCACAGTGCTCGGTTAAGATATCAACGATCTTACCCTTACCTTCATCGCCCCACTGAGAGCCCAAAACTACGACATTTTTACCCATCTGATCCTGCATCTTTTCGTTAGTGGTTGAGCCAATACGCTCAGGATTCCGGAGTTAGCGGCAGGATTGCCCACTCACCCTTGGTTAATTTAAAAAAGTGGGTGACGCCCGCTGTCGGCACTTGACCGAGCTGCAACACCACGATGTTTCCTTGGCCCCGCTCATCTTTGATTGCTGCATCTAAATTAGCGTCATCGAGAACTGGTGCGGCAATCTTAATTGGCCTCTTGACCGGCTTCATGAAACCGAGCAGCTTAAGCGCATCTAGACTAAAACCAGTCGCAAACCGCGATCGACCAAAGTGTTTCGACAAACTGTCGTAGCGACCACCGCGCACGATCGGGCTAGCACCCGGCCCATAAGCACTGAACACCAGCCCAGTGTGGTAGTGGTAACTCGACACATGCGCAGCATCTACGCTTAGACCAAGATCTGGATAACGGCGGCTTAAGTGGTTCATCAATCGCTGCAAATCCATGATCGCGCGACTGAGCCCCTGATCCGCCTGAGCCTTCGCGCTAAGTCCGCTCATGAGCACATCTAGCTCAGCGCTAGCACGCCCGAGCAGCTCAAAGTCACTGCCCATCGGCAGGCTCTCGCAGCGCGCTTTGAGCTCGGGCAGTGCCTTACGCTCATAACACTTAAGCAGCCAGCTACGATCCACCTGCTCCAAACCCGCCAAATCAAACAGAGCTTCTGCGATCCCGACATGACCTAGGTTTAGGTGCAGCTCCTGCACCGGCAGAATCTTAGTCAACTGCCCCAGCATCAGATCAATCAGCTCGATATCGGCAGATAAACCTTGATGACCATAGATCTCCGCGCCCATCTGAAATGGCGTCCGCGATCCGAACACATCGGTTGGCAAAGTGTGCAGCACCGAGTCGGCATAGCAGTAGCGCGACACCGCGCGCTGATCAGCGTTGGCATCGATGCGCGCGATCTGCTGAGTGATGTCGGCACGAACCCCCATCAGGCGTCCGTTGGTTTGATCGATGATCTTGAAAGTCTGGCGCTTGACGTCCTCTGAGGCATGGCCCAGAAGCGATTCGGTGTACTCGACCCACGCCGGCATCAGCTGATCATAGCCGCACAAACGCAGCCGATTCAGAAAACTGCGGCGGATCACTTCAAGTTTGGCGGTGTCATCTGGCAACAGATCCTGCACGCCATCTGGCAACAACCAATGGTTGATTTCCATCATATAACCCTGCTCAAACTCAAATCAGACGCAAAAAATTAGCCGGTTTAAGCCGACTTAGCCTATGTTACCACAGCAAGCGGTGGCTGCGCGCAGTAAACCTTTACGCCTTTGGTTTATCATCCCCTGCGAGCTGGCCTGTATGACTGACATTTAAAATGCCCGCCTCAGCCGGCGCTGCTCAAGGTATAGTTAGCCCACGTTTAACTAGTTTGAGTTTTATGAGTTTTGATGCTGAAGACCTGTTAGGTCAAAAAAATGTTTTGGGCAAGCCGCTCGCCAGTTGCTGCTTTGATCCGGTGACCGGCTACTTTCGAGATGGTTTTTGCCACACGCTGACCATCGATGCCGGTGAGCACACCGCCTGCGTGCAATTGACCGGCGAGTTTTTGAGCTTCTCCCAAGCCATGGGTAACGATTTGATCACGCCGATCCCGCAGTTTAACTTTCCTGGTCTTAAGCCTGGCGACTACTGGTGCGTGTGCGCGGCGCGCTGGTTTCAGGCTTACCAAGCAGGCGTGGTTGCCAAATTACGTTTAGAAGGTTGCCACGAGAGTCTGCTTAAGTACCTGCCGCTCAAAACCCTGATGCAACTCGCGGTCGACTGACATGAACGCGCTTGAGCAGATCAGTCAATTCGATCAGGCCGATTATCGCTGTCAGTTGTTTGCTGATAACGGTCAGCTGCTTAAAACCTTAAAGCTGAGCCAAGTCAGCGACGCGCTCAAGGTCAAAGAGCACTTTGTTTGGTTAGATGCCCACGAACCCAGTCCCGAGCTCACTGAGGTGATTCGCCAGCTGTTTGGACTGCATGAGCTGTCGATCGAGGATATGTTAAACCCTGCCCAGCGCGCCAAGATCGAAACCTACGATAACTCGGTTTTTATCTTGATCCGCAGTGCTACCCAGCTAAACGACGAGCTTAAGGTGGGGTTGGGTTCGGTTGCGGTGTTTTTTGCTGAGCAGTTTGCGGTGGTGATCCGCATCGGGCGCACAGCAAGCCTAGATCAATTTACTCAAAGCGTGTTTACCAGCCCCAACATCCTTAATCACGGACCGGTTGGTGTGGTGCACGGCGTGCTCGATCACGCGATCGATGGCTACTTGCAGATCACCGATGAGCTCTCTGAGTACGTGAGCGGCGCAGAGTCGCTGATCTTCAGTGATCGCTTCGATTCAGAGACGCTCAAGCAGCTCTACCATATCAAGGTGCAGGTGATCCGGCTGCGCGCAGCGCTCATGCCGCATCAAGATATCTGTAACTACTTCTTGAACCACAAACAAAACGGCGAGCTGGGATTCAAATCGAGCGAGCTCAAACCCTACTTCCGTGACGTGCTGGATCATATACTTAGGGCCAGTGACGCGGTCAACAACTCCTCCGAGATGATCTCGGTCGCCATCGACACCTACACCACCGCCGTCTCCATGCAGCAAAACATCATCGTGCGTAAGCTGTCCGCTTGGGCCGGTATCCTAGCGGTACCTACCTTGTTTTCTAGCTTCTACGGCATGAACTTTGAGCACATGCCCGAGCTGTCCTTTCAATACAGCTACCCGATCTTCGTCACCCTAATGCTCACGATCTGCGTGCTGCTCTGGCGCAGCTTCCGCCGTATTAAGTGGTTGTAAAAGCTTAAGTCAAATGCCCGCGATACAAGGTTTTTCTCTAGATTCAAACCCGCACCCAAGCCAGTGATGACCTAAAGGGGTGGGTTGAGCTGATAGCCAGTCACGCAAGCTTCGGGCTGAGTTATTGACTGAGTTTGTTGAGTGACATTTTCCACTGCTCAAAGCCCTGGCTTGCATAAAAGTTAACCTGCCGAAACTCCGCTGATTCATCGAGATCCGGCCAAGTGGAGCTCTCAAGACAACCAGCGTTGGTAAAATCGCTGTGTTTAAAATCACGAACGCGCGAGTCAGCCACCACGCTGCTTTTCGCCCAGCTTAAAAAGTGGTCGAGTAGCGAGCGGTTGCACAGATCGTAGAGGACATCGGCGGCGAGCAGCAGATCGGCTGGTTTTTCTAGTTCATTGATATCGCTTAAGTAATCAAGCGTCACGCCGCACAAATCGGCATTGTGTTTAGCAGCCAGGAGGCTGACCGGGTCCAGATCACACGCAATCACCCGCTTTGCTCCGGCCAGCTTCGCTGCGATACCGACCACAGCCGACCCCGCCCCAAAATCAATCACGGTTTTACCCGCTACCAGCTCAGGGTAGTTCAGCACCAATCGCGCCATCGCAAGGCCAGAGGCCCAACAAAAACTCCAGTACGGGGTGTTTTGCCACAACCGAGTCACGCGCTCATCGTGGACTGAGAGCGGCGGCATATCAGGGCTGAGCAGCCACAAGTGAATCGGTGAGTCTTCTGGTAGATCGGGCAACTTAAGTTTAACCAGACTCAGCTCACTCACAATTTGCTGAAGCTGCGCCTGTAAATCAGCCGGCGGCTGTAATATTGAGCGCGAGATTGACTGGGTTTGCTGAGTAGAAGCTGTGTTGAGGTCTTGATTCATGGATAGTTAGTATCTTTGATTGAGGCAAAGTTTTTGATCTGGAAAAGGTGGGAGGGTCGGTTGTCACAAGGGTGTGGCTGGCGCTTCCATTACCTAAAACAGATCATTACAACTTCTCGATTGCTTTTCATGATTGAACTTGATCCGTCTATCGCGGCAGTCCTTCGTGAGAATGGCGTTTCGTCAATCTTATCGCAGTTGTATGGTAAATTAGGCAGCTGATTTTGATCACTTATTTAACACCACAAGTCTCGATCATCAAACAGTACGGTTTCAACGGATCGACCGTCTTTGTCATAAACCTTATGGATATCACAGGTTAATTTATTTTGAATACTCGCTTAGCTTACCGTCTGACCCTGCTCACCTGCTTAGCTTTTTTTGGCGGCTGCTCTGAGGCCCCAGTTGAAGAAACCGAATCGCCCACCGCAGCGCTCAGCGTTGAGCTGACTAGCCCCCAAATTAAGATGCTCAGCAGCACCATCGAAACCTCTGGAAATGTGCAGCCCTGGCAAGAAGCCAGTATTGGTGCGCAAACAGCTGGACTGCGTATCTCTCAGGTTTTGGTCAACACGGGTGACTGGGTTCAGCAGGGACAAGTTTTAGCGACTTTTGATCCAGCTCAAGTGACCTCACAAACAGCTGAATTAGAAGCCAATATTGCTGAGGCGCGCACTCAATTAGCTCAAGCGATACTGGATGCCCAGCGTTTTAGTAGTTTAGAGGGAAGCGGGGCCGTGAGTGACTATCAAGTGTCACAGGCCATCACGGCAGTCGATGCTGCTAGAGCTCGGGTCAACGCTTTAAACGCAGGTCTGGATTCGCAGTCATTTGCCGTGGCTAACACCCAAGTGTTAGCCCCCGACAGCGGTCTGATCTCTCAGCGCACCGCAACCGTAGGCGCTGTTGCCGGAACAGGTACTCCGCTGTTTCAGCTGATACGTGCTGGGCGACTTGAATGGCAAGCGGAAGTGTCCCCCGAGCAGCTCGCCCGTATTCGGGTTGGGACGCCGGTCAAAGTGACCAGCCCATCTGGAAAAGTTTTTAGCTCCACCGTGACCCGGCTAGGCCCCTCAATCAACCCAACCAGCCGCGTGGGTTATATCTATGCACCGATCGCATTTGGCAGACCTGAAGGAAACTTCAGTGCTGGCATGTACATAGATGGCGTGATTGAATTAGGCCGCTATCAGGCGACTGTTTTGCCGCAATCAGCGGTGATCATCAAAGACGGTTTTGAGTTGGTCTATGAAATCAGCCCCGATAACCGAGCGATTGAGCGCCGAGTCGAAGTTGGCGCTTCTCAAAACGGACTGGTAGAGATCAAAACCGCACTGCCCAAAGGCACACAAGTGGTGCTCCGCGGTGGCAGCTTTTTAAACGATGGTGATTTTGTTTCGGTTATCAACAAGCCCCTGCCTTCGACCAAAAAAGCTGCTGCCAGCACCCCCATACCTTCAAGCACAAATAGCGCCCAAGGTGGCACTCCAGCCAACTCGGGTGTTTAACCGATGAATTTTTCCTCCTACTCGATTAAAAACCCCATACCGGCGGTTTTGCTGTTTGTTCTGTTAACCGTGGCAGGTCTGCTCAGTTTCAACATGCTCAAGGTTCAGGATTTTCCAGATATCGAGCTGCCTTCAACCAGCGTCGTGGTTGTGTTGCCGGGCGCTGCTCCTGAGCAGCTGGAAACCGAGGTCGCAAGGCCAATTGAAGACGCGATCGCTAACCTGCAGATGCTCAAGAACACCTACACCACGATTTCAAGTGGTGTGGTCAGTATCGTCGTTGAGTTTGAACTGGAAAAGGACAGTTTTGAAGCGGTCAACGAAGTCCGTGACGCCATCTCTAACATCCGCTCAACCCTGCCCAATCAGATTGAAGAGCCGGTTGTCTCCAAATTAGGTGTATCCGGTCAAACCATCGTGGCTTATGCGGTAGAGCCCAAAACCATGTCCACAGGCACCGATCAGCGCCTTGATCCTGTGGTGTCTGAGCAGATCAGTTGGCTGATCGACAACTCCATTAAAAAGAAGCTGCTCGGTCTTGAGGGCGTTGGCTCGGTTAAACGGATCGGCGGGGACAACCGCGAAATCCTGATTGAGCTTGACTCATCTGCGATTGATTCGTTTGGAGTGACAGCGCTCGATGTGTCACGCCTGCTGCGTCAGACGCAGATCGAGCAGCCCGGCGGTATCGCTGAAATTGGCGGCTCAGAGCAGTCCATCCGCACTATCTCAACCCTACGTAACAGTGATGAGCTGGGTGATCTGGCCTTGGCAGCTGGAGGCGGTCGGCAGATAAAACTACGAAATGTCGCCACTATCGATGACACCATCGCAAGAAAACAGTCGCTCGCGCTGTTCAACGGCAAAGAAGTCGTCGCCTTTGAGGTGCTAAGAACCAAAGGCGCTTCTGAGACGGCGGTTGCAGAGGTAGTCAGAGCTGCCATCGATGAGCTCAATAGTGAGCTTACCCGCTATGAAATCGTCAACGTCATCGACAACGCCAAACCGGTCGAGAAAGACTTTGAAAGCTCCATGCAGCTTTTGTATGAAGGGGCGATTCTTGCGATCTTGGTGGTGTGGATATTTTTAAAAGACTGGCGTGCCATGTTGGTGGCTGCGACAGCTTTGCCACTTTCGATCATCCCCACTTTTTTAGGGCTCTACTTGTTTGGTTACACCTTAAACGTAGTGACCTTGCTGGCCATGGCCCTGGTTGTGGGGGTACTCGTCGATGATGCGATTGTCGAGATCGAAAACATCGAGCGGCACATGGCGATGGGGAAAACCCCCTACCAAGCCTCTATGGAAGCCGCCGATGAAATTGGTCTGGCGGTGATCGCCACTACCGCCACCTTGGTTGCCGTGTTCCTGCCGACCGCCTTTATGAGCGGCATACCGGGGTTGTTCTTCAAACAGTTTGGCTGGACCGCGGTGATCGCCATCGTGTCCTCACTACTGGTGGCTCGATTGCTGACCCCGATGATGTCGGCATATTTCTTAAAACCCAGTGCCAAACAGCATGAAGTCAAAAAAGACTCACGCACCATGCAGTGGTACTTAAGCTCAGTCAAAAGCTGCCTCAGACACCCTTGGCTTGTCCTGTTTGCCTCAACCGCCTTTTTTGTTGGATCGATCTGGCTATCAACCCTGCTCCCCACCGGCTTTGTTCCGGCTGGCGACCGCTCACAAACTGTCGTCAATGTTGAGCTGCCCCCTGAATCGACGCTTGAAGACACTACCCGCGTCGCTGAACAAGCTAGGCAGCTGATTGAGCAGGTAGATAACGTCACTTCCGTGTTCTCATCAGTAGGCGGGGGCTCCTCGGGCAGTGTGTTTGCGCCAGGATCTAAACCTGCCGTCAACACAGCAGTACTCACGGTCAATATGACGCCTCGCGAGGAGCGCACCGGCGGGCTGTTTGGCTTTGGTGAGCCCGCGATAAAACTGGCCGATGTAGAAAAAGACATCCGCCTTGCGATCAAAGATCTGCCAGGTGCGCGCTTTACCGTCAACATCCCTGGTACTGGCGGTAAGTTGCAGCTGGTTCTTGAGAGCGATGACGCCACCTTGCTTAAAAACACCGCGGATCAAGTCATCACCGAGCTGCGAACCTTGCAAGGTATCGGCAACGTGTCATCGAGCTCAGCCATGTCCAGCACTGAAGTGATCGTGCGCCCCGATTCCGTTCGGGCAGCCAACGCAGGCGTCACCACCTCAGCTATCGCAGAGAGTATGCGGGTCGCCACCACGGGTGATTACGATGTGTCACTTGCTAAACTCAATGTCGATGAGCGCCAGATCCCAATTCGCGTGCGCTTTCCAGAGGACCAGCGCAACAACTTAGATGACCTGCGTAGTATCCAGGTGCCCACCCAAAACGGCGGTCTGGTCAAACTGAGCAGCGTCGCCGATCTCAGCATCAACTCAGGCCCTTCCCAAGTTCGCAGGCTCAACCGATCACGCGATATCGTGATTGATGTCGAACTGGCAGAGAGCACCCTGGGCGATGTAAGAGAGGCCGCCTACGCGCTACCCACCCTATCCAACCTGCCTAACGGCGTGCGTCCGGTGGAACTGGGTGATGCCGCTGAGATGAAAAGACTCTTTGGCAGCTTCATGGTGGCCATGGGAATCGGTGTGTTTTGTATCTATGCGGTGCTGGTGCTGCTGTTTAAAGACTTCTTCCAGCCCATCACTGTCTTGGGTGCACTGCCACTATCAGTCGGCGGCGCCATGGTTGCGCTGCTGATCACCGGTCAGTCGCTCTCCATGCCCTCGATGATCGGCCTGATCATGCTCATGGGCATCGTCACCAAAAACTCAATCCTCCTCATTGATTACGCCATCCTTGCGCGTCAAAACGGCGAGCCGCGATTTGAAGCACTCGTCGATGCCTGTCATAAGCGTGCCCGTCCCATCATCATGACCACCATCGCCATGGGCGCCGGTATGATGCCGCTGGCGTTGGGTTTAAACGGTGACCCCAGCTTCCGCGCGCCCATGGCGATCTGCGTGATTGGCGGCTTGATCACCTCCACCCTACTCTCTTTAATCGTCGTACCGGCGCTCTACGTGCTCATGGATCAGTTTGAGAGCTGGCTGTTTGGTCTGTTCAGACGCGATGAGCCAAAACCGGTGAACCAAAGCCCTGAGTAAAATGTCGCCGCTGGATTAACCAACCCCAGCATCAAGCTCAATAAAAAAACCCAGATCCTAGTGATCTGGTTTTTTTTATGTTGCCAGCTAAGCGGGCATTTGACTAGCTGATGCCAACCGCCCTCTCAGCTGCCTCGACCGTCTGACGGATCAGGGTGTTGATGGTCATGGGGCCAACACCGCCTGGAACCGGCGTGTAAGCGCGTGCGAGCTCGTCAACCCGTGCCAGATTCACATCACCCACCCCGCCAGACTCAGTGGGGTGGAAACCAGCATCGACCACCACAGCACCCGACTTGATCCAGCTGGTCTTAATCAACTCAGGCACACCGACTGCCCCAACGATGATATCGGCCTGCATGACGTGCTGCGCAAGATCCCGAGTTTTAGAGTGGCAGATCGTGACCGTACAGTTGGCGTTGAGCAGCATCATCGCCATCGGCTTGCCCAAGATCGCACTGCGTCCGACCACCACCGCATGTTTACCCGAGAGCTCCACGTCATAAGCAGCCAGCAGGTGCATGATCCCTTTGGGCGTGGCACTGCCGTAAGCGTGCTCACCCATGCTCATGCGGCCAAAACCCAGACAGGTCACCCCATCGACGTCTTTAGCGAGCGCTATCCGATCAAAACAAGCGCGCTCATCGATCTGATCAGGGACAGGATGCTGCAAGAGGATCCCATGAACGTCCGGGTTTTGATTAAGTTCATCAATCTTGGCGAGCAGCTCCTCAGTGGTGGTGTCCTCGCTCATCGCGACGCGAATCGACTCCATGCCGATGCGCTGACAGGCGTTACCCTTCATGCGCACATAAGTCGCTGAAGCCGGATCATCACCTACGAGGATCGTCGCCAGAATCGGCGTGCTGCCGCTTTTTTGCTTGATCGCTGCAACGCGTTTGGCAAGCGCTTTCTCGCTGGCCTTGGCGGTGGCTTTGCCATCGAGTATCAGGGCGGTTTTAGCGTATTCAGTCATGAAATCAAATCTCAAAATTCAGGCACCTATGATACCGCAAGCCTAAGCCGGTGTTGAATGCCAATTTGGCTGACATTTTACTTGCGCTTGATCCGCGCCGTCGCTACTATATGACGCCTTGGCTGAGTGGCAGAGTGGTTATGCAGCGGATTGCAAATCCGTGTACGCCGGTTCGATTCCGACCTTAGCCTCCAACTTTTGATCCGTTTTTTCGTCCATGCCCGGATGGTGAAATTGGTAGACACAAGGGATTTAAAATCCCTCGCTCTTAGAGTGTGCCGGTTCAAGTCCGGCTCCGGGCACCATATTCAACTAAAAAACCCGCCATCTGGCGGGTTTTTTAGTTCTAGCAAAGGCTACTTGCCGGTTTGGTAGTGATCGGCGCTCTGGGCAGTGCTCGCCTGATAGGGCTTACTAAAGGTCGTTAGCCCTCCAGCCGCCTCTTGTGCGATCGCTTCGTCGCGCGGCTCAAACAAGGTAAAGCCAGCGCGCTTTAGGTAGAACACCACGTCCTTAAACACGTCGCCAGTTGCCAGCAAATCACCGGTGAAACCTGATCGGCGCAGCAGGTGTGCAATCGAGTAACCACGCCCGTCGTTAAAGTTGTCGAAGTGGATCTGTATCAGATCCAGCTGATCCAGCGGCAAATCCAGATCTTCGATCTCATCGCCGCCCTTAATCAGCAAACCTTTTTTGCCACTTACCTGATCCAGCTCAGCTAAGCGATTTAGTGGCAGGATCAGATTACCCGCGCTAAGCTCACCTTCAGCAGCGAGCGCATAGTCCAGCTCAAGGGTCTGAGCATCCAAATCAAATACTTGCATACTGCTCTCCTTAAGCTTTTTCAGGGTAGATGCGGGCTTTAAACGGGTCGATACCGACACGGCGGTAGGTATCGATGAAGCGCTCGTCGCCGCTTCTAAGATCCAGATAGGTGTTTAAGATCTCATCAACCACGTCTGGTACATCGTCCGCGTCGAAGCTTGGACCGACAACCTTGCCAAGCTCAGCATCGTGATCGGCGTGACCGCCAAGTGTGATCTGAAAGAACTCATCGCCTTTTTTATCGACGCCCAGCACCCCGATGTTGCCAACATGGTGGTGTCCGCAGGCGTTCATGCAGCCTGAGATGTTAAATGACAACTCGCCAAGCTCATAAACCGCATCCAGATCATCGAAGCGGCGCATGATCGCTTCAGCCACCGGGATTGATTTGGCGTTCGCAAGCGAGCAAAAGTCGCCGCCGGGGCAAGTAATCATATCGGTGATGAAACCGATATGTGCGCGCGCCAAGTTCTCAGCGTCTAGCACCTGCCAAAGCTCATACAACTTACTCTGCTCGACATCGGCGAGCACGATGTTTTGGGTGTGCGTGGTGCGAAGCTCGCCGAAGCTAAACTGATCAGCTAGATCGGCCAGAAGATCAAGCTCGCGCTCATCAACGTCGCCTGGGGCGATACCCTTACGCTTCAAACTCACGGTCACGATCCGGTAGCCGGGTTGCTTGTGGGCTTGGGTGTTGTGGGCATACCAACGCTTGAAGGCTGGATCAGACAACGCTTCAGACAGATCAGCATCGCTCAAATCCTGATAGTCAGGATCAGCAAACACCGTCTCAAGACGCGGCATAACCCCAGCGTCAATTGCTGGCAAGATCGACTTAGCAAACTCAGCCTCAACTTTTTGAGCAAATACTTCAGGAGTGAGCGCCTTAACCAAGATCTTGATGCGGGCTTTGTATTTATTGTCGCGGCGGCCATGCAAGTTGTATACGCGCAGCACCGCTTCTAAGTAACTGATCAAATCGGTTTTAGGCAAAAACTCACGGATCACACTGCCGATCATGGGCGTACGGCCCAAACCGCCGCCAACCATGATCTTGTAGCCGATCTCGCCGTCTTGTTCGACCAAAAACACACCGATATCATGAAAAGCTGTCGCCGCGCGATCCACTTCAGGTAGCGCGCTCACCGCAATCTTGAACTTGCGCGGCAAAAAAGCAAACTCAGGGTGAAAGGTTGACCACTGACGAATCAGCTCGCAGGTCGGGCGCGGATCAGCCACTTCACCAGGCACGCGTCCCGCGTACTCGTCTGTCGTGGTGTTACGGATACAGTTGCCCGAGGTCTGAATCGCGTGCATCTGAACCTTGGCAAGCTCCGCCAAGATCTCGCCGCACTGCGTCAGCTCCGGCCAGTTAAGCTGGATGTTCTGACGGGTTGAGATATGCGCATATCCTCGATCATAATTACGTGAGATCTCAGCAATCTTGCGAATTTGAGTCGAATTAATCTGCCCATAAGGAACCGCAATCCTGAGCATCGGCGCATAGCGCTGCACATAGAGACCATTTTGCAATCGAAGAGGGCGAAACTCCTCCTCGGACAGCGTGCCCTCCATATAGCGGCGCAGCTGGTCTTGAAACTGAGCAACGCGCTCATCCACCAGGGTCTGATCAACAGGGGTGTAGGCGTACATAGGCAGTAAGTTTGGCTAAATTTGGCGCATATTGTAGCAGAAGCTGACCGCTCATAGAATTGGCTAGCCGCTGCGATAGCGCGCTTTTTTATGGCAAAATGCCCACCTTTTACGCCGCTCCAGCGCTTTAGGCACCCTCAATTTAACAGGCTCAAGCACTCATGAATCATCTCGATCTGGCTCACCCCACCTTAACCGTCGCCTACACCGATGGCGCCTGCAAAAACAATCCCGGGCGCGGCGGCTGGGGGCTGTACTTGATCGAGCCAAGCGGGGAGGAGCAAAAACTTTGCGGCGGTGAGGCTGACACCACCAACAACCGCATGGAGCTCATGGCGACGATTGAGGCGCTTAAGAACACTGATGGCGGATTGCAGATCTGGACCGATTCGAGCTACGTGAAAAACGGCATCACCACCTGGATCCACGGTTGGAAGAAAAAAGGCTGGAAGACGGCAGCGGGCAAACCAGTCAAGAACCAAGACCTATGGGTAGAGCTCGATCAGCTGCGCGTGGGACGAGAAGTCGACTGGCAGTGGGTCAAGGGTCACTCAGGTCACCCGGGCAACGAGATGGCGGACGCACTGGCAAACGCTGGGGTGCCCGCTTAATTTTTGAATAAACTCGGTGGTTCAATTAAAAAAACCCAGCGTGAGCTGGGTTTTTTTAGGATCTAATTTTTAGACAATCAACTTGAATTAAATCAGCAGCTCAACCAACCTCAACTTCACGCCAAAAGGCGATCATATCTTTTAGGTGCGCCGCATCAGCTTTGGGATCTTCATAAGACCACGCTGCCTCCACACAAGTTTTACCATCGGCTTTGACACTATAGTAGCTCGCGGTTCCTTTCCAAGGACAAACGGTGGTGTGATCTGAAGCTTCCAGCATCTCCATATTGACCGAGTCTCTTGGGAAGTAGCGGTTACCCTCAATCAGAACCGTCTCATTACTCTGGGCTATCACTTGCTGATTGAAAACTGCTTTCACGTTGCCATCCGGTCACTAGATTTAGCGACAGCATAAAGGGTTTCCGCTGGTTTTGGCGCAGAATTCACCAAAGTTAACCAAGCCGCTTCACAGACATTTTTAAGTAACAAAACGTCATCAATCTAACACTATATAGAAGCTGTAAACCTAAATTAGCCATCTGAAAACTACAACCGGATCACCTGATTGCCAAGCTCGTTACCGCTGGGATCAGTGCCTGATTGATCAAAAAGCCTGAGCGCTTTGCCGACGTGTCTGATCAAAAACTCAAGTGCCCGCACCGGCTCGCCGCGCTTGATTCCAGCCAGTGTCTTATCGCAAACTGCTCGCCAGTAGATCGGATCAATCGTCTGGTTTAGTCCCCGATCCACGACAATCTCAAGCGCATGCTCGCTTAAGCACAGGTAAATCAGCACGCCTGAGTTTCGCTCAGTGTCCCAGACTCGTTGGCTTGCGAACACATCTAGCGCCCGCGTGTGCGCATCTAGTTTCAGGCTTTGCCAAAGCGGCAGCGTATCCTCTATCACCACCACGATCTCACCAAAGTGGTTTTCTTCAGCCAGTTTGATCGCCGCCTCGATACGCTCGTGTGCCGCTTTGTTTAACCAGCGATTTTTAAGCGGGGCAAATGCCAACTGTCGCCACACCCGAGCCCAGCTTCTGGGTTTCAGGTCTTGTTTGGCTAACTCAGTTGAACCAACCTTCAGCTCCTCTTGCAGGGCATCATCGGTGCTCAGGCTACCTTGAGCATACTCGTCGGACTCAGCCAGCACATCGTCAGCCTCGCGCGAGTCGCTGATTTGTGGTTGACTTGGCAGATCATCATCTTCACGAACTGGAGAGTTTGGGTGCTGCACCGAAACTGCGGTGAGGTTTGCCTCATCTGTAGCCTGCAGATCTGCTCTGGGCTCAGTGCCCAGTAACTTCTCCGTAGTTCGCTCAAGAGCCTGTTTTTGATCGGCCGCTTTGGATTGATCCTGACTCACCATGAACCTCCTGCTCCGCCGCCGCCAAATCCGCCGCCGCCTCCTGAAAAACCGCCTCCGCCGCCAAAACCTCCGCC
>CAJXOR010000037.1 GCA_913057715.1 uncultured Moraxellaceae bacterium
ACGAGATCATGCCTAGTCTCGTGGGCTCGGAGATGTGTATAAGAGACAGGTCGTTAGGTGACCGCTTGGCTGAGGCGTTTGCTGAGCACTTGCACCAGCGTGTGCGCACCGAGATTTGGGGCTATGTTACGGATGAAAACCTGACCAACGAAGACCTGGTGCGCGAGAAGTACACCGGTATCCGCCCAGCGCCCGGCTACCCAGCTTGCCCTGAGCATACACAAAAAGGCGTGCTGTTTGATTGGCTCGGCACCACGGATAAGATCGAGACTTACTTAACCGAGAGCTTTGCCATGTGGCCGCCGTCCTCGGTCAGTGGGTTTTACTTTGCTCACCCCCAAAGCCGCTACTTCAACGTCGGTAAGATCGAGGAAGATCAGCTGCTCAGCTACGCCAAGCGCACCGGCATGAGCGAGCTTGAGGCCAAGCGCTGGCTAGCGCCTAATTTGGAGTGATTTCATATAGTAAAAATGGCCTCAATTGAGGCCATTTTTATACTTAGGTTTAAGCGTCTATCAAGCCTCAATACTGACCCGATCGATCTCAAGCTGAGTATCAACCACTGCTGCGGTCACGCGGTCACGCCCGGCTGTTTTAGAGCGATACAGCATGTCGTCAGCAGTCTTGATTAGTTTACGCACCAGATCGCCGTCGGTGTAACCGGTGCTGACTATTGATTTTCGATCCATACTGGCTAGACCAACACTCACCCTGACATTGATCAGCTGGCCATCGGCTTCTATCGGCGTATCTCGAATTTGAGCACGAACCCGTCTTGCGACCTCAATACCCTCTGCATGACTCAAATTCTCCAGCAACACCAAAAACTCCTCTCCGCCGTATCGCCAGCAGACATCACCTGGGCGCAGTGTTTTCTGGAGCGTATCAGCGAGCGACACCAGCACTTGATCGCCCACGGGGTGACCGTAGGTGTCGTTAATCCTCTTGAAGTAATCAACATCAATCAACAAGATACACATGTGATACTTCGCTGCCACCGACTGAACCAGTCGTTCACGAAGACTTAAACGATTGAGCAGGCCGGTTAACGGATCCCGCTCGGAGAGGTGCTTCACCTTGACCTGCTCGCGCCTCAGCGTCGATACCATCAGATCAATCATCAGTATCAACACCCAAACCTTGGTTAAGCTCAGCGCATCAGATAACACAATCCACTCATACATATTTGGCTGAACCATAGTGCTTGCCCGCAGCGGCGCAAGTGGCATCAGGCCCTGGTAACTCAGATAGAGTAAAAAATACAGCAAGATCTGAGACAATCCCACCACGCTGTAGACGACCCAGCGATTGAGTAAGATGATTCCGACAACCGCCCCGCCCAGATAATTAACCCCACCAAAAGTCGTGCCTTTACCAATCACCCAGTCACCAGCAACCAGCATCAATCCGTAAACACCCAGAACCAAGGACTGAATCAGCAGATAGCTTTTAGTGGGATTGAGCAGTTTGGTGGTGAGATAGCAAGCACCAAGGAAAAAAACAGAGCAGGCAGCCAGAACATAAACAGTAAAGCCAAGCACAGCCGGGTTGATAAAATCGGTGTTAGAGGTGAGCCAAAAATACAAAGAAACCAGCAGGTAAAGGGTTGTTTCAAATGCCAGCAGGCCACACACCAGCGCTAGCCTTCGAGCGATGGGCCATTCAAACAAAGCGAGTCTAATTTTTTCCAATAAAAGCACTGAATGGTACCGCGGCATAAATCTGGACTCTTTGTAACATAGTGGTTTTTACAAGAACTTACTCGCTATTTTAGCGACAAAAGACATTTCATGCTGGTTCCAGACAAACGGTAGGCTGTATCCTGTTAAAAAACATCACTTGATTCTTGTGACAAGACCAAAAGCAAATTTAATCAGAAAGTTATCTGCATTACATTGCTTGTGGCACAATGTTTGGCATTAATTAAAATTTTACCCACGAGATTTTATGCGCTCACTTTCTCCTAGCGACCAGCTTTTCCTTCAAATGGAAAAACGCAGACAACCCATCCATGTCGGCGGTTTGTTCTTATTTAGGCCACCAGAGGGAGCAGGTGAAGACTTCGTCTACAATCTCGTGCAGAACATGCGCAGCTCACACGCGCAGCCGGTCTTCCCGTTTAATCAGGTGCTGCACAAAGGCTTGTTCTGGAAAGAAGATGAGATGTTCGATATTGATCATCACTTTCGTCACATCTCTTTGCCGCGCCCCGGACGAATCCGTGAACTGCTGGTTTACGTCTCTCAAGAGCACGGGCGACTGCTTGAGCGCAACATGCCGCTTTGGGAATGTCACGTGATTGAGGGCATCGAAGACAATCGCTTTGGTATTTACTTCAAAGTTCACCACTCGCTGGTTGACGGTGTCGCGGCGATGGGTCTGGTCAAACGGGCATTTAGTTACTCACCAGAAGCCATGACCACCAAGCCAATCTGGGCGGTCAGCAGCTCTAAAACCCGAAAAAACAAAACCCCTGTTTCCAGTGGTCTGCTTGAAACCTTGAGCAAACAATTCGCCACCCTTCCTCGCGTGGGGGCTGAGTTGATTCAAAACATCAAGGATTATTCCGACCCCCATCATGTCACCACTACTCAGGCGCCCTGCACGCTGTTTAACCAGTCGGTGACCTCCTCCCGCCGGATCGTGGCTCAGTCTTACGACATCAGCAGACTTAACCACATCGCCAAGCACTTTGGCGTCACCATGAACGATGTGGTTCTGGGGATTTGTGCCGGCGCGCTGCGCACCTACTTGATTGGACAGCAAGCGCTGCCAACCAAACCACTGATTGCTTTTGTACCGGTATCACTGCGCAAAGACAACACGGTCGCTGGTAACCAGATCTCTTTCATGCTGGCCAACCTTGCCACCCACCTAGACGACCCAGTTGAGCGCTTAAAGATCATCAGTCGCACCATCAACGACGGCAAAAAGCGCTTCTCGCGCATGAATCAGTCCGAGATCATCAACTACACCGGTATCGTCTACTCCTTGGTCGGACTAAACGTGATCACCGGACTCATGCCCAAGCGTCAGGGCTTTAACCTGATCATCTCAAATGTCCCCGGTAGCCGCGAACCCTTGTACTGGAACGGCGCGCGTATGGATGCCCTCTATCCGCTCTCCATCGTCATGGATGGACAGGCGCTTAACATTACCCTGGCAAGCTACGTCGATAAGGTTGAGTTTTGCTTCACGGCTTGCTCGCAGGCCGTGCCCAAAGCGCAAAAACTCATCGATCTGCTTGAGTACCAGATTGACGCCTATGAGATGGCGATCAAGGCGGAACTGGCTGACTGAACCAAGAAGCCCTATATCAAAAAAAGCGCCGATCGGCGCTTTTTTATGGTCTGGGTTTTGGGCCCACTAAAAGGCTTATGCCATCGCCTCTTTCCAGTAAGGAAGCACGGTTTGCATGAGCGGCTTAAGTAGTTTGGCGTTAGCAGCAAACACCGATCCGGTGTCCATGGCGTTTGCGGCGCCGCGGTGATCCAGCACCATGCCTTTGGCTTCCACCACGATCAACTCGCCCGCGGCGATGTCCCAAGGTTTGAGCTGCATCTCAAAAAAACCATCAAATCGCCCGGCAGCGACGTAGGCCAAATCCAGCGCCGCACTGCCAAGCCGGCGAACCTGTGCGCCCTGATCCACACACGCCTGCATCGAGGCGAAGTGCTGAGCAGCAAAAGAAACTACCTTACCGTCGACATTTTTCTCAAGCGGGTGACCCGTGGTTAAAAAAGCGCCCTCTAACGTGGTGCGAGTGCCGGGCTTTAGGCGGCGCTGGTTCAGCATCGCGCCGCGGCCGCGGCTGGCACTGAACATCTCATCGCGAACTGGGTCGTAGATCACACCGTGCTGAGTCACGCCTTTATGTTGCACAGCGATGGAGACACAAAAGTGCGGCAAGCCGTGCACAAAGTTTTTGGTGCCATCGAGCGGGTCGATTACCCAGCACCAATCCGCGTCGTTGCCTTCGCCTTCTTGCATGCCAAACTCTTCACCCAAAAAAGAGTGCTTGGGGTAACTTTTTTGCAAAAGCGCAATCGACAGCTCTTCGGCGTGCTTGTCGATGCGGGTAACCAAGCCGTCTAGACCTTTGGATTCGATGTTCAGATCGATCTGATGACGGTTGTGATGCGCTTTTAAGATTTCAGCGCCTACTTTTTCAGCTGCTCGCGCAGCCATGACCACCATGGGTTCCATCGTAAAGCCTCTTTAAAGTGTTGAGTGATTGCAGCCACTGGCTGACACGTTGTGCTATAGCCTGTGGGTCCAGCCCACAATCGCTCAGCTGTTCTTCGTGCGAGCCATGAGCAATGATGCGATCGGGTATGCCCAAATTCAGTATGCTTGCCCCAGATTGATTGCATAGGTATTCGTTAACCGCGCTACCCGCGCCGGTGCTGACCGCATGCTCCTCAATCGTAATCAGGGGCAAGTGCGCGATTTGATCCAGCAAGTCGGTATCGAGCGGTTTGACGAAGCGCATGTTGACTACCGCAAGCTTAACTCCTTGAGTCTCAAGCAGCTCACTGGCCTCAAGCGCGCTTAGAGTTAAGGTGCCAAAACCCAGGATCACAGCATCTGGTTGATCGAAACTCTTAAGTGTCTCTGCTGTGTGCGGCACCAATTGGGCAGCCCGATCAATCTTGGTGCCTCGCCCATAACCACGCGGATAGCGCACGCTGGCCAGACCCGGATACTCATACGCCGTCGCGAGCATATCATAGCACTCAAGCTCATCGATCGGCGCCATGATCAGCGCATCTGGAAGCGATCGCATGAAACCAAAGTCATAGATTCCAGCGTGTGTGGCTCCATCTTCGCCGACCAGACCAGCGCGATCAATCGCAAAGGTGACATCGAGTTTTTGCAGGGCGATGTCATGAACCAATTGATCGTAAGCCCGCTGCAAGAAGGTCGAGTAGATCGCAACGATGGGTTTTAAGCCGCCTACCGCCATGCCGCCAGCCAGAGTCACCGCGTGCTGTTCAGCAATCGCGACGTCGATGAACTGCTCAGGATACTCAAGGCTAAATGCCTTCATGCCCGAGCCCTCGCACATGGCTGGAGTCACTGCCATCAGACGCTTGTCATGCGCGGTATCGAGTAAAAAGCGGCCAAACACATCGGAGAACTTCATACCACTGGGTTTTTGGGCGACTGAATCTAGTTTAGCGATGGCATGAAAACCGATCGGGTCTGACTCAGCTGGCGCAAAGCCTTTGCCTTTTCGGGTGTAAACATGAACCAATCGCGGGCCTTTGACGTCTTTTAGGCGCTCAAACACATCAACCAAACTGTGCAGATCATGACCATCGAAGGGGCCGTAATACTTAAAACCCAGCGCACGGAACAAGTTATCCGGCATGTTGGAATCATCGCAGACCCGAACATAGCTCATCGAGGGTCTTTTTTTCAGCTCAGGTTCACCGTCATCGCCGATGTCGTATTGGAGGCCATTTTTCCACAGGCGCGCTAAGTGTTTAGAGAACCCGCCGGTGCTGGAGCTGATCGACATATCATTGTCGTTCAAGACCACCATCAGATCAGCCTGCTGATCGACCGCGTCGTTTAGCGCTTCAAAAGCCATGCCCGCGGTCATGGCGCCATCGCCAATCACGCATACCACGCGCTGTTTGGTTTTGAGCTGGCGAGCAGCCAGCGCCATGCCTAACGCAGCAGAGATTGAGGTTGAGGAGTGGCCCACGCCAAAGGTGTCATAGATCGACTCATCGCGGCTCGGAAAAGCAGCTAAGCCGCCTTTGGAGCGAATACTGAGCAGTTGATCACGGCGACCGGTGAGCACTTTATGCACATAAGCCTGGTGACCCACATCCCACACCAATTGATCATGCGGCGTATCAAAGACGCGGTGTAGCGCTAGGGTCAGCTCCACTACGCCCAAGTTTGCACCAAAATGCCCACCCGTCTGGCCTGCCGCGTAGAGCAAGTAGGCTCTAAGCTCATGACTCAATTGCTCAAGCTGATCTGCGCTGAGTGACTTAAGTTCAGCCGGCTGCTCAATCTTATCTAGGATCGGAGTCAGAGGCCTAACGCGTGCGATTTGGGTAAACATAAGGTATGAAAAACAGAACCCAGGCCAGACAAAGTCGCAATTTTAGCACCCTTAGTCAAACTTCTGCTGAGCGATTTTGCAGGTTGGCACAAAACAGGTGCAATATGCTCAAGCTCGGCCGCAACCTTGCCGTCCGGCTTTGCTATAATGCCCGCCTTAAACCGCCCAGCGCCCACGGTCACCCCATGGAGTCTCCATTGACCTTTAAAGCCATAACCCACTCAACGCTGCCCACTAAGTTTGGGGTGTTTGACATAACCGTCTTCGATGACGGTGAACATGAGCATGTCGCCCTCAGCACCGGTTTGCACCAACTGGACGATCAGCCCGTTTTGGTGCGCGTGCACTCGGAGTGTTTGACCGGCGACGCTTTTGGCTCGATGCGCTGCGACTGCGGACCTCAGCTCTCAGCCGCCATGGCGATGATTCAGTCTGAAGGGCGCGGGGCGATCCTGTATTTGCGCCAAGAGGGTCGCGGGATTGGCCTATCCAACAAGATCCGTGCTTACGCGCTGCAAGATCAAGGTCACGACACGCTTGAAGCTAACCTGCTGCTCGGTTTTGCCGGAGATGAGCGCACCTATGAGATGTGCCAAGTGATGCTGGATACTTTAGGGATTAAGCGCGTGCGTCTACTCACCAACAACCCCGCCAAGATTAACTCCTTAAGTGCGCTTGGCATCGAAGTCACTGAGCGGGTTCCCCTGCAGGTGGGTGAAAACCCCTTCAACATGGTTTATCTACAAACCAAACGCAGCAAGATGGGCCACTTATCATGACTCCTGAGTCGATCAATGAAGACCAAATCTCAACGGTGCGGACATTTTTAACTGGCCTCCAGCGCGCAATCTGCGACATGCTCGAGTCACATGAGACGAGCGCGAGATTTGAGGCGGATCCGTGGGAGCGCGCTGAGGGCGGCGGCGGAGTGTCCTGCGTGCTATCTGGCGGAGAGCAGATAGAAAAAGCCGGGGTGATGTTCAGCGATATCCTGATCAGCAAACTCCCCGCTTCTGCCAGCGCGCGTCACCCAGGGCTAGCTGGCGCCAAGGCGCGTGCGATGGGCGTCTCCGTCGTCGTCCACCCCAAAAACCCACTTGCACCCACGGCCCACCTAAACGTACGCCTGTTCAGCGCAACCAGTCAGAGCGGTGAATCAATCTGGTGGTTCGGCGGCGGCTACGATCTGACCCCCTATTACGGGTTTGATGAGGACTGCACGGCTTGGCACCAAACCACCAAAGATCTGTGTGACCCCTTTGGCGAAACTGTCTATGCCGATTTTAAGCTAGCTTGCGATGAGTACTTCTACCTCAAACACCGCGACGAGCAGCGCGGCATCGGCGGGATCTTTTATGATGATCTAAACGAGTGGGGTTTTGATCGCTGCTTTGCGTTCATGCAGGTCGTCGGCACCGGTTTTATCAAGGCTTACGATCCGATCTTGGCGCGTCGTTTGCCGCTGAGTTTTACCGAAGCGCAGCGCGAGTTTCAGCTATACCGCCGCGGGCGCTATGTGGAGTTTAACTTGGTGTACGACCGCGGCACTCTGTTTGGCTTGCAGTCAGGAGGCCGCACCGAGTCGATCTTGGTTAGCCTTCCCAATTTGGTGAGTTGGTCTTATCGACCAGAATTCATCGAGGGTTCAGATGAGCTGCGTCTGACTGAGTACTACTTAAAACCACGCGACTGGGTTTAGCTCTTTTTTATAACTAAGCTCTTAAAGCTCAAGCAAAATGCCCAGCTTGGCAGCAACTCCGCTCAAGCCCAGCCCAATTAATTACTCACTGTCTATCCCAACCCATCTTCAGCCATCGAAGCGACTGAAGATCAAAGTCCCGTTAGTGCCGCCAAAACCAAAGCTGTTAGAAAGCGCGTAGTTGAAACTCAAATCACAGGCGTGATTGGCTACATAGTCCAAGGTGCATTCAGGGTCGACATTTTGCAGATTGATCGTAGGCGGGACTTTGGAGTCGAGCAGTGCTTTTAAGCAAAAGATCGCCTCAACCGCACCCGCAGCGCCCAGCAGGTGGCCGGTCATCGACTTGGTTGAGCTGATCTTAAGCTGCTTCGCATGAGCGCCAAAAACCGACTCAATCGCTTTAGATTCCGCGACATCGCCAAGCGGCGTGCTGGTGCCGTGCGCGTTGATATAACCGATGGCCTCAGGAGCAAGGTCGGCGTCCTTGAGCGCCGCCCGCATGGCGCGCTGTGCACCCTCACCGTCACTGGGCGGGGCAGTGATATGGGAGGCGTCCGAGCTCATGCCAAAACCGCAGACCTCAGCCAGTATGCTCGCACCGCGCTCCAGTGCATGCTCAAGTGATTCGATGACCAGCACCCCGGCGCCATCTCCCATGACAAAACCGTCGCGATCTTTGTCAAATGGCCTCGATGCCAGCGTCGGCTCGTCGTTTCGGGTGGAGAGCGCCTGCATGCTAGAAAACCCAGCCATACCCAGCAAGGAGGAGCCTTTTTCTGAGCCGCCCGCAATGATCACATCGGCGTCCCCATAAGCAATCAAGCGCGCCGCCAAACCAATCGCGTGAGTGGAGGTGGTGCATGCTGTGCCCACCGCGAGGTTCGGACCCTTAAACCCGTATTCGATTGAGATCAGGCCGGCAGCGATGTTGATGATCGAGCCCGGTATAAACATCGGAGACACTCTACGAGGCCCGCGCTGATCTAGGGTGATCGCGTTTGCCTCAAGTGTGCTGATCCCGCCAATGCCCGAACCCACCAGCACACCGATACGATCGGCGTCACCGACATAACCCTCAAGACCCGCCTGCGCGATCGCTTCTTTTGCCGCCGCCATAGCGTAGTGAACAAAGGGGTCGTATCGACGCGCATCTTTTGCAGGTAGATAGTCAGCCGCATCAAAACCCTGAAGTTGGCCGGCGATCCTTGTCCTAAGCTCAACCTCATCAAACTGATCCAGACGACTGATCCCTGATTGCCCACTCAGGGCGGCTTGCCAGCTGGTATCGACACTCAGTCCCAGTGGATTGACCGAGCCCATACCAGTTACCACGATGCGCTTTTTCATGCCTGACACCCTTAAGCTTAATACAAAAAAGCCGCGTTAAGCGGCTTCGGTCACACCCAGCAATCAGGCGTCTTTTTTACTCTTAACATAATCAATGGCAGACTGCACGGTGGTCAGTTTGCTTGAATCTTCATCCGGAATGGTGATATCAAAGTCATTTTCAAATGACATGACTAGCTCAACCAAATCGAGTGAATCAGCACCCAGATCATCCATAAAAGATGCGTCGTTGTTGATCTCTTCCACTTTAAGACCTAACTGTTCAGCAACCGCTTCCTTGACGCGTACTTCAACTTCGCTCACTTGATACTCTCCTCAACCGGGTTTTTTAAAAAGGTAGTTTACGGGGTCAGCGCCCTGCTGACAACCTGACTTTGGCAAGCCCTAACCCCAACTCAAGCCTAGAGCTAAGCCACTTAAAGCAGGTTACAAATACATCCCGCCATTGACCGGAATCACCGCTCCGGTGATATAGGATGCTTGATTACTGGCCAAAAACAGTACCGTCGCAGCGACATCTTCAGGTTGACCCAAGCGCGCCACCGGAACCGCATCTAGCATGGCCTGTTTATAACGCTCGTCCAACTCGCTGGTCATATCTGATTCGATGATACCCGGCGCCACGCAGTTGACGGTAATCTGCCTAGATCCAACTTCTCGTGCCAGTGAACGGGTAAAACCCTCAACACCCGCCTTGGACGCGGCATAGTTGGCTTGACCTGCGTTACCCATCTGGGCAACCACTGAGGTGATGTTGATGATTCGACCATGACGTGCTTTCATCATGCCCTTAAGACTGCGCTTAGAGGTATGAAATACCGCTTTTAGATTGACATCGACTACTTCACTAAAAGCGTCTTCGCTCATGCGCATGAGTAGTGAATCTTGAGTAATGCCCGCGTTGTTGACCAATACCTCTACATGTCCGTAGATACTTTCAATCTGAGTAAACAGCTCATCAATATCTGAGGCGGAGCGGACGTCAAGTATGCGCCCAATACCGCCCGAATCTTTTAAGTAACGCTCGATCCTAGCCACACCCGCTTCAGAGGTAGCTGTTCCCACCACAAAATAACCCGCTTTAGCCAGCTGCATGGCGATCGTCTGACCGATCCCGCGACTGGCACCGGTAACCAAAGCAATCGTACGACTCATAAAAGCTCCTTACTGGGTGAACTGCGCTATGGCAGCCTCAAAGTCTTGAGGGCTTTGGGTACTCAAGATCTTAGCCGGCGTGTTTTGGCGTCGGCCCAATCCACTCAAGATCTTGCCTGGACCACACTCAACATAGTGAGTGACTTCTTTGGTGCTGAAGCTGTCCATGATCTTGGTCCAGCGTACAGGCTCACACACCTGTGCAATGAGCGCCTGCTTGATATCGTTGTCCGTGGTTCTGGGCTTGGCGTCGATGTTATGCAAGATCTCAAACTCAGGCTGAGTGAACTCAACCTCTTTAAATTCCTGCTGCAATTGTTTTGAAGCTGGTGTCATCAGTACGCAGTGCGATGGCACCGATACCGGCAGGGGCATGACTTTAAAGCCCTCTTTTTGACCCAGTTGATGAAGCAGTATGATCGCTTGGCGGTGTCCAGCAACCACGACTTGCCCTTGGGCATTGTAGTTAGCTGCACTGATCATCACGCCTTCAAAGCCAACCTGACGACAGAGGTTTTCAATTCGCTCGTTGTCACAGCCGATGACCGCCGCCATACCGCCCACACCTTCGGCGACCGCTGCCTGCATGAACTGTCCGCGCGCCTGAACCAATTTGAGCGACTCAGCGAAGCTCAGTGATCCTGCGGCGCAAAGCGCGGTGTATTCACCCAAGGAGTGACCAGCCGATATATGCGGCTTAGGGCCACCCAAAGCCAACCACTGACGATAGATCGCGATACTGGCCGCCAAAATACAAGGCTGGGTATAAACCGTTTGATTGATTTTGTTCTCGTCAGCCATAGCCCGAAGTAAGTTGTACTCCAGCACATCGGAAGCTTCAAGTAAGGTCTCATTGATCAGTGGATAAGCATGAGCCAGTGACTCCATCATGCCTTGTGTCTGCGAACCCTGCCCTGGAAATAAAAACGATAACTTCATGTTATGGATGACCTTTAGGTGAGATTGGGTGACACAGTTGGCTCGTCTTGCAATTGAGCGTTAAGCGGCTGTGGCCAGCGAGTATGGTGAGTATCTAACCCCTTGTGAATTTTCTTCGACAACTCAAAATTTGCCGTCTTAATCGCCGTATCGATCGCGAGCGTAAAATCATCGCTGCTGGCTTGGGTATGACATTTGATGACTTCATGATCGTAGCCCAAGACCAAAGCCCCGCCGTAGCGCTGAGGGTCTTGGTTGAGTTTCGATTGAAGACGCCTTAAAAATGGCAGTATTGGCAGGCTCAGCGAGCGAGAAACCGCGCTATCAGAGAACTGCTCAATCAGATAGTCCATGAAACTGACCACGGCGCCTTGAGCAGATTTGATCGATATGTTGCCGGTCCACCCGTCACACAAAATCAGATCCACACTGCCATCGAACAAGGCATAACCTTCAACCAAGCCAGCGTAGTTCAGGCTTGTTCGCCTGATCAGCGCATCAGTTTCGCGGATACGCTCAGTGGTGAATTTGGCAGATGAGGCATTACTGAGCAGACCGATCCGAGGATAGCGCTTCCCGGCGATGACTCTAAGCGCCTCTGAACCCATGAGGGCAAACTCAAGCAGCTCTTGAGCAGAGGGGTCGAGGTGGGCACCAACATCTAGCATGTAAGCTGGTTTTTTGAGCGCCGGCAACAGTCGCATCATGGCGGGCTGTGACACTTCAGAGTACAAATCCAGTCGACTCTGACAAATCGGAATCAGATCTTGTATGTGACAGGCAGTCACCAAGGCATCGGCACGGCCAGATTTGAGCGCGTCGATGGCAAGCAGCAGCGACGCCTGAGCATGATCACCCAGCTGATCCGATTCAGAGTCGATAAGGCTAGAGTTGGGTGCATTTGCCACCACAACCCGCTCGAGCTGATCTTCAGGCAGATCCTCTATGGCATGAGCAATCTTTTTCAAAGGCCCATACAGCAAAAACCTCACCCGATCATTGCGCTGAAGCGCTTTGATGATCGCAGGCAAGGTTACCTCGAGCCCATGATTTCCGCTGAGCGTGTCAATGGCAATTCGTATGTCCATCAATCGTCCAGCTCAATCAGGATGCAGACTCCTAAGGAAGGAATCAGGCGTCCTGTTTGGCTCCGAACAACTGACGACCACGGTAAAAGCCATCGGCTGTTACGTGGTGACGCAAGTGCTTTTCACCAGTGGTCGCATCTACTGACAACTGTTTGGTGGTCAGTGAATCGTGTGAACGACGCATATCACGCTTTGAGCGGCTTTTTCGGCTTTTCTGAACGGCCATGAGAGTTTTCCTATGTCGATGTGGGGTTGGCGGTTAGCCAACTCACGGGTTACTTCTTAAGTTGTGATAACTGTGCAAACGGGTTATCCGGCTTTAGCTGTTCAATATCTCCAGCTTGAGTCTTAGCCGCAGCACAGTCATCGTGTTTGGGTGAAGCCGGCACTGCCAACAAACACTCATCTTCTATCACCTGAAACAAATCCACAGTGGCCGCTTCAGTTTGTTCTGGCGCCTCAATTTCGGCGACCAGAACATAATCATCACTTTCATCCATCAGCTCAACTAAGCGCTCTGAGCTGAGTACCGCCACCCGATTATCAATCGAGAGCGGATAAATCAGCCCCTCTAAACAGCGCTGACAGGTAAGCCTAAGCTCGCCTCTGACCCTCAGGGTCAACCAAAACAGCCCGGACACCCCGGCAACTAAATCAACGCTAACCCATAAATCATCTGAGGGCTGATCCGCGTGGATCTCATGCTGCAAGCGGGTAAACCGGCTAAGCGACAAGTTGCCGCGCCAAGTGAACCCCGAGTCCTTGATCTGACTCAGTACAATACGATCAATAAATGGGGTGTCTGGCATAAGGCGTGCAATTCTACTTAAATCGGTGGGGTAAGTCAAAGCGTATCTACGCCCTGATCTCTATGGGACTGATCAGTTGAGCTAACGATGCTACAACCCAATTGGCGAACATATCAACTAAGGGTCGACAGATCAGTCAGGCAGCAGATCTTAATCTGAGTTAACCGCATTTGCTCGATAATTATCGTAAATTTATGCTCCGGCTAAGCTGGTTTAAAGGTTAAATCGCCGCTGCGGTGACAACCAGAACCCAACTCCAGAGCCATTTTTAAAACCTCAACCTAAAACCTCAACCAAATGCCCACCTTAGATACCTCGCCGCACCCTCACTGATCTACCTCAGTTGAACTGCCCCTCTATCGGCTCATCACGCCTCGCGCCTATACCGAGATTGAATTAACATAAGCCCTTTGATTCCATCGCGCTCGTCCCATGACTGCCAACGCTTCGCCAGACACTCTTTTTGCCGCACTGAGTCCAGCTGAACAACTGGAGCGGCTAACGGTGGCATTTGAGGACTGCTTTACCGAGATGAACACCGTGCTGATGCGTGCTGAGGACTTTCATGGCCATGAACCGATCTACCTGCCGGGAGCGGGCAGCCAGCCCGCAAAGATCGGCTACGCCCACGGATTTGTGCGCAGTTTGCTGCATGAGGCAGCGCACTGGACGGTGGCAGGCAAGCACAGACTCACCCAAATTGACTACGGTTACTGGTATGCCCCCGATGGACGCAACCTAGATGAGCAGCGGGCTTTTGAGGCGGCCGAAGTCAAACCGCAAGCGATCGAGTGGCTGTGCTGCCAAGCGCTGGGGATTGGTTTTGAGCCGTCGCTCGACAATCTGCACTTGATCAGCAGCGATGCGCTTGACCCATCAGCTTATGACGGTGGCGCCAGCTTTACTCAGGCGCTCAAGCATCAACACCAGCGGTTTTGTTTAAATAAAGACCCCTTGCCTCCGCGTGCGGCACGCTGGATCGCCTGCCTGCAATCGGTTAAATCCAGTCCATCTGCCCTTTTATCGACCTTGTCGTCAGGCAAACCCAGCTCAAGCCAAGCGACGACGCAAAACCCTCCCAAGTAAAACCAATTGGCTGAACACGTTGAACTCAAACGTAAAACCGAAGAGCACAATCTGCCGCTGCACCCGTCCCTTTGATCTTGCGTTACACTGACTCTATCGATCAACTTGTGAGAACTCAGGTCACCATGAAGCGACTGTACATCCATCCCGACAACCCTCAACCCAGGCAAATTGACGCACTGGTTGATCTGATCAAGCGCGGCGAATTGATTGTGATTCCGACCGAAACTGCCTACATGTTGGCCGGCGCCGTGGGAGATAAAAAAGTGCTGGATGACCTAAAAGCACTGCGCGGTCTAGATGACGATCACCAATTCACCATCCTTTGCCGCGACTTAAGCGAGCTTGGCAACTTTGCCAAGGTCAACAACCATCAGTACCGATTTTTAAAAAATGTCACTCCGAATCCGGTGACATTTGTCCTTCAGGCCACGCGCGAAGTGCCCAAGCGCCTCATGCACCCGAAGAAAAAAACGATTGGGATACGCGTAACCGATCACCCCATCGCCTGCGCACTACTTGAGCGTTTGGGAGAGCCGCTGTTGATCAGCTCCTTGATCCTGCCTGACCACGCCGATGCCGATCTGCCGATCGATGATCCCGAATTGATCATCGATCTCACCGATCGCTATGTGAGTGCGGTGGTGGATGCTGGTATCCAGCCACGCACCCAAACCACGGTGGTAGATCTCACTGAAGATGTGCCGATGATGATACGCGAAGGCGTAGTGAGCGCCGAGGAGCTGGGGCTTTGATTAAGCATCTCTACGCGAGTCAGCTTAACGCTTGTCAGAGTGCCTAATGTCTGCCCAACCTGCTCAAGCGTCCGGTCAACTTCGGCTGTTTGATCAACAGCTGACCGAGCTGCCAGAAGATCTGTACGTGCCGCCAGAGGCTTTTGAGATTTGGCTGGATCAGTTTGAAGGGCCGCTGGATTTTCTGCTGTATTTAGTGCAAAAAAACGGCCTCGATCTCACCCAGATGGCCCTGTTGCCGATTACCGAGCAGTACTTAAGTTACATCGATCAGCTGCAAGCGCAGCGTTTTGAGCTAGCCGGTGACTATCTCCTCATGGCCGCCACCCTGATCGACATCAAATCCCGCCTCATGTTGCCAGAGGACACCAAGCCGGAAAAACTTGAGGCCGATCCCACCAAGCTTCTGCTTGAGCGTCTGGCTGCTTATGCGCAAATCAAAGAGGCCAGTCAGCGGGTTGATAAGCTTATCCGGCTGGAGCGAGATGTGTTTGAGGCGCTGGCCAGCGCCCCAAAGCTGACTGAGCTACCGCAGATATATGATGTGCAACTGCTGCATGATGCCTGGGTAAGCGCTTTGCTGCGTCCGCGCCTGGCTGCTCATGAGGTGATCGAAGATAGCGTGCCGCTTCACGAGCGCATGGCGCAGATCACCGCAAAGATCTCTGAGCTTAAGATCTGCACCTTTGTGGATCTGCTCAGCCCCGCTCAGGGAAGGCTTGGCGCCGTGGTATCTTTTGTTGCGGTGCTTGAGCTACTCAAGCAGCAATTGATCGAAGTAATCTCACTGGGCGAGGAACCACTAGCGCTGTCTTGGCTAGGCGAGCAATCATGAAGTTGCGTACAATTAGGGTGTTTGCTCATGCGCAGAATCGGTTTTGGAGTCAACATGTCCAGTGATTTGCACTTAGATCATGAAAGTAACGCCGCAACTGACCCAGTGGCCGATTCAGGTTATGAGTTAGAGACAAACAGCGTGGCATCAGATACTGATTTGGCCCTAAAGATCCAAGCGCTGCTTTTTGTGAGTGAAAAACCCTTAAGTGCCCCTGAATTAAAAACAGCTCTGCAAATCGATGCACATGAGCTTAAATCAGCGCTGAGCGAACTAGAACAGATACTCCTAGGGCAAGCGGTTGAGCTTTTCCTCTCGGCAAGCGGTTACCGGCTGCGCGTGAGGGCGAGTTTCGGCGCACTGATCCAAGCGGCATTTCCTGAGCGCGCCCAAAAACTTACCCCAGCGCTGCTTGAGACACTAAGCATCGTCGCCTACAAGCAGCCCGTGACGCGCGCTGATATCGAGGAGCTGCGCGGGGTCAGCACTTCAAGCAGCGTGCTGCGGCAACTCTTTGATCGCGGCTGGATTACTGAGCGTGGTCACCGCGATGTTCCAGGACGGCCGGCGCTTCTCTACACGACCAAAAGCTTTTTGGACGCCTTTAGTTTACAATCTGTCTCGCAATTACCGGCTCTTGGGGATCTAACTATCCCACCCTCACTCGACTCATAAGCTGCCTTGGGCAGACTGGACATTTTATGGACAACGCCTCAAATCCAACCAGCGGTGAACGCCTGCAAAAAGCGCTGGCAAGCCTTGGCTTGGGCTCGCGCCGTAAGATTGAAGAGATGATCAAAGAGGGGCGAGTCGAGTTAAATGGCAAGGTGGCTACCCTCGGCGATCGCATGAGCCTCGGCGATAAGGTCTCGATCGACGGGCGTATCGTGAAAATCAACGATAAACCCAAGGTTCGCCGAGTCATCGCCTATCACAAGCCTGAGGGCGAGATCTGCGCGGCCAGCGATCCCGATGGACGCACCACCGTGTTTGAGCGTTTGCCCAAACTACACCACGATCGCTGGGTGATGATCGGGCGGCTGGATCTTAACTCCTCCGGACTTTTGCTCTTCACCAACGACGGGGAGCTTGCCCACAGCATGATGCACCCCTCAAACGAGGTGCTCAGAACCTATGCCGTAAGGGTTTTGGGGGATTTGACCACTGAAATTCAAAGACAGCTGACCAACGGAGTGAAGTTAGAGGACGGTGAAGCCAAGTTTGACCGATTGGTGTCGGCTGGCGGGGAAGGCGCTAACAAGTGGTATCACGTCGATCTCAAAGAAGGCCGTAACCGTGAGGTGCGACGCATGTTTGAGATCGTTGGACTCAAAGTAAGCAGACTGCTGCGCATCAAGTTTGGGCCGATTGATCTGCCCTCCGGCCTTAAGCAGGGCCGCTGGAGCGAGCTTGAGAGTCACGAGATCGACTCACTGCTTAAGGCCACAAAAGTCAGCAGTGTTCAGGGCGGGATCAGCGGCGTGCATCGTCAGGGTCACTTGCCTGGCAGCCGCCAAGAGATGGCGCGTCGCAACAAAAAAGCGCACCGCGTGCGCCCTGACGCGAAGAAGCGCTAAGCGCTTAATTTGGTCAAATGTCCACGCGCTAAACTTAGCGCGTGATTTAGACCTGACTAAGAGTTATTGGCCAAGTCAGGCGATAACTTCCTATTAAGTTATTTTTTTTAAAGTTTGCCTCAATTAATCAAAACACGCCGAGCAGCTGGTAAGTTTGCCGCTGCAGCCGTTACATCAACTCTGATCAAACTCCGCTAAAAAAGCCAAAAACTCCGCTTCACTTAACACCGTCACCCCTAAAGACTCAGCTTTTTTAAGCTTACTGCCCGCTTTCTCACCTGCAACCAAGCGGTGGGTGTTTTTGCTGACACTGCCGGCGACTTTGGCGCCCAGCGCCATGAGTTTCTCGCCCGCCACATCGCGGCTAAAGGCATCAAGCGATCCAGTAATCACCCAACTTTGTCCGCTTAGCGGCAAATCAGTTTTGGCCAGCGGTTTTGGCCAGTGAACACCTAGGTCGATCAAATCAGCGATCACCTGCTGGTTGCGCGGGCTAGCAAAAAACTCAACGATAAACTCAGCCGTGATCGAACCGATGTCGTGGATAGCTTCCAAAGACTCAGCGCTTGCCTGCATGAGGTTAGTTAACTCACCAAATTCGGTGGCAAGCAGCTGAGCGGTGCGCTCGCCAACCCCGCGTATGCCCAGCCCAAAGATCAGGCGCGGCAGGGCTGTTTTTTTGCTCTGCTCAATCGCGCCCAGCAGATTTTCTACCGACTTATCTGCCAGTTTCTCAAAACCAATCAGCTGCTCTTTGTGGTTTTTTAGCCGATAGATATCCGCCACACTACTGAGCAGGCCGTGCGCATGAAAACTCTCGATCCAGCGATCACCTAAGCCTTCGATATCCATAGCGCGGCGCGAGACAAAGTGAATCAGCGCAGCGGTTTGCTGAGCCGGACAGATCAGCGCCCCGCTGCAGCGCGCCAGCGCCTCATCCTCACCCATAACCACCTGCGACGCACACACCGGACACTGCTTGGGCAACTCAATCGCCGTCGCATCTGCGGGCCGCAAGTCCTTAAGCACCCCGACCACTTTGGGGATCACATCCCCTGCGCGCTCAACCACCACGGTATCGCCCACCATAACTCCCAGACGCTCAATCTCACCCGGGTTATGCAGGGTGACATTTTGCACGGTCACGCCGCCCACCAACACCGGCTCAAGCTTGCCCACCGGTGTGAGCTGGCCAGTTCGGCCCACCTGCCACTCAGCGCCAATCAAGCGCGTAGTAGCCTGTTCGGCTGGAAACTTAAAGGCAGTCGCCCAGCGCGGCTCTCGGCTCAAAAAACCAAGCTCTTCTTGCTTGGTAAGAGAGTTGACCTTGATCACCATGCCGTCGATCTCAAAGGGCAAGTTGCTACGCTCAGCAGCGATCTGCTCATAGCGCTCAAGGATAGGGTTTACCGATTTGCACACCTCAAAGTCCGGCACGCTAAAGCCCAAATCGCGCAGCCAATTAAGCGCCGCGCTCTGGGTCGTGAGCTGCTCAGGCAAACCCTGAATCACCGAGTAGCCATAAAATGCCAACGGTCTGGAAGCCGCGATGCCCGGATCAAGTTGCCGCAAACTGCCTGCCGCGGCGTTTCGCGGGTTAGCAAAGGTTTTAGTGCCCTCAAGTTCCGCTTCACGGTTGAGTTTTTCAAACCCGGCTTTGGGCATGACCACTTCACCGCGCACCTCAAGCAGCGGAGCCTCAGTTGCGATCTGCTTAGGCAAATTGCGGATGGTCTTGATGTTTGAGGTGATCAGCTCACCGGTCGCCCCATCGCCGCGGGTCACCGCCTGAGTTAATTTGCCGTGCTCATAGCGCAAAGACACCGCGAGGCCATCGAGTTTGTACTCAAGCTCATACTCAATCGAATCCTCAGTGTTCAGGCGAGCGCGAGCGCGGCGATCAAAGTCAGCCAGATCGGCCGCATTGAACACGTTTGAGAGTGACAACATAGGCACGTCATGAGCGACGCTAATGAATTTATCCAGCACCTGACCGCCCACGCTTTTGGTGGGCGAGTCCTGTTCCGCAAGCTTAGGGTGCGCTTCTTCCAGCGCGACCAGCTCTGATCGAAGCGAGTCGTAAGCACTATCCTCGGCTATGGGCTCATCGAGCACATAGTAGGCGTGTGCCTGCTCGCGCAGCAGCTTGGCAAGCTGGCGCATGCGATCACTGACTTTACGATCAGCGGGTTCGCTGATCGGTTTTGAAGAGTTATCTACGGATGACATTTTGCTAACTGACTAAACCGGAGACTTAGTGGTAACGCTTGGCCTGATTGAGCAGCGCTTCACGCTCTGCTCGTCCCAGCGGATTTAGGTTTTCAGTATTGATGCTGGCGCTCAAATCCCGCGCGATCGATGCGGCCTGTGACAGCAGCACGTCGGCGGCATGCACCGATCTGGGATGCGGCAGCGGCATGATAAAGGTCAGCCCGTCAATAGGCTCATCCTGCATACTTTGCAGATCAAAGCCTTCGGATGCGTCGGCGGCGTGGTAGCGCATGACGCTGTAGAGGTAGTCCTCGCCGTACTGGTGAAACAGGTTCATCTCGCCGTATTTGAAGCCATAAGCGGAGAGCACGCTTAGCACCTCAGATCCATCAAATGTCACCAATTGCTTGGGCAGCAAGGTGATCACGATCACCTCGGCAGCACCGGAGAGTAGCTCCATCTCGCTCAGCACCTGCGGCGGAGCGGGCTCGCTGGCAGTGGCCTCAAGCGAGGCAGTAGCCCGGTCGAGCGCCGCCATCGGGTCGCTTGAAGCATCAGACTGGGCAGATGGGTTTTGCGTCTGCGCGCGCTCTCCCCGTGGAACCACGGGGGGCTGATCGGTGCGCACGCCGCTGAAACGGGCGGCAAGGTTAGGCTGCTCCTTAGTGGATTTTCCCGCTTTGATGCCGCGCGAGATGATCCAGATGCCGAGCATCAAAATCAAGATCCCACACAAGATGATAAACCAGCTTTGATCAGTCATGACGTAGCCAAACAACAGGGTATGGGACGGTACTTTAGCCTAAGCGGGCCGTAAAATAAACTAAGCCTCGGTAAAGGCGCTGGCCTGATCAAGATTGACCTGAACCAGGCTGGAAACCCCAGGGCTTGGCATGGTAACGCCCATGAGTTGGTTGGCCATCTTCATGGCCAGTTTGTTGTGAGAGATATAGATAAACTGCACTTGATCTGACAGGCTCATGACCAGATCACAAAAGCGCCCGATATTGGCGTCGTCGAGCGGGGCGTCGACCTCATCGAGCACACAAAATGGCGCCGGATTCAGCTTAAAGATCGAAAATACCAGTGCCATGGCACACAGGGCCTTCTCTCCGCCGGAAAGCAGGGCTAGACGGGCGTTTTTCTTACCTGGAGGCTGAGCCATGAGGTCAACCCCTGAGCGCCAATCGCTTGCGTCCTCTAAAGTCAGTTTTGCCTGACCCCCGCCAAACACCTGTTTAAATAGCTTATCAAGCTCAGTGTTGATCGCCTCAAACGTGGCTGAGAACTGCTGGCGGGTTTTTTGATCAATCTGCTGCATGGCCGATTCCAGCCGCGCCACGCTTTGCTCCACATCGATGAGCTGAGTGCTTAAGCGCTCAAGGCGGTTAGAGGAAAGCTCAAGATCCTCAAGCGCCGCCATGTTGATCTGACCGAGTTTTTGCAGGCGTGCATCAACCGCTTGGATCTCAACCTCGCGCTCTTTAGCTGATGCTAAGCCCATAAGCAGCCTGCGAGCACTCTGCTCGCTTAAGGGCTCTTTGGGAGAAGAGCTCAGTGCTGCTAACTGCTCTTGGGCTCGGGCTAGGTCCTGCTGGCTGAGCGCAAGTGCCGTATCGAGCTTAGCCAAGCCCTGCACAGCCAGCTCATGTGCTTTGAGCGCCTTGTCATGAGCGGCCTGCTCATCGCTTAACTTGCGTGCGCCTGTTTGCAGTGCTGCCTGAGCGGTATCGATTTGTTCGGACAGCTCACTGATCTTTAGGAGCAGCTGGGTTTTTTCTTGAGCGTCATGCTCGCTCTTGGTTGCCAGCAAGCGCTGCTGGTCTTGCTCTAATTGTTCGCGCTCACGCCTAAGCTGCTGGGTTTGCCGCTCAAGGTTCTGTATCGAATCGGTTGAGGCATGGATCTTCTCCGTAAGCTGAGCCAACTTCAAACTAAGGCTTTGCTCCTCACGCTTAAAGCGCTGCTCCTGTTCACGAAAGCGCTGCCAATCAGTTTTAAGCTGCACTAAGCGGTTTTGCTCTTGGATTTGCACGGGCCCGATTTGAGCATGGAGCGCTTTAGCTTGGGTTAACTGCTGCTTTTGCTCAGTGATTTGGTCTCGCTGCCGCTCGATTTGCACAACTAGCTGCGTGCGGTCCTGATCGCACCGCTCTTTGATTTGCTTTTGCGCCGCTTGTTCAGTACTTATCTGAGTCAGTTTGCGCTGACCCGCATGCAAATCTTGGCGGAGCTGTTCATGCTCACGCTCTGCTACTTTGAGCGCTTCTGCCGCATCGCAGGCTGCCAAAGACAGCGCTTGCTGAGCCGCTTCAAGTTCAGCAACCAAAGCCAATTGCTGCTCAGACCGCCCTCTGAGGGCCTGGCTTCTTTGCTGTTGCTCAAGACTCCTGTCTCTTATACACATCTGACGCTGCCGACGA
>CAJXOR010000038.1 GCA_913057715.1 uncultured Moraxellaceae bacterium
ATTCCGTTTGTTCGCACCACCGGTGAGGCGGCACGCGTCATCGAGCTGCTTGAGGAAAATGGCCTTAAGCGCGGTGAAAACGGTCTCGAGGTCATCATGATGTGCGAGCTACCGACCAACGCCCTCTTGGCACCGCAGTTCCTTGAGCACTTCGACGGTTTTTCAATCGGCTCTAACGATTTAACTCAGCTAACTCTTGGTCTGGATCGCGATTCAGGCATCATCTCGCACCTGTTCGATGAGCGCGATGAAGCAGTTAAGATGCTGCTGTCGATGGCGATCAAAGCCTGCAACGAAGCGGGTAAGTACATCGGGATCTGCGGTCAGGGCCCATCGGACCACCCAGATCTGGCTATGTGGCTGATGGAACAAGGGATTGACTCAGTGTCACTGAACCCTGACTCAGTGCTTGAGACTTGGTTCTTTTTGGCCGGTGACGACACCTATGCTAAGTAAGCGTTAAGTGAGCACCAATTAAGCCCGAAGTCAGTCATTAGTCGGTTGGGGCACATCGGATGAGTTGATTAAAAAGCCAGATCACAAAGATCTGGCCAAATCAACCAATCTCACACAGTCCTACCCTTAACCTTTTCTTAAAACCTCGGTAGCATACGCTCACCGAGGTTTTAAACTTTTAGCGGATCACACGTTTTTATGCAGATATATTTAGGTCGCGGCGGAAAGCAAGCCGGCCCCTACACCCAAGATGAACTTAATCAGATGCTTCGCGATGAGCAGGTCGAACTTACCGATCTTTTCTGGTCACAAGGCATGCCTGAGTGGCGCCCATTAAGCGAAGTTACCGGAGGCTCTCACTACTGGGACGGCATCAATCGCACCTTGGCGCCTGCCATGTCTGGCCAGTCATCGGGTGCTCTGCTTGAAGATCGCCCAGTTGAAGTTAAGGACCTATCCCCCTTCGATAACAGCGAACCCGCCAAAACTGACGCTCCTGCTCATACGGCTACCGAGCCCAAAGTCAGCTCAGGCCTCAAAACAGAGTCAACCGAACCTAAACTGGCCGCACCGATTAAGCGCATCTTGGCTTATCTGATCAACCAGATACTGCTGCTGCTGTGCTTGTTGCCGCTGGTTCCTTTCGCTGACATGGAGAAACTTGAGGCGCTGACCAACAACACCGACATGACTCAGGCGATGCAGCTCTCCGAGCAGTTTGTACAAAGTATCCCGCCTTGGGCTGCTGGCCTAAGCTTGCTGCTCATCGCGTCGCTTGTGGTGATACAAACTGTGCTGCTGCTGCGCACTGGTCAAAGTGTGGGCAAGAAACTGGTCGGCGTGCAGATTGTTGAGGCAGACTCTTTAAAAGTGCCCGGATTTGGCAAATTGATCGGGCTGCGCAGCGTGCTCACCATGATCGTCTACAGCATCCCCGCTCCGATCGGACTCACCGCCGCCTTCGTCGATGCCACCCTCATGGTGTTCCGCGCTGACCGCAAAAGTGGTCACGACCTGGTAGCGGGCACCCGCGTGATCGACAAACCCAAAAAGGCAACTGAGACGGTTTGATAAAGCTTTTACCGCGCTCAACACGTTAACTCTACCAAATGCCCGCCATGGTGGGCATTTGGCTGAAACTGATTGACCCGCAACGTTTGAGTTTTATCGCTATCTGGCGTAGACTACGCCGCTTGCTGCGAAACCTTCGCAGTGGACTCCTTGCTGCTCAAAGCATGAGTAGCTGCCTAATCCATAAGGAGACGTTATGCGTCATTATGAAATCGTACTAATCGTGCACCCTGATCAATCTGATCAAGTGGTCGGCATGGTTGAGAAGTACATCAACATCGTTAAAGAAGCCGAAGGCAACATCAACCGTTTGGAAGATTGGGGCCGTCGTCAACTGGCATACCCCATCAACAAGATCCACAAAGCACATTACGTCATGATGAACGTCGAGTGTGGTCTTGAAACACTGGCTGAACTTGAAGAATTGTTCAAGTACAACGACGCGATCATCCGTTCGCTCGTCATCCGCCGTGATGAAGCCATCACTGAAGAGTCGCTCTTAGCAAAATCTGCTGAAGAAAAGCGTGAGCGTAAAGCTCAGCGCCGCGCCACTCAAACCGACAACGCATAAGGAACTTATCATGGCTCGTTTTTTCCGCCGCCGTAAGTACTGCCGCTTCACCGCAGAAAACTTTACGTACATTGATTACAAAGATCTTGAAACTCTAAAAGCCAACGTGGGCGAGAACGGCAAGATCGTTCCTAGCCGCATCACGGGGACTTCTGCTAAGTACCAACGTCAGCTGGCTAAAGCCATTAAACAGGCTCGCTACTTGGCACTGATCCCTTACACCGACAACCACAACTAGGAGTCTGTCCATGAACGTAATCCTACTTGAGCGCATTGGTAATCTGGGAAAATTGGGCGAAACCGTACAGGTTAAGTCTGGTTATGGCCGCAACTTCCTGATCCCTCAGGGCAAAGCGGTTGTCGCTAACCCAAAAAACACCGCGAAGTTTGAAGAGCGCCGCGCTGAACTTGAGAAAGTTGAAGCTGCTAACCTGTCTGCCGCCAAAGAGCGTGCAGCTCAGCTTGACGACATTAAAGTCATCATCCGCTCTAAATCAGGCGACGAAGGTAAACTCTTCGGTTCTATCGGTACTCGTGACATCGCTGATGCGCTGTCAGCTTCAGGTATCGAAGTGGATCGCTCTGAAGTTAACCTGCCTGACGGCGTCATCCGCTCTTTGGGTGACTACGACATTGCCATCCAGGTACACCACGACGTAACCTCAACGATTCACTTATCTGTTATCGATGAAAATGTCGACGATAGCTATGTCAGCGAAGAGGAAGAAGAAGGCGAAGACGCTTAAGTCTTAACCTTTTTAAAACCGGCTCATCTGAGCCGGTTTTTTTATGTTGTGATTTAGGGCATCGGGCAAATGTCGTCCCAAAAACCGGCACGCTTGCCTTATAATTTGCCCTTCAACTCGAGGCACCTCATGGCAGATCCAGCAATCACTAACTTCTCAGCAACACCGCAGCTCGGCAGTAAGCAGCCGCACTCGCTGGAGCTAGAAAAGGCGCTGCTGGCCGCCCTCATGACCATCGCGGAGTCCTATGAGCGCATCGAAGATCTGCTCGATGAGTCCCAGCTTTACGCCCAGCGCCACCGTCAAATCTATAAAGCCATCGTTAGCTTAGCGCGCTCTGGTATGCCCTATGACGTAGTGCTGGTGCGTGATTGGTTAGAGAAACAACAAAAACTAGATGAGATTGGCGGCGAAGCGTACCTCACCCAGCTGATCAACGAGTCGCCAGCGACACTGTATAACCTAGTCGGCTATGCACAAAAAGTCACCGAGCTCTCCACCCTGCGTGAGCTACAAAAAGCGGGCATCAATCTGATTGATCGGGTGTCATCTCCTGACTCAGGGGATCTGTCTGAAGTCTTAGCACAAACCGAGGGCGAGATCGCACGGATCTCAGAGTCTCACTCGCGGACATTTTCCAAGCAAGGCCCAAGAGAGCTCAGCGAAGTACTACCCGATGTGATCAACTCCTTGCAGCAGATGGCAGGACAAGACGGCGGAATCATCGGGGTGCCGACCGGGTTTACGGAGCTGGACAACAAAACCCTAGGGCTGCAAAAAGGCGACATGGTGGTCGTGGCCGCACGTCCTTCCATGGGTAAAACCACTTTTGCGATGAACTTGGTGGAAGCAGCGCTCTATCAGTCCTTGCCGGTGGTGGTGTTCTCCCTTGAGATGCCGGCTGAGCAGATCGCGATGCGGATGATCGCCTCTTTTGGCGGGATCGACATGAGTAAGTTGCGCTCAGGGCGTCTGGATGAGGACGGCTGGTCACGAGTCACCAACGCGGTCGCGCACCTCGCTGAAAAACCGCTCTACATCGATGACTCGCGCGGTGTCCCGCCCACCGAGATGCGCGCTCGCTGCCGGCGGATTGCTAAAAACCACGGTGGTAAACTCGGCTTAGTGGTCATCGATTACTTGCAGCTCATGACGGTGCCAGGGCTTGACCCCAACAACCGCGTGGGGATCATCTCGGAGATTTCCCGCTCACTCAAGGTGCTGGCGCAGGAGATGGACTGCCCAGTGGTTGCCCTCTCCCAGCTCAACCGCAGTTTGGAAAACCGCCCTGACAAACGCCCAATCATGAGTGACTTACGTGAGTCGGGGGCGATTGAGCAGGATGCCGATGTGATCATGTTCATCTACCGAGATGAGGTCTACAAAAAAGAAGAATCCAAGGAAAAAGGCATCGCGCGGATCATCATCGGTAAACAGCGTAACGGCCCGATCGGCACGGTGTTTTTGGGTTTCGAGCCGCAGCACCTGCGCTTTGCCGATCTGGCGCCCGGTCACGACTTTGGCGATGACGAATAAGTGAGCCTGAACCACTCGCGCCACTGCGTTATCCGCACGCACGCAAGCGCCATAAAACACAACTTAGCTCAGGTTAAGCAAAATGCCCCCACTAGCCGGGTCCTCGCCATGGTTAAGGCAGGAGCCTACGGCCACGGGGTGGACGCGGCCGCGTCTGCACTTGGGCAGGCCGATGCCTTTGGCGTGGCTTGCCTGAGTGAAGCACTGCAAATTCAACCGCTAATTCAAACTCACCAGTCCATCGTGCTCATGGAGGGTGCTTTTAGTCAGGCTGAGTGGGTTGATCTGGGCGCACTGCCTTTTGAGGCAGTGATCCACTCACAGGATCAATTGGATTGGGCTATACAATCAGCGCTTAGCAACCCGATCAGTCATAAAACTTCAGCATCACAGCCCAAGATTTGGCTCAAGGTCAACACTGGTATGAACCGCCTGGGGTTCATACCAGAGACCGCTTTTACTGCCTATGATCAACTAATCAAAGCAGGTTATGACGTCGCGCTCATGACTCACTTTGCCTGCGCTGATGAGCCAGATCACCCGCAAAACTTAGAGCAGATGCTTAGCTTTGAAGCGCTGATTAAGCAGATTGGTCAGCCAGTCGTCTGCTCGCTGGGTAACTCGGCAGCGCTGCTCAGCAACACCCTGACCCACACTGACTGGGTTAGGCCCGGACTCATGCTGTATGGCGCGTCGCCATTTGACTACCAATCAGCAAGCGATCTGAACCTTGAAGCCGCGATGACTTTTGAGGCGGCCGTGATCGCCATTCAACGCGTGCAGGCTGGAGACTCAGTGGGATACGGAGCGGGTTTTGTAGCAACTAAGCCGAGCAGCATCGCTGTGGTCAGCGCGGGCTACGGCGACGGCTACCCGCGCGTGGTTGCAGGTGCACAGGTAGTTGCAGCGGGTCAACGATGCTCGGTGGTTGGCCGCGTTAGCATGGACATGCTGTGTATCGACATAACCGGACTGGAGAGTCAGGTTTGTGTCGGCACCCCGGTTGAGCTTTGGGGCAAGTCCATGCCAATTGATCAAGTGGCGGCAGCGGCAGGCACCATCGCCTATGAGCTGCTGTGTCGTCTGTCCAACCGGCCTACGCGGGTAACAGAAGCCTAAATTTGCTTGGATTTGGGTGATAAACCTGCCCAACAGACACTCAGATACACCCCCCCACACCTCTTAATCGGTTGTATCAGCTAGAGTTACGTGTGCTCATGGGCTATAATTTTCCGCTGAACCTGAGGGTGATTCAAACCAGCTATCCCGCATCGGCCACTCAGGCCAGATAGCCCTGCCCTCTCGACCGATTGATGCTTAGGAGCACCGCCGCCCCATGATCAAGATCAAAAAGGGACTGGATCTTCCCATCAGTGGAGAGCCACCCGCTACCCTTAGCCAGCAAAATGTCCGCGTTGATACCGTTGCCGTGCTGGGCTCAGACTATATTGGTCTTAAGCCCACCATGATGGTTGAAGTCGGCGACACAGTGACTCCCGGTCAGCCACTGTTTACCGACAAAAAAACCCATGGCGTGCAGATTTGTGCGCCTGCTGGCGGCAAGGTGATCGCCATCAATCGCGGTGCGCGGCGCTTCCTTGAGTCGGTGGTGATTGCGATAGACCCTGAGCTGGACGCACAAACTCACCAGACTTATGAGCCGATGAGTGCGCAGCAGATTGAACTGCTGAGCGATGAGCAAGTGGTTGATGGGCTTAGCAGTTCAGGATTTTGGAGTGCGTTTCGCACCCGCCCCTTCAGCAAGGTGCCTGCCACCAACAACCGTCCGGTTGCGATCTTTGTTAACACCATGGACACCAACCCCCTAGCCGCTGACCCGATGCTCTTCATCGGCGCGCATAAAGCTGACTTTGAAGCTGGGCTTAAAGTGTTAACGCGCCTTGGTGCACCAGTTCACCTCTGCGGCGATACCAAACTCAGTGATCCACTGATTGGCGGAGTACAAACTCACCAATTTGAGGGCAAACACCCCGCCGGTAACGCCGGAACCCACATACACTTTGTGAGACCGGCTGCCAGACAACAAGTCGTTTGGACCATCGCTGGTAGTGATGTGGTGTCGATCGGCAAATTGTTTACCAAAGGCGAGCTGTTCTTTGAGCGTTACATCAGTGTCGCAGGCCCTAAAGCTAAGCAACCACAGATCGTGAAGTCACGCATGGGTGCAAGCTTGGATGCACTGACATTTGAGCAAGACGTAGCAAACGAAACCCGCGTGATCTCAGGCTCAATCTGGAACGGCCGGATCAAAGTACCGATGCGTGAGCACTTAGGCCGCTACAACAACCAAGTCACCCTGATCCACGAAGGAGTGGAGCGTGAGTACTTAGGTTGGATCAACATGGGCAAACGCAAGTTCTCCGTGCTGCAGGTTACTCTGGGTAGCTTGATTAAATCCAAGCGCGAGTTCACCACCACCACCAACGGATCAGAGCGCGCCATGGTGCCGATCGGCCAGTATGAAAAGGTCATGCCGCTCGATATCCTGCCAACGCAGCTGCTCAGATCACTGATTGTTGGTGATATCGTGCAAGCGATGGAGCTGGGGTGTCTTGAGCTAAGTGAAGAGGATTTGGCGCTGTGCACCTTTGTGTGCTCCGGCAAATACGAGTACGGCCCTATCCTCAGGGACAATCTTTCGCGCATCGAAAAAGAGACTTAAGTTATGGGCATCAAAAAGATCCTAGATAACGCTGCCCCTAATTTTGAGCCAGGCGGTAAGTACGAGAAGTTTTATGCACTGTTTGAAGCGGTCGATACGATCTTTCAGACACCTGCAACGGTCACCACCTCAACCACGCATGTTCGCGATGTGATCGACCTAAAGCGCATCATGATCATGGTGTGGCTGTGCACCTTCCCCGCAGTGCTGCTGGGTTTATACAACGTTGGCTTGCAAGCCAACACTGCCATGGCCTCGATGGGTATCGCAGAAGCCCCCGGTCTGCGCGGTATGGTGATCGGCGCCCTCGCGGGCTATGACGCATCGAGCGTTTGGGCAAACTTAGTTCATGGGGCAACCTACTGGCTACCGATTTATGCGGTGACCTTTGTGGTGGGCGGTTTCTGGGAAGTGCTGTTTGCCATGAAGCGTGGGCACGAGATCAACGAAGGCTTCTTTGTGACCTCGATCTTGTTCTCCTTGATCCTCGCGCCGACCGTGCCGCTGTGGCAGGTGGCTTTGGGCATCAGCTTCGGTGTGGTCGTCGGCAAAGAGGTGTTTGGCGGAACTGGTAAAAACTTCTTAAACCCAGCGTTAACCGCACGGGCATTTTTGTACTTTGCCTACCCCGCCCAGCACTCAGGCGATGCGATCTGGACCGCAGTTGACGGCTTCTCTGGCGCCACCCCGCTAGGCCTTGCAGCTTACGGCGGGGTCGATGCGATCTTGGCGCAAAACATCACGTGGTTTGATGCCTTCTTTGGCTTCATACAGGGCACCGTGGGCGGCACTTCAGCGCTCGCCATATTGATTGGCGGTAGCATCATCATGCTGGCGGGGATTGCCTCGTGGCGCATCATCGCCGGCGTCGCAGTCGGGGTGATTGCTACCTCGACCCTGTTTAACCTGATCGGTTCTGACACCAACCCCATGTTCGCGATGCCCTTTTGGTGGCACTTCGTACTCGGCGGCTTGGCCTTTGGTATGTTCTACATGGCGACCGACCCAGTCTCAGCTGCCATGACCAACAAGGGGCGATTCTGGTACGGGGTGCTGATTGGCCTCATGACCATCATGATCCGCGTGGTCAACCCAGCCTTCCCTGAGGGGATCATGCTGGCGATCCTCTTCGGTAACCTATTCGCACCGCTGATCGATCACTTTGTGGTTCAAGCCAACATCAAACGGAGGCTCGCCCGTGTCCAATAAAGACTCCATCGGCCGCACCATCACGGTTGCGCTGATCCTATGTATCGTCTGCTCGGTCGTGGTCTCAACCGCTGCGGTTTTGCTTCGCCCCATGCAGATCGAAAACAAAGAGCTGGATCGTAAACTCAACATCTTGGCGGTTGCTGACATTCAAACTGACGGCAGCAGTGCGTCTATCGATGCGGCTTTCAGTCAGATCCAGACTCGTCTGGTCGACCTTTCAACCGGCCAGTTTGTCGATGATGTCGATCCAGATATCTTTGATGCCCGTAAAGCGGTCAGCGAAGAAGGTAAATCGGTTGAACTGGATCCACTCGATGACACGGCCAGTATTCGCCGGATACCCAAACTGCAAAAGGTTTACCTGATTGAGCAAAATGGCAACCTTGACAAAGTTATCGTCCCGGTTTCAGGTTATGGACTCTGGTCAACGATGTTTGGCTATATCGCGCTTGAGGGCGACTTAAACACCATCGCCGGTTTGACCTTTTACGAGCACGCTGAAACACCCGGTTTGGGCGGCGAGATCTCAAACCCCAAGTGGAAAGCGAAGTGGGTAGGCAAGCAAATTTATGATCAGGTCGGCAGTACTCCTGAGATTGAAGTCATAAAAGGTGAAGTCACCTCTACCACGCCTAACGCTCAGTTTAAGGTTGACGGACTATCTGGAGCGACCTTAACCAGCAACGGGGTCACCAACCTGATGCAATTTTGGTTCGGCGATCTGGGCTTTGCTCCGATGCTGAGCGAACTTAAGAAACAGGAGGCTTGATCGTGGCTACTTTTAAACAAGTCGTTGTCGACCCAATTGTCAAAAACAACCCGATTGCGCTGCAAATCTTGGGGATCTGCTCAGCACTTGCGGTTACCTCAAAACTGCTACCTGCCGTGGTTATGGCGATCGCAGTGATCTTGGTGACTGCGTTTTCTAACTTTTTTGTCTCCTTGATCCGCAACCAGATCCCAAGCAGCATCCGCATCATCGTGCAGATGACGATCATCGCGTCCTTGGTTATCTTGGTTGATCAGGTGTTAAAGGCGGTTGCTTTTGAATTATCTAAAGAGCTGTCAGTGTTTGTCGGCTTGATCATCACCAACTGTATCGTCATGGGCCGTGCTGAAGCTTTTGCGATGAAAAACCCACCGCTGATCTCGTTCATGGATGGGATAGGCAACGGAATCGGCTATGGGTTGATTCTGGTTTTGGTTGGTTTTATCCGCGAGCTGTTTGGCTCTGGCAGCCTGTTTGGCTACCCGATCATCCCGCTGGTGAGCTCAGGCGGCTGGTACCAAGCTAACGGCATGCTGCTGTTGCCACCGAGTGCATTTTTCATCATCGGCTTCTTGATCTGGATCATCCGCAGAGTCGATCGATCACAAGTTGAGGCGCCAGATTTTGTGATCTGCCCCAACACCAAAGCCTCTAAAGGACACTGATCATGGAACACTATATCAGCCTGCTGGTTAAGGCGATCTTTGTTGAAAACATGGCCTTGGCCTTCTTCCTCGGTATGTGTACCTTTTTGGCGATCTCTAAAAAGGTATCAACCGCGATTGGCCTCGGCATCGCGGTGGTGGTGGTACTTGCGATCACCACACCGGTCAACAATCTGCTGTTCAACTACCTGCTCAAAGACGGTGCGCTGGCTTGGGCAGGCTATCCTGAAGTTGACTTGAGCTTTCTGGGTTACATCGCCTATATCGGCGTTATCGCGGCGATGGTGCAGATCCTTGAGATGTTTCTGGATAAGTTTGTGCCCTCTCTCTACAACGCGCTGGGAGTTTTCCTACCACTGATCACCGTGAACTGCGCGATCTTGGGTGCCTCACTATTTATGGTTGAGCGTGATTACAACTTCACTGAAAGCGTGGTCTACGGCACAGGGGCTGGCCTCGGTTGGGCGCTTGCGATCACCGCGCTGGCTGGTATCCGCGAGAAACTCAAGTACTCAGACGTCCCTGCTGGACTCCAAGGTCTTGGCATCACCTTTATCACCGTCGGCCTCATGTCACTTGGCTTCATGTCCTTCTCGGGCGTGCAGTTATAAGGAAGCACTATGAATACTGAAATCCTGCTTGGCGTTGGCATGTTCACCGCGTTGGTTTTGGCGCTGGTGGGCATGATCCTGATCGCGCGCTCACGCCTAGTGAGTAGTGGTCAAGTCACCATCAGCATCAACCACGACCCAGACAAGTCGATCACTGTACCGGCTGGCTCCAAGCTGCTCAGCACTTTGGCTGAAGCAGGTATCTTTGTGCCGTCAGCTTGTGGCGGCGGCGGCACCTGTGCTCAGTGCAAGTGCATCATCGAGGAAGGCGGCGGCTCCATGCTGCCCACCGAAGAGTCACACTTCAACCTACGTGAAGCCAAAGAAGGCTGGCGCTTGTCCTGCCAGGTCACTGTTAAAAATGACATGGAAATCGAGTTAGAGGACGACGTCTTTGGGGTCGAGAAGTTTGAGTGCACGGTCGAGTCAAATGACAACGTAGCAACCTTCATCAAGGAGTTGGTGCTCACGCTTCCTGAAGGCGCTGACGTGCGCTTTAAAGCTGGCGGTTACGTACAGCTAGAGGCGCCCGCTCACACCGTTGACTACAAAACTTTTGATATCGGTGAGGAGTACCGCGGCGATTGGGACCGCTTTAAGGTTTGGGAAAACGTCTCAACTGTTAAAGAGCCGATCATCCGCGCCTACTCCATGGCCAACTACCCCGAAGAAAAAGGCGTCGTTAAATTTAACATCCGTATCGCCTCACCGCCGCCGGGCACCGATGTCCCGCCCGGACAGATGTCCTCTTGGGTGTTTGGCTTAAAACCTGGTGACAAGGTCACGGTTTACGGCCCCTTTGGCGACTTCTACGCGCAAGAAACCGAAAAAGAGATGGTGTTCATCGGCGGCGGCGCGGGCATGGCACCGATGCGCTCGCACATCTTTGATCAGCTCAAGCGCATCCACTCTGATCGTAAGATCAGCTTCTGGTACGGCGCGCGCTCGCTACGTGAGGCATTTTACACCGAAGAGTTTGACGAGCTTGACGAGCAAAATGACAACTTTAGCTGGCACTTAGCACTCTCAGATCCACTGCCTGAAGACAACTGGAAAGGCAAAACCGGCTTCATCCACAACGTGCTGCTGGAAAACTACCTAAAAGACCACCCTGCTCCAGAAGACTGTGAGTTTTACATGTGTGGTCCACCGATGATGAACCAATCAGCGATCGACATGTTGCTGGAGCTGGGTGTTGAGCGTGAAAACATCTACCTAGATGACTTTGGCGGCTAACCTTAACTCCATGAACTTCCCTACCCGGCTTGCCAGCCCCACAGCTGGTAAGCCTATGGCTAGATGGTCTGACCTCTACCAATCTGAGTACAAAGCTCCCGCACCCACAGCATGGGTAACACTGCTCATGCGAGCGGTTTTTATCACTACCGCCCTGCTTTTCTTTTTGTTGGTGGCGGGCTGCTCTACCCCCGAAACTAAGGAGCAAGTTCAAACGCTTCAGGGCAACACCATGGGCACCACTTACCAAGTGCTCTGGGTTGACCCTGCTGATCAAGCCATCGAACCGGCAGCGCTGCAAAAACAAGTCGACGCTCGGCTGGCCGAGATAAATGCCGCCATGTCCACCTACGATCCCACCTCAGAGATCTCTCGCTTGAACCAGCAAACTGAGGTCTCTAGGGTTGGAATCTCCGCTGACTTTTATCAGACGCTTCAGATCTCAAAGCGAGTGTTTGATCAGTCTGGTGGTTACTTTGATCCTACGGTTGGCCCCTTGGTCGATCTTTGGGGTTTTGGTCCCGAGGGTCGAATCTTGCAGCGCCCAACCGCCGCTCAAGTTAAACAGGTGATGACCCAGGTCGGCTTTGATCAGATCGATCTCTCAGTGAACAACCAAGTGTTGAAACCCGACGGTGTTCACCTCGATTTGTCGGCGGTCGCTAAAGGTTACGGGGTTGATCAAGTTGCTGGTTTGCTCGCCGCCCAAGGCATCAACAACTACTTTGTTGAGATCGGCGGTGAAGTGCAGACCCGCGGCCTCAAACCAGACGGCAGCAAGTGGATCGTGGGGCTAGAAGCACCCGTCGTGGGTGAGGTCAGTATTGAATCTGCGCTTGCGCTAACCGATCAGGCGCTTGCCACCTCGGGCAATTACCGCAACTTTTATGAGGTTGATGGGCAGACATTTGCCCATACGATCAATCCGCTGACGGGCAGTCCTGCTAAAAACCGCCTGCTGTCGGTCAGCGTGATCGCCGATCAGTGCGCCGTGGCCGATGCGTGGGCGACCGCACTCATGAGCATGGGTGAAGACAAAGCACTCAAAGTGGCACAGGACAACCAACTAACCACACAGATGTTGGTTGCTGACGGTGATAAGATTGAAACTCGTGTGACGGGGAAGTTTGAGCAATACCGCTACACCGTCAATTAACGGAGCACTTTATGGCGACTTTTATCTTTGCATTTATCGGACTATTGCTGATCATGATGGGCATGGCGATAGGCCTAGCGTTTGGTCAAAAACCCATCGCAGGTTCTTGCGGGGGCATGTCAGCTGCCGGCATGAAAAAAGCCTGCGATATGTGCGGTAAAGACCCTAAAGACTGCGACAAGCGAACTGCTGAGGCCTGATTCACACAACGCGTTTAGTTAAGACTCAGGGTTACTCCATTGAGGTCCGCCTGATAAGCAGTCTCCAGCACCTTAATCAAACTCTCCTCACGTAAGTAGTGTTCCGCCTGTTGTTGCACTAAGCGCTTGCGCTTGTTTTGCTCGGTCTCAGGAGTCGGGCCGCTCAAGGCGCCAAACTCATACACCACCTCAATCCCGCTCAAGCTCTCTTCAAGCGCAGTTTTGAGCTTGTAACCAAATGCCTCAACCATGATCTTGCTGGACACCGCGAAGCTCAGCTGACTGCGACCGGCGATGGAGCCTTGCATCAAACCCTTTTTAGCCAGTGACGCCACACTCGGTTCAAGCCCGGCCTGAGCAATCCAGTAACACCACTTACTTAAGTCCCAGTCGCCGCTGAGCGATATCTGTTCAGGCTTTAAGAGCTCAATCAGTTTTTGCTTTTGCTCGCTTGCCTGAGCTGGTTCTGCCGCTTGAGACGCCTCGGTCAATTCAGCTTGCTCATCTAGTTGATCGGACTGTGCTGAAACTTCCAGCCCACCACCCGCCTCAACAAGCGGCTGAGCTAAGTGCTCAACAGGTTGTGACACGCTAACAGCTGAATCAGCTTGCTTATCAAGACTGGACTTTTTTAACAGGCCCGACAGATCAGTTCCACTTACCGAGTCGGGGGAAACCCCAAAATTTTGCGCAGCTTGAGACTTTGACGAGCCTACATCCGCGCTGTCTTTCAACGTCTCAAGCCCTGAGTTCGAAACTTCAAGTTCAGCTTCAGTTGTACTGCGAGACTGCTGATTCAGTTCAGGCTCTTCAGCTGTTGAAGCCGAGTCCTCAGAAACCACTGACTCAGAAACTACCACCTCAGCATCACCTGCAACCCTTGAGGCAGAAGCAAACTCAGGCGCCCTATTCAGTTCAGGCGCTGATTCACCGCTTAAGCGCTGCGACTCATTGAAACCTGAGTGATCGGGCTGAGCAGCTTTCGCACCCTCAGCTCCAGAACCAGATACCGAGGCATCAAATTCAGCCCGCGCAACCGACCGACCAGCATCACTGCTGGCATGACCCTGCACTGAATCTGAAGATAAACTAGAACTTAGACCAGCTGCCTGAGTGTCCTCACTCAGGCTTACGTCTTTTTTACAGGCTCTTGAGCCTCCGCGTTAGCCGGAGCATCCAAAGGTGCATTTGAAGCCGCAACCGAAGCCGCATTCACAGCCGCTTCCAAGGGCACCTCAAGCGGCCTAAAACTCAGCATACGCAGCAGCGTCATCTCAAGCGCTTGCTGCGGACTGGCTGACATTTTCATCTCGCTACTTCCCTGCAGCGCGATCTGGTAGTACAGCTGCAGATCAGCAGGGTCTATGAGCTTAGCCACACGCTGCATCGCCTCAAACTGCTCGTTACTTAACGAGGGCACCAAATCCGGCAGCTCCTGCATAAGCGACAACTCAAAGATCAACTCGATCATCTGCTCAAGCACGGCCCCCGCATCGATCAACTGCTCGCGCAGCTGGGTGATGAGTGCGGCAAATGTCTGCTTTTGCTGGCCGTGGATCGCTTCTAGCATCTTCAAAGTATCGACAGGGCTCAAAAGCCCGAGCATATCCTTGATACTGGCCTCGGTGATCTGCCCGCCGCTGTAGGCGATCGCCTGATCAGTCAAGGAGAGTGAGTCACGAACCGACCCCTGCGCGGCCGCCGCCAAACCCCACAGCGCCGCCTCATCGAACCCAACTGATTCTTGGGTCAATACTTCACTCAAGTGATCGACGATCTGCTTTTGCGCCAGCGGCCGAAGCACAAACTGCAAACACCGCGATATGATCGTGATCGGCAGCTTTTGCGGGTCGGTTGTCGCCAACAAAAACTTCACGTGCGAGGGCGGCTCCTCCAGCGTCTTGAGCAGCGCGTTGAAGCTGTGGGTTGAGAGCATGTGCACTTCATCGATCAGGTAAACCTTGTAGCGCCCCTGCGCCGCATACGACACCTTATCCAGCAGCTCACGCGTGTCCTCAACCTTGGTACGCGACGCCGCATCGATCTCGATCAGATCGGTGTAACTGCCCTGATCTATCGCCCGGCACGTCGAGCACACCTGACAGGGATTGGCCGACACGCCGGTCTCACAGTTCAAACACTTAGCCAGCAGCCGCGCGATCGTGGTTTTCCCCACCCCACGCGTCCCGGTAAACAGGTACGCGTGGTGCATCCGATCCGCCTCAAGCGATCCCATGAGCGCGCGGGCAACATGCTCCTGCCCAACCAACTCATCGAAACTTTTAGGGCGATACTTTCGGGCTAACACCTGGTGCATAGAGTTCTCTCAAAATGCCAACGTGAAACAGATCAGCCCAAAGTATAACAACTCTACCGGCGCTCATGGCTTGATCAGCAGCAAGCAGGTACGATCTGATCAGCAACCGTAAAGGTTAATTATCTGGGAACTAACAAGCGGTTAAACAGCTCCTGCTTGAGGCTGTCTACCCCGTGTTTTTGCGCCAGCTCCACGCACTTATCGATGCGCCGACCGCGCAGCCAGCCGAGTCGCAGGGCGAGACTGCTGGCGATCAATTGTGGGTCGTCGCCCGTGATTAGCACTTTTGAGTGAGCGATATAGCGCCGAAGCAGCTCATCGAGTCGCATAACGTTAAGCTGACTCAAGTCGTCAATCTCAGTGATGGATAGCTCATAGGTGTGCAGCTCAGCTGACTCGCTGCGCGTAACCTCTGGGATTTTATAATTTGCTGGGTCGCAGTCGGTAAGCTTGATTACCGCAGACAAACCTGCTTCCGCTACAGCTTCGGTGCTGGGCAACTTATCGCTCAGCACCCAGTAGATGTTTTGAGAAAACTCTATGAGGCCGACTGAGTCGGCTGACACTTGAGTATTCTCCGGTGCGCTTGGCTCGGTGGTGTCTGGCTCGTGGTTCAGGTTGGTTTGAGTCAAGCGAACTTACCTTTATGTACGGGACACTCCATGATACCAAGTTGAAGCATTTTTTAAGTCCAAAAACCCAAAAATCTAGGAGGAGCTCATGCAGTGAGTATTTAAGTATCTAAAAAAAGGGGTGCGAAAAGATGAAGCGAACCCAAAAAGTAAGGTTGAGTGGACAGACCTTGGGTAGAGTAATTTTTGATATAGCAGAAAGCCTACGGGGCGGATTGTTTTAAATACTACTTTTACCACCAAAGTGAATCGCCGCTAAAGTGTAGATACACATACCAACTACCCCGCCAGTTATAACCCCTAGTGAGCTATGAACAGCAAACTCCTCCAGGTTGTTCGAGCCGTGAACCCAATTCGCCAACACGATAAAAACCAATACACTCAAGGTATGAACAAGCAAACCCAGAGTGAAGCGCCCTTGATAAGATTTAGTACGCTCACGTAAGAGCGTATGAAGATACCATGCGACCAAACCCAATAAGCCGAAGGCACCGCTCAGGTACTGGTTCCATTTGTATATAGGTAATCCATATAAAATTGTGTTCCAGAAATCACTTCCCAGCACAAACACTCCGCTAGCGTGGCTTGTGGCATCCCAGATCACATGACTATAGGCACCCACCAACACACCTATCAATATCGGGAACACTCCGCATGAAACAACTCTAGCTTGCAAGCCAAGCAAGCTGAGTATCGGGCGCTCGACCCAAAGATACCAGACACCCAGCACGGCAAGCGACGGAACAAGGCAATATACAAGCACACCGATAAAAGAGTGACCTGGTGCTTGTGCAGGGGTCAGAGCAAGAAGGTAAGGAAAATCCGGTGACACGCTACCAACCGCCAGTGCGGCTAGCGGTAGCCTGCCTTTTGACAGCCTGAAAGCAGGAAGGGAGACGATGGCGTGTGACAGCGTATAGGGCATAGTTTTATCTAATCCCCGCTAACCAAATTAGACTCATACTTTGAACATCCCACATCAGGTTATGAACGATAAGCTCACAGGCCAGATTTTCTCTTCCTGAATGGCTAACGCATCAATTAACCGACGCGTTAGCGTTCGACTGCATTGATTTGTTAAATGCCGGTTCTACAGTATGAAGTTGAACCAACCTACCCTCCGGATCTATTCTTAGGTGATAGTGGTCATCATTGTATACAACCGCCATTTTTCCATGCCTTGTAAAATCGGTAGTTGGGCTTGAGGCAAAGTAAACTTCGATTTCAGGCTCGATCCTACATAGAACCTTCTCTATTAGGTACTTTAAATCAGTCGATTTATAAGGAAAAGGCGTTTTTTTCTTAAAATTTCCAAGCTGATAGTCTTTTAAATGGCGAAGAGCTAAGTGAATATATGAATCAACATCCCAATATACTTGATTTTTACCATGCAAAATAATTGATGATGAAAATTTATCAACAGCCTCGAATATACTCTTAAAGACCAATTTATCTGAAAGATCGATATCATTTTTTATTCCAACATGACTCAATTCTTTTAAGACCTTATTAAATTTCTCCATTGCCAAAATACTTTTGATCTCAAAAAAGTTAGTTTTTTCAAAATCAGTTAGTAGGCCTCTTCTTTCTTTAAATTTATAGAGGTTAAGCCAGATATTAAGATTGGTTTTAAGTTCTTCTTCATTTAATCCAAACTCTAAAAGAATTCTGGAATCAATGATCCCGTTATTGATGGCCAAAATTATACCAATCAATTGTTCTTTTTCAAAACGTATAAGTTTTACTCCTGAATTATGTTTTGAGATAAGGTAATTTTGATTGATAATATCAGTATCAAGGTCACTTAATTCTATTTCAACTGTAATAATATTAGGAACTTTTTTCTCACCCGTATCATACTTTTTTGATTCTTCCGCATAAGGTAAATATGATATAGATTCAATATCTGCGACATTAATTCCCCGATACTTGAGGTCACCTTTCTTTATATGAGTCAACTCTCGATTCGAACAATCAATGCGTATTCTTTCCTTCGATATCTCTTGTCCTGTATAAAAAGAGGTGACAAGAGAATCAAGCGCTTTCCTATCATAAAATATAACACCAAATAATGAGCGCCCAAATTCACTATGTGACAGAGTCCCTGCTCTCAGCTCAAAGGCAGTCATAAATTGTTTTTTTCCAACTATTTCATAAAGATCTTGATAGTGGAATGCAGTACCTAAAACCTCCACACTTGGCAGACCAAGATCTCGATAGTCGGTGATTTTATAATTGTTTCTCATAGCAGATTTAGCACTGAACGCCTCCTATTGCCCATTCACCGCGAATAATCGACGATATACATATGCGCCGTTCGCGACTCGGCGTGTATCGAGCTGTTAACGGATTGAGTCTTCGTCCGTTCTAAGCAAACGCAAAAGGAGTTTTTCAATATCAGTCGACTGGCTCGCCCCAACACGCATTTGTGTTATCAAATCGTCCATTATTGCTACAGCCCGTCGTCGTGCTAGGTTAAATACTGTAGTTGTTCGAGGCATGTCCGTTAAGGTTTGCCTAAATTCAATCAAATCTTTAGATGATGACTCAAATGCCGCTCGATAAGCCTGCATGCTATCAAGAGCACTCTGCACATCGTCTGTATCTTCATAAGAATCTTTTTCTGAAATCATCGCTACTTTACTAAAAGACTGCGTGAAAATGGTGTTCTGCTTGTATAACTCAGGGATCTCGATTGACATGCGCTCTACGAAAATATTTAGATCGTTCGCCGCACTATTCACGACACGTTTTATTAATTTACGATCAGCTTGGGATCCACCAGCAGTTATTGCATCAATCTCTTCCGATCGCTGAACGAACTTTTGTCCCAAATCATTAGTCGACTCTCCCATGCGGTTTACGATCTGTACGACCTCATCCATTGCATCGGTTCCACGATCAACTAAGTCATATACACCTTCTTCAGCATCGCAGTTATCGAGCGCAGCCAGGTTGGATAGAGGGTTGTGGTCGTTGGTCTCTGTTTCAAGGATCTTTGAAACTGTTTTGGCCTCAATTGAGCCAGAATTCGATTCAAGCCAATCTTGGACTACCTTGCTGAGATGTATCCTTGTTTTTGTTTGAAAATCCTCGATGGTTTCAAACTGAGAATAGAGAGCACCGTAATCATTAGAGATTTTATTCTTAAACGCCTGCACCTTCATGATCTGTTCGACGTCCATTTGACTTGGCGAAATCCCCGCATCCTTAAAATAGAACATGATCTGAACTTTATCACCATCGCGCAGTCGCTGATACGCACGGGTAAATTCCTCTTCTGTTCCGGATTCAGCGCGAGCTGTCGAGACGCCAAACCGTCCCCACATGATGCCAAGAAAAATATCGTAACTGTCACCAAGCTGTTTGTTGATAACATCTTGACCATCTTTGCCGAACGAAGGGTGAGAATGCGTCTCCCATCTCAACAGTTCGAGACGGACTCTGTGCTTGTCGCCCCAAGTCAAATTAAATTCGGAAACGACGTCTTCTAGCACGGTTCGCTCTGGATCGACATCGCTGGGCGAAGCAATGAAGACTTCTAAGATCGTGTGTGTTTTTGCCAAAGCAGCATGCTCAATAATTATAACTATACTTATATAGCACAACATGCCACATAGGTCTTTTCTGATTGCCATATGAGCTTACTTCAGGTTTAAGCCCGTCTTTTAAACCTAGCTTATAAATTTTTACTAATCTTTTTATTAACAACGGCTCTTCTCTCCTTTTATAGTTGTTTACCATTTACACCTAATAAAAACAGATCAAACACGGTCTTTACTTCTTATCAGCTGTAAAACCACATCGCATCCCCTTACCCATTCACATTAGCGTGATTCACTAGGCATAAGAGACATACTCGTGGCCGCAACGCTCAGGATTCTCTATCCGCTTTAAGTTCCACAGGCACCACCCCATGATCGCAGAGTTTACAGTTAAGCTCAGCGCCCAGTTTCTCAGCTCTTCCCTCAGCCGTCATCACCCACGGTCGATTAGTCCAGGGTGGGTTGTGCCGCACATGCTGGTTGTGACCGCACTCAAGCTGCGCCACCCAGTCACCCTCTTCGTCTTTGTGATAACCCACTATGCATCGGTTCATGTTTGAGCTGCTCCGCTTTAACTTCTGCTGTCACAAGTAGCTAGGCTAGCAGTCGTCAGTTACCCATATATTGAGTGGTCAGCAGCACTCGCCTTAGCCCTTTAAATTTGAGATTCATCACCTTTATAGCTCATCAAACAAAACGCTAGAAGCAAGGTCGCAAGGACGCCTGACCCGCCAGCAACAGCGGAGGGCATGAACGCATCGCGCCCAAACACGATTAAAGCTGCGTTAGAACAGATAGCAACCACACCAACCACTGCAGTTAATACCCCAAGCGCCTTGGCACCTTCGGAAATCTTAGCCATACCAAAGACAAGCGCAGCCAAACCAAGCAAGAGTTTTGCCGCGTAGTAAATCATAAAAGAAAGCGCTACGACTGCGCCAGCTAAAGGCGCGAGTGCTTCGAGTTGACTAGAGGCTTCACCAAATGGACCAAATAGGGTGAGCCCGATACTGACCTGCACGACGTTAAGCACCCCGCAAAATGCGATAGCAGACCAGCCTAACTGTTGGCTTTTAGCCTGTACAAGCGCTGCCCCCGCAAACGCAATGAGCGTGGTAAAAAGCAGACACTCAAGCCCCCATAAAAGTTGCCGTGGAACCTCGATACCGCCCGTTTTGAGTAGGGTATAGAGCAACTGTGTGCCCGCTACTGCAAGTAGCAGGTAGGCTGTTATTTTGGTATTTCGCATAAAAGTGAAATTCATGTTTGCAGTTCCTGAGTTTTTTGGATCAAGTTTGCTGTTAGCCAAACATGAGTAGTTGAATTAGTGCCGCCACTAGCTTTTTACCGAAGGCATAGATGAGTCAACAAGTCTCTGAAATATAGACCACATACAACCTCGCGTCATATAAGCACAGCACTTCTGCTATATATAGGTGCTCCAAGTAAGTTGATATAATCCAACCAAGCGCAAAATAAACTTTGCGAAAAATTATGATTTAAGACTCAATTTATATTTTTTGAAAATTTTGAATTAAAAAAAACCCGCTTACGCGGGTTTTTTTAAAACTACTAACTCAAGTTAGCCAATCAAAGCTCTTTGAGCACACCAGCTAAGTGCGGCTTATCGCTCTTCGCATCGTACAGCGTGAACTCAGTGACTTTTTTGCCATCAACTTGCTCGGCATGAGCGATCAGCTCAACTTGAGCAGGCAGGAAAATTGGCAATTTGAAGTTAACCGTCACTTCAAAAGCGTCTGGAAACTCACCCAGCTCAGCAAGCACACGGGCTTTAGACCACATACCGTGCACGATCGCCGCTTTAAAGCCAAAGGCCTTGGCAAGAAGCGGGTGCAAGTGGATAAAGTTGTAGTCACCGCCAGCTTTAGCGTAAACCCGACCCTGATCCGCTGGCACATGCCACACACCGTGGATATCGTCTGGCCTCGGCGCTGGTTTTGACTGCTTCACGCTAGGCTTAGCATCGCCGCTTAAGCTCGACTTGCCGCGGATCAAGTAGGTGTTAAAAGCCTCATACACCAGCTCGCCCTGCTCATCGATCGCCTTGGTGATAAAGTCAAACTGGTGACCTTTTTCATGCGGCTCAAGCGTGCCGTACTCACAAGACAACTTCATAGTCTCGTACTGAGCAACTGGACGGTGCTGCACGATCTTGTTGGCGATATGCACGGTGCCAAGCGTTGGGTACGGATACGGCTCTTGAGTGAGCATATCCATCTGCAGGCGCTGAGCGATCACACCGAGGTAGGTTGGTGGCAAGAAGCCATTGTCCTTGAAACCGCACACTTGATTGTAAAAACTCAGGTGCTCAGCGTCGGCGGTGAACTTCTCGACCACGTAGCTGTCTCTTATACACATCTGACGCTGCCGACGAAGAGGATAG
>CAJXOR010000039.1 GCA_913057715.1 uncultured Moraxellaceae bacterium
TCTACACTATCCTCTTCGTCGGCAGCGTCAGATGTGTATAAGAGACAGGACTTGGGTCGCGTATGTCAATCAAGGCATGCGGGTAGCGCGCTTGCTCCTCATCACTCGGCTTGGCTGAACCAATGTTCAGACCTCGGTAAACCAGCACCGAGTCCACCGAGATCAAATCCACTTGATCGCCCAGCCGCTCTTTTAGCTCAAAGGCGAGCGCGGTTTTACCGCTTGCCGTTGGGCCCAAGATGCTCAGCAGCCGACCCTGTCTGATCAGAGTGCTGAGCTCTGACTGATCTGAGCCTATGCTGCCTTGGTTTTGATGCCCAGCACTCAAAAGTCGCCCCTAAACCCAAACATCAAAGCTCAGCCAAGCCGATAGAATCGGCTTTTGGACCAGTGAAACCGATGATCCTGCCCTCCTCCCCTGCCGCAGGAGTAAAGCCTATCTCGATAACCAAGTCAGGCTTAGGGGTGTAACCGCTAGCTTTGTCTGGCCACTCGATGATCATGAGCGCGGAATCAGGTAAATCATCTAACCCCAGATCCAGATAGTCCTCACCAGTTTCCAAACGATACAAATCCAAGTGATAAACCGAAGTCGAATTCACCTGGTACTCTTCAACCAAGGTATAAGTAGGGCTCTTGATGCGCGAGCTCACGCCCAGCGACTCAAGCCAAAAGCGCGTGAGCGTGGTTTTGCCTGCACCCAGATCACCCACCAGATAAACCACGCCCGAGGTGATGGACGCCGCCAAACGAGCAGCTAACTTTTGCGTGGCTGCTGCTGAGCTTAACTCTACCGACCGCTCAATCACGATCTTGACGCTCAACTGGGACCTGGTGAGCTGCTTGGGGGTTGGTAAATCCTTGCTTAGTGGCCAATTTATCTAGCATGTCGGGCATGCCCCACTCGCTTTTGATTTGCTCACTGAAGTCAAAACCCGATTGAGTGAGCTCGCCCATCTGTGGATTTTCAACATCTTGCTTAAAACACTGCGCGTACCCGGTGGCGGTTTCATGAGCAATCACGGAGTATACGCTCACGTCAGCTTCGCCGTTTTGGGTGGCGGTTTGTTTTAGGATCTCGTCACTCCAAAAAAAGATCATGCGAGCAAACTGCTCAGCGCTCGGTGAAACCGGCAAGCTGATCCAGCGCGCGGAGAATTTCTTGCAGGCAGCGATGTACTCTGGATCATCAGCATCCCAAAAGCACACCGAGTGATCAAAGCTGTCGATTAAGTCCTTGATAGTGCCCTTTAGCAGGCCAAAGTCATAAACCATCTGCCCGTGATCGAGGCGGCTGGCCTCCAAGATCAACTCGATTTGGTAGGAGTGACCATGCAACGAGCGACTACACCGATCACTTGAGCAGTTGCGAACGATGTGGGCATTTTCAAATTTGAAGAGTTTACGAATCCGCATGAGGCCGCGTTCCGGAACAAAAACGCATTATAGCCTAAGGGCTAGGGGCCGCGCTGACCCCCTTGGATTTAAGCTGACTGAGCAAACTCATGTCGTCCAGATAAGAGGGAAGCTGGTAAATCGGCTCAAGATTTCTGCCTTGTTTTTGCATCACTGTGATCCAACTGCGCTCTTGCTCGCCAAGTTTGGCTGAAGTCACCAAAAACACCGCTGCCGAATTGACCGATAGCTGGGTTGAGAGCACTTCACGGGTTTGTTGTTCTGACTGAGCAAACTCTGCGCTGTTTAAAAAGTCAGCCACTTGGGTGTACTGCTGGCGATCTGATGGGTCTTGCACGGGCGCGGGCACAGGATCGGTGTCAGCGCCCTGATCCTCGGAGGCTCCTTCAGCAGAGTTTCCATCTTCAGGAGTGGTTGCTGGCGGCGGCTGACCCTGGGTTTGTCCGCCCAACGATCGACGCACCGCATCAAGAGCGGTTACTGAAGCCGTGTTGAGATTGAGCGGGACAAACCACGGCAAGGCGGCAACATAAGGTTTGAGCGCCTGGATGTCACTGGGCTTAAACCCAGGCACCATCGATAACTCCTCAATACTGATCAATGGCTGATTGATCAGATCGCGCCCATAACTCTGTGCTTCATCGACTTCGCCAGCTTCGGTATCGCTGTCGACATAGTCACTTAGAGCATAGACCAGATCCGGGTTCAAACTTAACTGAGTAAACAGACCTCTTAGCAAAACTTGCGCTGACTCAGGATTTGAGCCGAGCGCCAAGTTGTTTAAATTGAAGCGGCTTGAAGCATCGATCATCTGCTGGCGGATTTGACCATTGCCCGGTTCAGCCACCTCGCTCAGCATAAACCAAGGCTCGTCCAAGGTATCCACCGTCACCGACTCATCGCTCGCCGCCCTTGCGATCGCCAACTGGTTCGAGGAAATCTCAAGCGCGACAAACTGCTGCTGCATGCCAAAAGACTGTGCTCGATCCAATAGCGTCTGCTCGCGCATGAGCATGATCGCTGCGATAGAGGCGATGATCGCAACCAGCATCAGCACCGTAATCAAAGCGATGCCGCGCTCTGGTTTGCGTGACGGATAAGTGCGGGCCATTAGTTTTGCGCCCCGCTAGCTTGCTTCATCAGCAATCCATAAGCAGGCAAAGCAAATACCCACTCATAGGCCAGCCCCTGATAGCTAAAACTCACTCTGAGCAGGCTGGGTGCTCCCGGAAAAACCTCCTGCCGACTTTGACCAGAGGCGAGCTGAGCAAAACTGCGAGACGAACTTTGACTTTGATCAAATGGCACCAGTGTAAAGCTCAGCTCGCTGATCTCACCGATGAGCTCTGTGCTGGTTGACTCTAATTGATCGGCAGACTGCGAGGAGCCTGAGCTTTCAAGAGAATTTGAAAATGTCACTCCGCTTTGAAAACCCGCGCGCCCTTGGGGGGACAGAGCTTCTACTGGACTGGATTCACGGAACAAGCCTTCAGACAGAAGCTGGTAACTCACTTGCTGCAAAACTGGGTCAGGGGTGAGCTCCTCGGCATCGTCCGCTCTTTGGTCAGTGCTTGAGGTTGGTTTAGGCGGGCTTGCCAGTCGAATCAAGAAACTCAAACTAGCCTCTTCAGCGCTGATCAAAGATCCCTGAGTACGCGGTGCGAGCAACTGCAGATCACTCATCAAACTACCGTGAAACGCAACCAGCTCAGACTGTTTTTGGCTTGCCGCTTCACCGCGAACTTGCGTGGTTTGCAGTTGATCCACTAATTGCCAACCAACCAAAGCGATCAAGGCAAACAAAGCGATCGCGATCACCACCTCAACCAAGGTGAAGCCCCGCTGCTGAGAAGCGCTTGTTCGCTTTGAATTAGCCAAAGTGCATCGACTCATCGATCTGTTTCCGCCAGCAACAGGTTGGCGCTGCTTAGCACCTGATCACCTTGAGTGATCTTTACTTGCATGCGACGGGTTCCATCGGGGACATTTTGCTCAGAGCTTTGTTCGCTCACTTCAAACTCCTGACCCATCTGTGCACTGGGAGCTTCATCGAGCTTAGTAGTTGCACGAAGGGTTTGCAGCTGATTGCTTAGGAGCATCTGGTGCTGAATCGAAGTTTGGGTGCGCTGCACGATGGTGAGGTACTGAGAAGCGGCGCTGGCAGCAGCAACACCAATCACCGCAAGCACGCTGAGTGCGATCAGCACCTCAATCAAGGTAAAACCTGATTGTTTTTTTAAACCGGGCGCTCTGCTGATCGGCCTCATGACTCAGACACGCTTAAGCGGGAGTTCGAGGATAACTTAAAGCGTAAACTGCTCTCCCCCAAACTCAAGGTCACCAAAGCAGGCTGAGTAATCCCTGAGGCACCCCAAGTGAGTAGTGGATCAACTTCAGTCACCAGAGCTGGGTTGTCTAAACTGCTCTGCTGGTTAAGTGGCTCTATCGATAACTGAACGCCCTTGACCAAGGTGGTTTGTGAATCTGCTACCGATAGCCCTAATTCTGAAGCCTCAAGGTTTGCGGGCTGACCCTGAACCGGATTAAACCAACCAAGAGATTGGTTGGTGGCAAAACTGGTGAGGTAGTAGCTGGCTGGATTGACGGCGTCTTCAGGTTCAAACATCAAAGACACGGGAGCTGAGGTGCTTCGAGAGACGATGGCTGCTTTGGCAACGGTTTGTGCCAGATCTTCTGCCGCCATAGAGAGCACCCGCCGATCAGATCCGCGCACGCCGATCACGCCTATCCCCATGATCAGGGTCACCAGCACGATCACGACGAGGATTTCGATCAGTGTGAAACCAGACTGAGGTTGCCTGAGCGTCATAGAATCGCAAATTTAAAAGAGGAACAAAGTATGCGCGATAACGCGCGCAGATTACAGCGAACAAATCCAAAGCAGCACAAGCAAAGGTTGCACAGCGCATCGCCAAATCTTGCTGAGATAGCCCCCTAAGCTTACTGACCCTTTAAGAGCTCTCAGAAGTTGCGAATCGGAGGTAGTCACTATTCCAAATGACCGCTTGGAGCGTATTGACTCAAATCAGTTGGACTTTCTTGATTAGCAGTCGAACTCTTACATACTTGAGATTTTGAGCCCTCAAAGCTGATCCGATCCAGAAACCAAAGGTGCTTTTGAGCCTCTGGGCAGCGCCATGATCTGCTCAAGCAGTGCTCGCTTCAGTGACTCACGCTCACCCATGTAACGCTGATAAAAACTGGAGTTCAGCAGCGTCGCCGACCCGTGTACGAGCGCAAAAGACCCGCCCAAAAAGTCACGTACGCTCATCTCAGACTCACACTGGGTTATGTAGTCCCCGCAAAGCTCAATCAGCTTGCGCGCCCTTGCCCTGCGTACCTCATATAAACGCTTAAACTCTGAGATCACCGATCGATCACTGGCAGCAATCTGCTCTTCGATCTGCTGGTAAACCAGCGTCTTTGCAAAATCCTTGATTTGCGCTTCATAACAACTGCGAAGCGCGGTCTCAGCATCTGGTGCATTGCTCAGCATCAACAGCAACTCTTCTTCACGCAAGGTGATCAGATGCATGAGTAGCGCGTCTTTGGATTTAAAATACCGGTACAGAGTGCCCTTTGCCAAACCCAGCGCTTCCGCCAAGGTATCCATGCGAAAGTCGAACACGCCGCCGTCTAGCACTAACTGCTCTGCCGCTGCGGTAATCTGAAACAGGCGGCGAGCCTTACGCCGGTCGCGCGAGCTCAGCGGCGCAGACTTAAGCGCTCTGGCTTCTAAGCCCTCGCCGGTTTCAGTGGCAAAATGCATCTTATCCAAACCGCATCAGCTGGTTGAAGTTTTGCGTGCTTTTTGAAGCTATCAGCTCAGGCGACACCCCGCGCAGATCACCGATTGCGCGCGCAACCTCACCCACCCACTTGGGCTGATTGGGCTTACCGCGGTGCGGGGTGGGTGCAAGATAAGGCGCGTCAGTTTCGATCAACATGCGATCAAGCGGGATCTTGGTTGCCACTTCGTGGATTTGCTTAGCGTTTTTAAAACTCACGATACCGGAAAACGAGATAAACAAACCCATCTCAAGCAGCTGCTCGGCCATATCCCAGTCCTCAGTAAAACAGTGCAGGATCCCCGCATCAAGCGGGTTGTCCCTTAGCACCCTAAGTGTGTCTTCTTTGGCGTCACGGGCATGAATCACTAGCGGTTTTTTAAGCGCGTTTGACACCTCGATATGACGGATGAGGCTCGCCTCCTGTTCCGCCTTGAAGTCAGTTGAGTGAAAAAAGTCGAGCCCGGTTTCACCAATTGCCCATACCTCAGGCCGATCCGCCAGCATCGTCAGTTTTTCGGTGGTGGCCGCGTTTAAAACCTTGGCGTCCTCGCAAGGGTGCACGCCAACCGACAACCCGATCTCAATCCCGCAGTCCGCATGATCGGTGCGGATGCGCTGCAGCTCGTCATACTCATCGAAGTCACACATGATCGACATCAGGCGCACCACTCCGGCCTCTTTGGCAGAAGCAAGCGCGCTGGCCATAGTCTCATCGCCAAGTTTTAAGCGGTTCAGGTGACAGTGCGAGTCGATCAGTTGCATGTAATTGGGTCAAATGTCTTAAGTCTTACTGATTTTAAGCAGTCAAGGCCCGCGCTTCAAACTGACTTTGGTAGCGCGATTGCAAAACACCCCTTAAGTACCCTCAATCAGGGCGCTTGATTCAACCCAGAGCTAAGTGATTTAGGTGGGCATTTTACTACCTCACTGTACTCCAATCATCGAAGCGGGTCACATACCCCTCAGGCTTAGTGGCCTCAATCTGCCAGCAGCGCTCCCCGCGCGCCAGATACTTAACCTCAAAAGCGGTGCGTTCGCTTCTTCTATCAACCGGAGCGATCGTCACGGGTAGCTGCCAGATCTCACACAGCCACTGTTCACACTCATGCGCATAACTCTCGACGTTAGTGGCAAGCGTCAGACGCCCGCCGGTTCGAATGCGTGAGAGCAAAAACTCCATAAAAGGCATGCGGTGCCAGCGCTGATTGGGGTTGGCGCGCTCGGGATTGGGATAAAGCAAAAAAACCTGAGCCAGAGTGTTGGGCGGCAGCGCATGCACACACCACGGGATCGCGTCTGCATGAACCGGCTGTAAATTAGGATAGTCAGTTGCCGAAGCGAGTTTACTAAAGGACTCAAACTTGGTGCGAGTTCTCTCAATCGCGATGATCGACTGCTCGGTGGTTTGGGCGAGGCTTAGCGCATGGTGACCTTTACCCGCCCCAATCTCAAGGATCGGCGAGGCACCTAAGATCGGTTTTATAAAGCCACGCGGCGCGCGGAGCTGATCGGCAGCAAAGAGCCTGTTAAACTGGTGGGAGTGCAAACCCTGAGCCTTATATGAGTGAAACCGCCTCCAGTTTAAAAGTTGCCTGCCCCACATGCAGTAAAAAAGTAGCCTATAGCGGCAACCCCACCCGCCCTTTTTGCTCTGAGCGCTGCCGCCTGATCGATCTTGGTGAGTGGGCGAGTGAATCCTACCGCGTCCCCGCCAGCGATGACCCCTTTAGCGCTGATATCGAAAAAGGACAACTTGAGCAAGACACCAACGACTTTGGGGATAGTTAAAACCACGATTAAACTCAGGCAGTCAAATGCCACCGGTGGTGAGTTTGCCCTAAAGCTGAGAACTGCCACTCTGGTCGGCGGATCAAAAATTTAGCTGCCGTGTGCAGGTGCTGGCCTCAAGCAAAAACTACAATCAAACCTTAACCAACTTACCCTTCACCCAACCAACCCTACCAACTGGGGCTGCCCGCCTGCGAATACCGGGCACCGGACGCAGCATGAACAGATCGCCATTTTGCCCGACTAGGCTTTGATTCACACCCGCGCTCTTGGCTACGCCAGCGTGGGCGCGCAGGTGGTGCTTTTCTCCGTGAACCGGCACGGCGATTTGCGGCTTAATCCAGCCATACAGGGTTTTGAGCTCCTCAGCCGCCGGGTGGCCGGAGGCATGAATCGGTAGGCTCGCGGTTTCGCTTGTGACCACCTCAACTCCTAGGGCTGTGAGCGAATCAATGAGGGTTTGGATCGCCTCCTCGTTGCCGGGGATCGCGCGCGAGCTAAAGATCACCCGGTCGCCCGCCTCAAGCTCGAGGTGCGGGTGAGTGCCGGAGGCCAGCCTTCTGAGCGCGGCAAAGGGCTCGCCCTGTGATCCGGTCGCAACCGCCAGCACCTCACATCGAAGCAAGTACCCCAAGTGAGCCGCCTCAGTTACCAATGCTTCCCTCGGCCACACGTCGGCACGTTTTGCGCACTCCTGCATGGTGATTAGTGATCGCCCATACAAACCCATATAGCGATGAGTCTGCGCGGCCACGCGCGCCAGCGTCACTAAGCGTGCGATGTTGCTACCAAAACAGGCAACCACCACGCGGCCGGGGGCACTGTCGATGTAGTGGTGGAGGCCGGCATAAAGCTGGCCTTCAGATATCGAGTGACCAGCTACGGTTGCGTTGGTTGAGTCGCACACCATCGCAAGCACACCCTCCTCCCCTAAACGCTCAAATGTCTGCCTAGCCACACCTGCGCCAACCACCGGATCAGGGTCGAGTTTCCAGTCGCCGGTGTGAAACACAGATCCGATGGGTGTACGGATCATGAGACAGTTGGGGTCAGGTATGGAGTGAGTGAGGTTTAAAAACTCCACCTCAAAGCGGCCGATCTGCACGCGATCGCCGACTTCAGTCACGATCACCGGCACGCTGGCAACCAAGCCGTGTTCGCTGAGCTTTTTGTTTAGCACCTCAGCCGTAAAGCGGGTGCAGTACACCGGACAGCGCAGCTTTGGCCACAGGTAGGCCACCGCACCGATGTGATCTTCATGTGCGTGTGTGATCACCAGTCCAGCAAGCTTTTCAGCACGCGCCTCGATAAACGCCGGATTTGGCATCTGTATCTCAGGCTCCCCGCGCGCAACCTCTAAGTTTGCGCCAGCACTGGGCTTGGTTTGACCAGGTTTAGGAAACATCACCCCGCAATCCACCATCAGCCAGCTGTCGTCGTGGCCGTACAGGTTCAGATTCATGCCGATCTCACCCGTCCCGCCCAGCGGCAGAAAAACCAAATCATCATTGGTGGGAGTCATGAGATCCTTGAGTGGTTACGTTTAATCCGACAGGTTACCTGAGCGCGCAGCTAAACTTTATAGCCGTGGCAAAATGCCCACAAAAAGTCACTCAACCCAAGTGTGAAGCTACGTCTGCCACAGTAAATATCTTAAGCAGGTAGATAGGCTAGGGTCGATGCTGGGGTCAGCAACAGTGGGCAATTATCAATCTTAAAGTTAGTGCGGGGTGTTGTTCTCGCCCCAAAAGCGCTGCATCTCATAATACAAAAAGGAGGCAGTCCAAGCGATGAGCAGCAAGCCGGTTAGTGACTCAAGTCCCACCATAAAGCGCAGTGGGCCGGTCGGCTCGATATCACCAAACCCTAGGGTGGTGAACACGGTGAAGGAAAAGTAAGCGCAATCCAGCAGGCTGCCAGTGAAGTTGCCGATCAAGCTGCCATGACCCCCGCTCAAGTTGATCCAATAGTAAGCCAGCGCAAAGATCCAGATCTCTATGGAGTGCGCGAGCATGGCGCCGAGGACGCCAGCGACGATGCGGAGGCGATGTGGGCCGCGCATCTTTCTTGACACTCGAGTTAATAGGCTTAAAAACTCATAGTGAACCGTCACCGCGAGGGTGACGACGAGGCAATTGATGACAAATATGGTGATCATGCTTGATCCAATTAGACGGAATTTAGGGCAGCTGAAAAATTAGGATTTGGATTCATGGCTGAGCGCGAGAATCTTCAGATAGAGCAGCCCTGAGTATCTTTTTGATTTCGGTGTAATCTTCATTTCTTAAATAATTTCTGGTATCCAAATAAGACAAAATGTCTTGTCCGTGATCAGGGTCACCCGGATCGTTAATTTTTTGATGGGGGTCTGCTCCAGCACTTAATAGGTAACTCAGAAGCTCAGGATCATTATCCAATACTGGTATAAATATAAGTGGTAATTTACTATCCGGCATAGGCTCATTGACATCAGCACCCGATTTAATTGCCTTTTTGAGCATATTGTATGTTCTCTCTTTCTTTTCTTGGCTAGGATTATTTAAATTAGATTGCGTAACCAGTATATGTAGAAGAGTCCCCGTGCATTCACCTGATTTGTCTTTTAAAAGACGGCAACTTTCAAGATTTGTCGGTGTATTCATGAATAACCAATAAGCGATATCAGGTGTCATTAAATAACCTTCTTGGTCATAAGGATTAAAACTTAGCTGATCGGCATCGAAAGAATTAAAAATCGCGAACCCCTGAGAGTCCATGAACAGATAGGTTCTCCTGACCAACACCTGCAAGGCATCCATTAAAAATATCAATATAATCAACGAGACAATCTTCAATCTGAATCTTTTTTCTATAAAGAAATAATAAGAGGCCACTGCAAGTAAAAATGATAAAATCAGCAAGTCTAAGAAGAGCGTCTTGATAATATAAAACGCTTTTGGTTTTCGGACATTTTCCCACTCACGGTAGAAAGATTCCCAACTATCGACGTCTTCGGCTATCTCCTCATCACTCAATCCACTTTTCTTTAGCTCTGCCCTTTTTTGGTCTTTGACATCAATAATATGTTGCTCATGATATTGGTAGACTGCAAATACAGAGTAAATCTGTAAGCTACTGAGAATTATAAATAATGTTGTAAATATTATTGCTATATTTTTCATGAGTATCCGCGTCTACTATTGCAATCCTGCCCATATGATATGAGCAGGCAACCAGTCTTCTTTAGGTTAGACAGGGATTTACGATGCTTTAATCATAGTAAACAAACTCCTCAACCTTATGCTCAGGCAACGTCTCACTGTTCAGATCCAATTCGGGATACGGGTCGCACGCAAGATCGGCGATCTGTTTGCCGCCTTGGATCACGTAAACCCCAGCTCGCTCAACTTTGCCCCTTGTACCGTCTGGCTGCCAATCGCCAGCATAGATCCCTGAGTGCACCACGTAGTCATATTCGCCGCGGCTAAAGCGTAATCTGCCTTCGCCGCCACCGCTGTAACTGGTGCGGCTGTAGTGGACTGGCGATACGATATTGAGCTCGGTCTTAGCCAAGGTACCAAACCGGTAACTGAGCTCGTCAGTGCCAGTTGAGCAAACCGACGCTAGCTTGGCGCCAATCTGACAGCTAAAGTGCGTGGTTTGATCAGCCCCGCAAAGCCCCTGGATCGGCTTTGGCTGAGGCTTGTCGCTTGCACTTGACTGGTCGCTTGAATCTTGGGCTGCGCTTTGTGTGGCATCGGTAGCGGATTGTTCATCTGAGCTAGAACTCTCGCTTGATCCACCCTCCTCAAGTGAGGCGGTTTGCTGATCTGCCGTCTCGCTACTTTTAGCTTGGCTTAACTCAGCCTCACCGCCAAGTGCTTCACTGCTTTGTTGCTCTGGGTCGCCGCTATCGGCGCAGCCGCTCATCAAAAAACCAATCAGCATCAGTTTTACCGGCGTTGTCATATTCATCTCTTATCTCTTGTTTGCTAGGTTCGATGCGTCAAAAGATACCATAAACCATCAGCATTTCATGATCCCTAATTTCCCAGAAAACACCATCAATACAGTTTTTTTAGGTTTTGGAGTGAAGGCCAGCGTTGTGGGCATTTGTCATAGGACTGAGAGCTCATGGATACGCACGAGTGCTTGCTTAAGCTGAGCTTTACTATAGTCTGATTGATTGCGCTGTGGCTTAACTGCCTGCGCCTTTTGTGCTGCTAAGCCCTCACATGAACACCCTTTGAACTATCTGTTAAGCACTCCCCCGCTGCGAGTGCGCTATCAAACCGTCGAGCTCGGCATCCACGACATCCACCTATGCACCCTACGCGATCGTCAGCAGTTCAGTGATCCGGCTGGCCTGGCGGCCAGTCTCGGGATTTGCTCGGCGTCTTGGCCGCTATTTGGTGTGGTTTGGCCCTCGAGTATTTATCTTGCGCAAACCCTGCTCAGTTACGACACTCGCGGGCTGCGCATCCTCGAGGTTGGCTGCGGCATGGCACTCACCAGTCTGCTACTTAATCTGCTGCATGCCGACATCACAGCGACCGACTACCACCCCGAGGTTGAGCAATTTTTGATCCGAAACACCCTGCTCAACCAAGGCGCACCGATCCCATATGCTCGTGTGGACTGGGCGATACCTGAGACTAAGCTGGGTAAATTTGATCTGATCATCGGCAGCGATCTGCTCTATGAAGATCAGCACGTGGCACTACTCACAAGCTTTATCGAAGCACACGCCAAACCGACTTGTGAGGTGCTGATCGTTGATCCGGGTCGTGGACGCAAAAACAAGCTAATCGCAGGCTTATCTTTGGCGGGTTTTAAGTTGGCGGTGGCGGCAGAGCTACCCGTGCAGCATGATCCCGGCAGCAAGATCATCGCAATCAAGCTGCTGCGCTCAGCTGCTACAAGTTAACCAAAAGCGCTCTAGCATCTAGCAAGTCAGCAACAGACTGACTGACTAGATGAACCACTCATGGTGGGCATTTTGAATTTAACTCTCTTCAGTTGGCGCGCCCACCGGACGCTTCCAGCGCAGTTTTTTCTCAATCGATGAGATCACCATACCAGCGATGTCTTTGCCGGTTGCCGTCTCGATTCCCTCAAGACCTGGTGATGAGTTGACCTCCAAAAGCAGTGGGCCAGATTTAGAGCGGATGATATCCACACCAGCCACTTGAAGTCCCAGCGCCTTGGCTGCCTTGATCGCGAGCTCCTTCTCTGTCGCGGTGATCTTGACGATCTGAGCGGTGCCGCCCATGTGCAAGTTAGCGCGGAACTCACCTGGCGCCGCCGTGCGCTCAATCGAGGCCACTACTTTGCCGTCGATCACAAAGATACGCAGGTCTTTGCCGTCCGCTTCTTTGATGAACTTTTGCACCAGCAAATTAGCACGCAAGGATTTAAAGGCATTGATCACGCTCTCAGCGGCCTTTTTGGTTTCCGCCAGTACCACGCCCTTGCCCTGCGTACCTTCAAGCAGCTTAACGATCAGCGGAGCGCCGCCCACCATCTCGATCAGATCTTCGGTATCCATGGGGGAGTTGGCAAAACCAGTGGTGGGAATATTGATGCCATTTTTGAGCATCAGCTGCAGGGAAAACAACTTATCGCGTGACTGATTGATCGCAGTTGAGGAGTTAGCCGTGAGCACGCCCATGCTTTCAAACTGACGGGTGAGCGCCGTACCGTAGTAAGTGATGCTGGGGCGGATACGGGTCAGTACCGCATCTATGTCGTTTAGCAGGCGACCGCCGCGGTAGTGCACCTCAGGCTCAAGCGCATCTAACTTGATGTAGCACTGCTTGATGTCCAAAAACACCATCTCGTGACCGCGCTCTCGTCCCGCCTCAAGCAGCCGCTGGTTGCTGTAGAGGTTCTCGTTGCTGGCGAGCACCGCGATCTTAAGTCCGTGCTTTTGCGGCTCAGGCGCGCCGTAAAACTCCTTGAGCTCATCGGCCGTTTTGTCCCCAAGCGTGCAGCTCAGCGACGGATCGACCACCAGCCGACCGTTCATGGCCTCCCGGCCCAGCAACATGCGAAACCCCATCGAGTCGCGGTTAGCCAGCGTCAGCTCCACTTCCCAAAGCTCGCTGCCCAGACGGATCGGCGAGCGCACCACATAGCGCGTCTCAGAAATCCCGCTGGAGCTTTTCACCCGTCGCTTATCGGCAACCGGGCGCTCACAGCGGATCACGATCCGGCGGTTGTTTTGCAGCGGGTGAATCTCAAATGACACCCAGTTCACTCCGTTCCGGCGAAAGGGCTGGATGTTAAACGCATGAATCGATGAGGTTTTAGCCCCCGAATCCACCCTTGCCTTAACCGCGTGGATGCCCAGCTCCGGCAGCGCGCACCACTCCTCAGAGCCAATCAGGGTTTTTGAAGTCTGCATGATCCACGTTATCCGGTCTCGTTGGCCTCGGATTTTGCCCGACTTTGGTGCAGCTGTGGGTTAAGTTTTAGTGAAATGTCACCCTTAGCCAGCTTTTACGCACAGATTAACCAAATCACACTGCCGAATCACCGCCCAAACCACCCTGCCATCACCTGTTCTATCTAGATCGCTAAAATCCACACCTGGAAGCTTTAAAAAAACTGCAATTAAGGCTTAAATCTGATGTGCCAGCCGATTTGAGACTGGTTTTATGGATCGCAACCGTGCAGGATCTGACTATAAAACTGATACAAAAAGTCGTTATGTCCTACCCACTTACAGCACTCAACTTTAGCGCGCAGCACTTAGTCCGCTGCTCGCTTAGCCTCTCAATCGGGCTGATCAGCACGATTTCGGCTTTGGCCGATCAACTGCCAGCCAGCCAGAGAGACGCGCTTACCGGTTCGATAGCGAGCGAGCCGCTGCGAACCGTGGATAGGCAGCTGTTTAGTCCACTTGAGCTCAGCAGTCACGGCTGGAGCAGTGCAAGCGATCTTGCGCCATATAAGAACCAGCAAGCACAAACAGCTCGCGTAGCTCAAGCCTCTAGCGGCGAGCAAACCAACTTCAAGCAAGACCCTCCAGTGGTGACATTTTCCTCAATTGAGGAGCCCGAGGGTCAGCCTCAAGCCAACAGGATTGATCAGAACACAGCAACCAGCAGTAAAACCAACACTAAAACCATGCCGCGCTCCCTATCAGCGCTGCCTAGGCTTTTTGCAGCCGCACCCAGTGTGCTTCCGGCGCAATCAAGCCGAAGCAGTGTTAAGTTAACTCAAGAAACTGCGAACTTAAGCTGGGTGGATAAAAAGCACACTGGTCTGAACTCCCTGATCGATGAGTCTGCCGTCGAGATAAACAGCTGGTTCGAAAGCGATGCCCAAACCAAATCCGCCTACGGATCGCTTCGGCTAATACTGGATCAAGCCTACAGCGAAACCGACGGCTACCAGACCAAAGTCAGGGTTCGCGGCAAACTTAAGCTGCCAGCGCTTGAAGACAAGGTGAGTCTGGTGTTTGGGGACGACCGACTTGACGATGAGCTAGGCAATCAGGTTGATCCGGCTAATCCCGCGCTAGATGACACCCAAAGGAGCCTGACGCTCAAACAAACCCGCGAGGAAAACAACTCAGTTGCCCTGCGTATCTCCGCACTGACCGACAACCTGCCCTTTGACAGCGATCTGGACGTCGGCTTACGCTCTGGTGATGATCCCTACGTCAGATTGAAGCTTGATCGCAGTTTTGAGCTACCTGAAGATTTTAACTTTTACGCCGCGCAAATTTACCGCTATGGGGCGCAAAGCGGGGAGTACCTGCAAACCAACCTTGAACTCGCGCATGCCCCGCCAGGTCTCGCACTGATCGCCGACCAACTCAAGATCACCTCCAGCGATGAAGAGTCAGACGATATGCGCCTGAGCAATCGCTTGTTTCGCCAGCACCAGTTTTTTCAAAACCACCGCTTTCAATACGGACTGTATCAAGGCGGCTATGTGGATTCGGGCGAGGCAAAGCTCAACGCATATGGCCCCTACACTTCTTGGCGACAACCTTTTTTGCGGGAGTGGTTTTTTGTGCAGGCTGATCTGAACTACTTCAACAACGAGCGTGAAGACATAAGCCATGAACCGAGCGGGCTGTTACGGCTAGAAGCCCTGTTTTAGTTTTTTAGCCAAATGCCATCAGTGGACGAACCGGCAATCGATTCTGGGTTTGGGGCAATTGCTGTCCATCAATTAGCCCCGATCAGTCTCATCGCTAGGTTAAATCGAGGCAAATTAAATACCGCTTAGGGTCGTCTTAAGATCACATAACGAACAACCCCAGCGGCTCTAATACTAAAGATCAACTCCGCCTAAAAAGTTAACCAGCAGCTGGCTCTTGCCACTCAATCGCCGCTTGCCAACCCACCGCATCAAACATGCCCTCAAGCACTTGAACCGTATTGGTTTTGGCCTGATCGATCACCTCGGGCGTACTGCAAGCCGCACGTATGTTGGCTTCCGCTTTAGAGAACACCTCATCAATCGCTGCTTTTTGATTGCTAGAGTCTGGTAACAGCGGCTCAATCCCTTGTTTGGTGATGTTATAGAGGTAAGATCCACCTTGGTCTTTAGGGTCGTGGTTGATTCGCACAGTCAAAGGAGCAGGCAGCGGCACGCTCAAGGTGACTTGTTTGGTTTCAGGGTTGATCTGCGCGTACTGAACCTCGCGCAGATCAGTTGCGATACTGCAGTCACCTCGCGCGATCAGAAGCACCCTCGTGCTGCCTAGCACCAGATCAAACGGCGTGATCGGTATGTCTTGAGTGCGCTTTTTGGTGTACTCAAGCACGTCTGAGTAGTTCATCTTGAGCGACACCAAGTGCCCCATGTTCTCAAAAGTCACCACAGGTCGCTGCACTACTTCAGGCTTGCTCATATAAGACCAAAGCCTACCGCCGAGCACCCCTATCACCAGGATCACCACTACGATCAGTATCAGTTTGGTTTTCTTCATCTCACTTATCCTTGTTTTGATCCAGTCAGCCAAGCGCCAACCGCTCCTTTTAGTATCAATAAGATAACCTGCGAGGAGGCGCTTGATCGTTCGATAAGTTTACTCGCGCGTATGATTATTGCCGCTAAGGCACAAGCTCGCTCGATCCAGTAACTGATTTGATGCTGAAAGCTGTAATCAAATGTCCACCTTCAAAGTACAGTGAACCAGAACAGCTCAGCTCCTTACATGAGCTTGTAAATAATGGATTGATAATCTGGGTGACTAAGCACAAGAGACTAAGCACACAAATAGTCGCGCTCATCATCTTAAAATCAGTCAACTTAGCCGCTGATGCAATTCAACTTGGCACTGATTGATGTAAAGCCAGCTCAGACTTTTAGCACTTCCCAGTCCACCTGCAGCGGATCGCCGCCGAGCGACACGCTCCAGTCACCATCTTGGACATTTATCTGAAGCTCCATGCCTCGGCTCATCTGCGCAGCAAGCTCTTGCACTGCACTTGAGGGCAAGTGCAGGACACTTAGGTTTTTGAATTGGGTGAATTTGCTTTGGTTTTGCTTCCACCAGACATGGGTAGCATGAGAGTAAGTGACGATCGCCACCTGCTCGACCCTATTGCAAGCCTTACGGACTTTGCTCTCGTCTGGGTGACCCAGCTCGATCCAAAGTTTAAGAGCGCCGGTTAAGTCTTTCGACCAGATCGCAGGTTCATCGGTATCAAACAGATCTTTAGTAAACTCAGGCTCAAGGCTGGCAAAGCGGGCGAAGCTCAGCAAACGCACCAGTAAGCGCTCGTCGGTCTCCGAGGGGTGCCGCGCTATGGTCAAGCTTTGATCGACGTAGTAGTGGCGATCCATATCCGCTATGGTCAGATCACACTTATAAATGGTGGCTTTGAGTGCCATGAGCTGAAACTTCTGCTTGAGTTGGAGCGCAAGCTTAGCTGATTGTGCTTCTTAATACTTAATACTTAAAATTTAAAAAAGTACTGACGACTCCATCACCACATTAATCACTGAACGCAAAGAAGCTAAGAAAAGGTTATATGAAATTTAAATTGATATGATTTTATAACAGTGGGCTTATACAACTAATTAATAATTATTATGATGGCTAGATAAATTTTAAAAATTAAAAAAAGATATTTTAAATTAAATTTTTAAAACCCTCTCGATTTTTTTATAATATCATAAGCTTCAGTTAATTTTTGAGTATGCTGTTTAGCGTAGATCATAATTGCTTCAGGAAGCTCTTTAGACTCCAACTTATCAGTATGATATGAAGCCATTGCTCTTCTAAATTTTAACTTAATCTCTTTATCAGAATCATCTTTACTGCAACCAAGTATGCCGTAACTCAATTCTAAAGTATCATCATAACTCCCAGATTGATTACCGATAAACTCTGCACTCAATCTCTCAAAAGAACCAGCACTTATTTTAAGGTGACTAGGAATATTTTTAAGAATAGTAAGTTCATTTTCATGAATTACTCCATCAGAAAGAACAACCTCCCATATGGCTAAATAAATAATTTCCCTTCCATCAATATCAGAATACTCTGCAAATTTTTTGGCATAGTCATATACTGATAAGGTGTTTTCTAACGACTCTTTGAAAGATTTTTTCGCAATCGCTATATTATTCTTACTTAGACTGAGCTCGATCATATGATCAGTCAAAAAATCAATTTCTTCCTTAGAAACTCTGCCATCAGACTTTGCAACTTTCGCTAATATAGAAAAGTAATAATGTAAAAAAATATTTATATCATCATTCAAGTCTGATGTTATTTGACTCTTTCCCTTATTTTTTTGAAAATAGTAAATTGCTCCAATTAATAGGGCTGAACCAATTGGGCCAAAAATTGCAAAACCAATTAATCCACCGAATAAAAACTTATACCATGGCATGAATATATCTCTTTATAAATTATTTAAACGTATATGTAACCACAAAATCTGCATTTTATTGCAGCAAATTTTATTGTTTCAGCACACTCCGGACAATCTTTATTAGTAATTGATACAATATGATCAATTGCCTGTAACTTTTCTTCATCATAAAATGCAACAATTTCTACAGTGTTCTCTGGAGCATTACCAGTTTCCAAATTATTTTTTACTTTATAATCATCAACCTTGGATAGTATTGTTTCTCTGTGACTTAAACAGTAATCAACAAACTTCTGCCTATCAGTAAGTAACCGTATTGGGGCAGGTAAAAACTCATAAGCTTTTACAAAAACCAAACCCAGACTATCGTCATTTTTTAGACCAACTTCTGTTAAATTAATAAGCCTAGGTAGTAGATGACTTTCAATTTTAGGCCAATGGTTTGATAAGACTGAATCGAATTTCACAGATTTCAGACTTGAAAATATAGATTTATTTTCAGGAAAATCACAATCTGCTTCTAATTTATCTTTATTTATTTTGCTACGTAATTTTTTCAGATCCATCTTAATTTCAACTAATTTTATTATGTTTGATTAATTTATCAGTGTTCCTGCTTAAATTCAATTGGTAATTCTATTTATTAACTCAAATAATCCACGCTGATCTTCAAGTAGTTATATCTGGGGCCACATGTCTACATCCGATCCAAAACCATCTATAGCGCATGGTTTATCTATATAGTGTTATTGGATACCCACTTTAAATAAAAAAATACATAAGTAGGAGTAAATTTAAGATCATTCAGTCATATCATACTTAAAAAAAATTTACTCAAAATACTCAGACACAGATTCAAGAATTTGATCAAGTCACTCTGTAATCTAAACCTTGTTTGAGATAAATTGTTCGATGGTTTGTATTGATAGCAACTAACACGCTTCGCTCAATATCTGCTTTATCGACACCTCAACTTCACCTGCTATCTCGTGCAGCGCTGGATCAGACGACAGGCCGCTTAGCATCTCTACCGGCTTGATATACCCGATCTTAGTTTGACCCTCCTCGGTGTAAACAGATATCCGGCAGGGTAGCGCCATATTGAGCTGTATATCGATCGCCATGACCTTTGAAGCCTGAAGCGGGTTGCACACTTCAAACACCTTGCACTCCTCTGCAAAGTCGATGCCCTTAGAGCGCAGTGTCTCTGCTAAGTTGTGGACATGCAAAACACCAAAATTGTTGTTTTTAACAGCTGCCTCAAGATCGGCTGAAGCCTCATCAAAGGTTTTGTTTGTATCGAGGATGGTGTACATACTTTTCTCCTTAATTCTCTTTGGGTTTAGCTTCATAGAACACAAGGCTAATTCAAGCACTTAAATTTCAATCAATCGCTAAGCTCTTTAACTCTCGCTAAGCCAGCCATGAACCAATCAATAACAGATAAAAGATCATGCCAGCAGTAGGAGTGGTTTAGTGGACATTTTACTCAATCCATAATCAGTGCTTGTCCAGCAAACCACTCAACGATTAGCTGCGATAATCTGCGTTGATCTTCACATAGTCATAACTCAGATCACAGGTGTAAACCCGATCCATCGCCGCGCCTCGTGCCAGATCAATCTGTATGACGATCTCAGGTTCGCTAAACACCGCCTGACCCGCCTCCTCAGTGTAACCCTCCGCTGGTTCTCCGTCCTTAAGCAGGGCCACGCCACTCACGGTCACCGAGATCTTCGAGACATCGAGGTTATCGACACCAGCATAACCTACTGCCGCAAGCAGGCGGCCCCAGTTCGGGTCACTGGCGAACAGCGCAGTTTTTACCAGCGGTGAGTGCGCCACCGCATAGGCCACCTTTGCCGCCTCATCGGTTGTGTTGCCGCCTGACACTTCCACAGTCACAAACTTGGTCGCACCCTCACCGTCGCGCACGATCAACTGCGCAAGCTCCAGCAGCGCCGCGCTCACTTCAGTTTGAAGTAAGGTAAACTCCTCACTTCCCGGCTCGATCAAGCCTCCCACCTGCCCGGTGGCGCTCAGCGTGCAGCAGTCGTTGGTTGAGGTATCCCCATCGACCGTGATCCGGTTAAAACTTTGCGCTACCCCAGCCTTAAGCATCTCATCTACGCCCGCAGCGCTAAGCTTAGCGTCTGTGATCAGGTAACCCAGCATCGTCGCCATGTTCGGGCGGATCATGCCAGAGCCTTTGCACAGCCCGATGATCGTCACGATCTCACCGCCGACTCGAACCTGACGTCTGATCGCTTTTGGCAATGTGTCGGTGGTCATGATCCCGCTGGCTGCCCGCGACCAGTCCGCACCCAACCCCTCTAAAGCCGCTGGCAGCGCTGCGCAGATCCGATCCGCCGCTAACTGCTCGCCGATCACTCCGGTGGAAAATGCCCACACTTGATCCACCTCGCAGCCGCCAAGCTTAGCGACTTGTGCACACACCGAACGCGCTGCTTTTAAACCTTGCGCGCCGGTGCCAGCGTTGGCATTTCCAGTGTTGGTGACCAGAAACCGCGGGCTGTGACTCTGCTTGCCAGCAGCAAACTCCCTGAGCAGTTGAACCGGCGCTGCAGCAAAGGCGTTGGTGGTGGTGACCACGGCTGAAACCGCACTCTCGCACAGCTCGATCAGCACCAGATCATCGCGATCGGGGTAGCGAACACCGGCTTTAACTGTGGATACGCGCGCGCCCTGTATGGAGTGAAGCGCTGGTTGCGTGGGGAAATTTACCGCCATGATCTTGATCCTGTGTCGTCATCTGTTGTGTGTCGCTGATTGAGTGACCTTTGAGCGGTGACTTGCGCCGCGCCGATCACGTTGGTGCAGATTCACGGCTGGGTTTCAACCAAGGTTGGCTGTGAAATAAGCACATGCCACTTTCAGTAGCATCGACTAGCCCTGCGTGCGCCTGCCCTTAAGCAACGCAAATATCCTAGCAGTTAAACCTTCAGATTGGGCTGCCAACGGGGAGATAAAGCATAAAAAAACCTGCGAGTAGATCGCAGGTTTATCTCAAGGCTAGCTTAGTTTTTAGAGATCATGTTCTGCACGTTTTCACGTACCGCTTTAGATTTGAACTCGTTTTGTGCCGCCTCAAGCTTGCCCTTGATCATGGATTTGAGCGGCTCAGCCAGCGTGTACCAACGGGCAAAGGCTTGCACCATGCGTGAAGCCAAGATCGGGTTTTCACTATCGAGCAGCTTGACCGCGTCCAGCAAGAAGTCGGCGCCCTCCTCACTCCAAAGCAGCATGGGTCTGGCGGCAACCGAGCTTGCCACTGAGCGGGCGCGGTTGGGGTTAAACCAAGTGAAGCTCTCATGCGCGCTTAGGCTTTTAAGCGTATCCACTCCAGCCTCAGGTGCGCTTGCCTGAACCGCAAACCAGCTGTCGATCACCAGTGAGTGCTCTGAGAACTCACTAAAAAAGTGCTCAAGTTTCGGCGCAGCCTGATCGCTTGAGCCATACCACACCAGCGCTTTGAGCGCGCCGATCTGCTCGGTCATGCAGGTGGCTGAGTCATACTGCTGCTCAGCCAGCTTTAGCGCTTTTTGGTCACCCTGCTCCTTTTGCTCCTGTCTCTTATACACATCTCCGAGCCCACGAGACTAGGCATGATCTC
>CAJXOR010000040.1 GCA_913057715.1 uncultured Moraxellaceae bacterium
AGCGTCAGATGTGTATAAGAGACAGGTATTTTAAGGCGTTGTTTCAGGGACTTGATCCCTTGCCGCCAAGCGACCCTCACATTCGTGGTCATTTGACTGATCAGCTAGCGCTAAAGGGTGTGGAGGCGATGCATGCCAAGTTGGCACTGATCGACCCTGTGAGCGCAGCGAAACTCAAGTCCACTGACACCCAGCGAATCCTCCGTGCACTTGAGGTGTTTGAAATGACCGCCCGTCCTTTGAGTGATTTGCAGAGTGGCAAGACCCTTAAGATGGGAAATCTGTGGACGACCACGGCGTTGACCCCTGATCGGGCTTGGTTGCATGAACGAATCGAGGTTAGGCTTGAGGTCATGTGGCAAATGGGTCTGCTGGACGAGGTGAAGGGACTTTTGGCTCTTTACCCCGATCATGATCGACACACTTGGTCTAAAGCAGTGGGTTATCGACAGGTGATTGAGGCGCTAGAGGCCAATCCTGATTTGGTGATGGAGCCTGATCAAACTTTGAGCAGTGCGTCTGATTCTGCTGTGATTAACTTAAAACAAAAAACTTTGTTTGCGACCAGGCAACTGGCCAAGCGGCAATACACTTGGATTAGGCGATTTGAGCGGGATTTGGGGGTGCGGTGTTACCATAAAACTACAGCTCTCATGAACGAAATCAAAAAAAGTCACAGCGTTTAATTGGGCAGTTGCTACAGTACTGAATCTTATTCAGATAATAATTTGACTGAATATTTTTTTACCTTTTAGGTCTGTATCAATTTTAACGGCAAATATTTTAATTTGACGACAGCTAGGTGCTAGCAGGAGTAACTCATGTCAAAAGGTCAAACACTTCAAGATCCCTTTTTAAATTCATTGCGAAAAGATCGCATTCCCGTGTCGATCTTTTTGGTCAACGGCATCAAGCTCCAAGGACAGATTGAATCCTTCGATCAGTATGTGGTGCTGCTTAAAAATACCGTCTCTCAGATGGTTTATAAGCATGCGATCTCAACGGTTGTTCCTTCACGCAATCCTCGCGGATCAGGTCCTGCATCGGGATCAACGGGTGGATACAGCACAGAGCGCACGCAATTTGGAACTCGCTCATCGTTTGATAATCGCGGGTTTGGTCAACAGGATCGCAATCAAGATCGTAGCTACCCATCGCGCGGCTTTAATCAAGATCGTGGATTTAGCCAAGATCGTGGGTTTGACTCTGCTGGCGGTAACACCGGTCGAGGGTTCAATCAAGACACGCCTAAAGATCCTAATTTCAATGCCCCGATCGATGACGACAACGCAGGCAACACCGGTAACTACTGAGCTTTAGACTGGGCGTGGGTGACACTGATTCACCTGCGCGCGCCTTGGGCTTGCCCAAGCAGATAACTATAGATAATTATGCCCATTGATTTTTTACAGTCAGCTAAAAACACCCTGAACACTGAGATAAGGGGTTTAGAGGAGCTCAAGCTCCAGCTCGAAGGTGACACCTTTACTGAGGCCTGTGAGTTAATCCTTGCTTGCCAAGGCCGAGTAGTTGTCACCGGTATGGGTAAATCTGGTCACGTGGGACGTAAGATAGCGGCGACATTTGCCTCAACTGGCACCCCTTCTTTTTTCATGCACCCGGGTGAAGCTGGGCATGGTGATCTGGGGATGTTAGTTCGAGGAGACGTGTTGCTTGCCATCTCCAACTCGGGTGACTCAGATGAGATATCGATGTTGCTGCCGGTGGTCAAGCGCTTGCAGATTCCACTGATATCAATCAGTCGCACGGAACAAGGCAAGATTCCGGCTGCCGCTCAGGTGGTGCTTAAGCTTGGCTTAAGTGCTGAGGCTTGCCCGCTTAAGTTGGCTCCGACGACCAGCTCGACCGCCACACTGGCTCTAGGTGATGCAATCGCGGTGGCGCTACTTGAGGCTCGTGACTTTACTCCTGAAGACTTTGCGCTGTCACACCCAGCTGGGGCCTTAGGAAAAAAACTGCTGTTACGCGTAAGTGATCTGATGCACCCGATCGAAGATTTGGCCTTGGCTCCGACCACAGCCAAATTGCTTGATGTGCTGCCTGAGATGACCGCCAAGCAAATGGGTATGGTGGTGGTGACTGAAGTGGGCGCGCCCGATCAACTTCGCGGCGTCTTTACTGATGGCGACCTGCGCCGTGCTATCGCCGCGCACGCTAAGTCCGGCAATGCTTTTGATCAACTGACCCTGATAGATGTGATGACCTCTGAGCCCATGACGGTGAGCGATTCGATGCTGGCAAGCGATGCGCTTGAGCGCATGAAACAAGCCAAGATTAACCAGTTGGTGGTGATCCACCCCGACACTCAGCTGATATCTGGAGCCGTGACCTTGCAAGACATGATACGCGCCGGATTGTCGGTATGACCCATCAATCAGGGAGAGACCTATGACGACGATAACTAAAGATCAGGCGCTTAAGCTCAAGATTTTGGTGCTTGACGTTGATGGTGTGATGACACCAGGTTCGCTCAGCTTCGACGCCGAGGGAGTGGAAACTAAGACATTTAATGTTAAAGATGGTCTGGGGATTAAGCTGCTTCAAAGGGTGGGCGTGCGAACTGCGATCATCACCGGGCGGAACAGTCCGATGGTGCAGGCGCGCGCGGATATGTTGGGCATCACCGAAGTTATCCAAGGACGGGAGGATAAAGGCGCTGCGCTGAGCGAAATGCTGGATCAGCTTAACTTAAGTTTTGATCAGTGTGCCTACATGGGGGATGATCTGCCTGATTTGAGCGCCTTGCTGCAGGTTAGTTTGAGCGCTTGCCCTCACGATGCGCACTCAGAAGTTGTTGCGCGAGCAGACTGGGTTTCAGCTTTTACTGGCGGACACGGAGCGGTGCGGGACTTTTGCGATTTGATCCTGCGCGCTCGCGGTGAATACGATGGCTTTATTGAGCGCTATACTGCGGTATCTGGTTTGGCCAAGATGGGTTCATAAACTATGTCGACGCGGCTTTTATACATCATCGGTTTGATCGTGTTGTTGATAGCGGTTTACGCCTACCGAGTTCAGCACAAACCCCTGATGGCAGGCTCCTCAATCAAAGACGGCTTAGCTTTTAGTGCCCACCAAATTGGTCTTAAGCAGGTTAGTGAACTGGGCAATCTGACACTCTCCGCTAATGCTGAAACCTTAAGTAGTAAGGTAGGATCTGACCGTTACGATCTTGAGGGTCTTGATGCGGTTATGTATGGTGATGAGGCGGGAACCCAAACGGCGATGCAGGCACCCAGCGCGATTTATGATCAGCCGAGCGGAGAGCTGGAATTGGTTGGCCGCGTTAGCGTTCAACATGAAGAAAAAAAGGGGAGCTCGCCTCTTTCGGGCGGATTAACCCGTCTTGAAACCAACAACATGACTGCCAACACGCTGACCAATACGATTAATTCGGATTCACCGGTCGATGTTACCTTGCCAGCTGGCGCACTCAGAGTAAAATCACTGAGTGCTGATCTTAATTCAGGAATCTATCAATTCAATGACATCTCTGCTAACTATCGTCCGTAAATTGGGTTTTGCCGTGAGCGTGGGGCTGGTTTTTTCACTACCGCTCAGCAGTTTCGCGCTGCCTTCAGACGCCAATCAGCCCATCAAGTTAAATGCTAACACGGCTGAATTTAACCAAAAGTCTGGGATCATCACCTATGTGGGTTCGGTCAGGCTGGTGCAAGGCACGCTCAACATCAAGGCTGATCGTGTGGTTATCACCTTAAGCGGCGATGGCAGTATCCAAAAAGTGACGGCTTCTGGGTCACCAGTGACCGTCTCGCAGCAGCTCAAAGCAGGCGATGGTCTGAGTACGGGACGAGCCAATCAACTGGTTTACCGCGCCGATCAAGGGGTGGTTGAGTTGATTGGCAACGCTAAGCTTACTCAGCAAGGTGCTAGCATCACTGGTGAGACGATCAGTTACGGACTTGATGAGGGTGATTTTAAGGCAGCAAAAGGCAAAGGTTCTGAACAGGTTGAGTTGATTTTGCCGCCCAGCAGCTCTCGCCGCAGCTCGGGTATCTTGCCTGGCGTCTCCCGGTGAGCGAGATTGCTCCGAGCACCCTTTGCATCAAAAACCTAGCGAAGCGTTATGGCAAACGCTGGGTGGTCCAAGATGTCTCGTTCAAGCTAAACAACGCTGAGATTGTGGGTCTGTTGGGTCCAAACGGCGCGGGTAAGACCACCAGTTTTTATATGTTGGTGGGCTTGGTCAGTATGGACAAAGGCTCGATTGCGCTGAACGACGAAGATATCAGCGATCTAGCGATGCACAAACGCGCCAAGCAAGGAATTGGTTATCTGCCTCAAGAAGCATCGATCTTTCGCAAACTCAGTGTTGAGAAGAACATCCTCTCGATCTTAGAGCTCCGTGACGATCTGGATAGCGCTGGCCGCAAAAAAGCCCTTGAGGGCTTGCTCGATGAATTTAACCTACAACCGATACGCAAGTCGCTGGGCATGAGTGTCTCAGGCGGCGAGCGTCGCCGCTGCGAGATTGCGCGGGCTTTGGCTGCTAATCCGACCTTTATCTTGCTCGATGAGCCCTTTGCCGGCGTCGATCCAATTTCGGTTGCGGACATCAAGCACATCATCATGGGCTTGAAAGCGCGTGGGATCGGTGTGCTGATCACTGACCATAACGTGCGTGACACCCTCGCGATTTGTGATCGCTCTTATATCGTTTCTGAGGGAAATGTCATCGCTAGCGGAACTCCAACAGAGATCCTCTCCAACGACTTGGTTAAGCAGGTTTACTTGGGTGAAGACTTTGTGGCGTAACCGGCACACCGTCTCAAAGAGTTGTCATGGCTAAAGCCAAAACTGCTTTTGTTTGTCAGTCCTGCGGTGCACTTCATGGTAAATGGGGCGGGCAGTGCAGTGATTGCGGTGAGTGGAATTCGCTGGTGGAGCAGCCAGTTGAAGCAGCGATGCCGCACCACAATAAAAAACCCTCCAGTACCGGCTATGCCGGTAGTTCTCAATCTTTGGTTACGCTTAGCGAAGTTGAAGATCAGCACCATGCACGCTACACCACTGGTCTAAGTGAGTTTGATCGTGTGCTGGGCGGCGGACTTGTGGCAGGCTCAGTGGTGCTGATCGGCGGCGACCCAGGGATTGGCAAATCAACGTTACTGCTTCAAGTCTCCACCCTCATGGCCAGCTCCGATACGGCTACAGGTAGCGCAATTTACGTGACCGGCGAGGAGTCCCTTGCTCAGGTAGCGATGCGGGCACGGCGCTTAGGTCTACCGGTTCATGGCCTTCAGGTCATGAGTGAAACTCAGGTAGAGACCATCGCATCAGTGCTTCGCAAAGAGCAACCGGCGATCGCCGTGATTGACTCAATCCAGACGATTTATACCGAACAGGTTACTTCGGCCCCTGGTAGCGTGTCTCAGGTGCGTGAGTCTGCGGCAATATTGACCCGTTTGGCCAAGCAAACCGGGACCACATTGCTGCTTGTTGGGCATGTCACCAAAGAGGGCTCCCTCGCGGGGCCTCGCGTGCTTGAGCACATGGTTGATGCGGTTTTGTACTTCGACGGCACGCTTGACTCACGCTACCGGATGATCCGCGCAATTAAAAACCGCTTTGGCGCAGTCAATGAGCTGGGCGTATTTGCCATGAGCGATACGGGTTTAAAAGAAGTGTCTAACCCTTCGGCTATATTCTTGAACCGTCAGGCCAAGCAGGTTTCCGGTAGCGTGGTCATGGTGTCAAAAGAGGGAACTCGACCTTTTTTGGTCGAAGTGCAGGCGCTGGTCGACTCAGCAGGTGGCCCAGGCAGGCGAGTGGCGCTGGGGCTAGATGCGCAGCGTCTAAATATGTTACTGGCTGTGATGCACCGTCATGGCGGTATGCAGATGCAGGGTCAAGACGTGTACATCAATGTCGTGGGCGGGGTTAAGCTCAGTGAGACCGGATCAGATTTGGCAGCAGTGATCGCCTGCGCTTCAAGCCTTAAAGGTAAGCCGCTTAGCAGCAAACTTGCCGTGTTTGGTGAGGTTGGTTTGTCAGGTGAGGTAAGGCCAGTTCAAAACGGCATGGAGCGGCTTAGTGAAGCGGCTAAGCATGGTTTTACCATTGCGATCGTGCCTCAAGCCAATCTGCTCAAGAAACAACAAGACGGGCATGTGGTTAAAAAACTTCCCAACGGCATGACCGTCTATGGCGTACTGACCATCGACCAAGCTTTGAGCTGTGCTTTTGAGATTGGCGAGGAAGATTGATTTAAGCGACTTAATTGGCGGCACAAAAAAACCAGACGCTAAGTCTGGTTTTTTGATCTTAGAAGATCAGGGCATGATGACCTGTTCCACACGAACTTTAGATGAGGTTTGTAGGCCAGCAGCAGCAAATGCCTCTGGGCTGAGCTCAACCACGTTTTGGGTGTTGGCGGGCAATTGACCTTGAACCTCAACGATAATGCTCTGACCGTTGGCTTCGTTGGTGATCTTAATCAGGCTCGATTGAGGTAGGTTTTTATGAAGTGCCCACAGTTTAGAGTCCGTGTTTTTTGGGCTCTTTTTAGCGATAGCGGTTAGACCGGTTTGCGCGCCTTGCTGTGATACGGCTGAAGCTAAGCGAGCCAATCCGTTGAAGGGAGTGGCGGCTGACTTAGGCTGAACCTCAGCAACAGATTCCTGACGCATAAAAGATCGCGTTGCTGAACCCGCCGCAACACCAGCACGGTGGTCATTTCCAGCGATGAGTTTTTGAATAGCGCTATAACGATCCGCCGCGCCAAACAAAGAGCTTGAACTACCAGTATCGGCGCAGATTCCGCTAACGGGTACAAGCGCAGCCGTAACAAGCAGTAACGGAGCGAAAACCTTGCGTTTGACTAAAGTGATCATAAGCGCTTCTTTGTACTAAATTTGTTTAACTCAGCGATAGTAACAAGCTCTAAGGCTCAATTACAAGGGTTGGTGCCGATGAGCGGAAGTTATTGAGAGACCAGTTGCCCTAAACGCCATACTGCTGAGGCGTATTTACGGCTACGGTTATAAGTGGTGATGACATGGTAGTTATAAGTCGTCAGCCAATACGCCGGGCCACTGTTGTCTTCAAGCATGACACCAGCTACCAGAGTATCGGGATTGAGTGGTACGTTAGCGGTTAGTCCTGATAGGCTGAAAAACTGAGCAGGTCTGAGCTGAGTCAAATCCTCAGTGATAACCGAATCAGGGTTCGAGCCGCGATAAGTCGCTGGGTACCCAACCGGAACACCGGGCTGCCAGCCGTGTTGTTTGAGATAGTTGGCAATGGAACCGATGGCATCGACGGGTGAGTTGTTCAGGCTAATCTCACCGCTACCATCGAAATCAACCGCCCACTTGCGGTAGCTACTGGGCATGAACTGAGGGTAACCGATCGCGCCTGCATAAGAGCTTTTGATGCGAAGCGGGTTGATGTTCATCTCACGTGACAAAATCAGCAGCTCTTTTAGCTCGTTCGTGAAGAACTCAGAGCGACGCTCAAACCCAAAGGCAAGCGTGGTCAGTGCTTCAATGGCCAAAAATGACCCTTTGTTGGTGCCATAAACCGTCTCAACACCCAGGATACCCAAGATCACGTCGCCTGGAACACCGTAGGTTTGCTCAGCGCGCCTCAAGGTATCTGCGTAGTCGCTAGCGAAGCGGCGACCCAGATTGATGCGGTTTTGATTGATGATCATATCGCGGTAGGCGTACCAGGGTTTAGATTCGCCGGGGCGCGACATGATTTCAAGGATGTTGGTTTTATAGTCCACCTGTTCAAACAGCTCATCTAGCGCAGCTGAATTGAAACCGTGGTTAGCGACCATGTCTTGCTTAAAAGAGGGGTAGGCTGGATCGGAGGTGACCCGGTTGGCTTGCGCAAAGGTCGCGCTGAACATGAGTAGCGCGCCGCTTACCAGCGCTCCAATCGATCTTACCGCTTTAAGTGTGATCATAAGTTGGGTTTTATCCGTTAGGTAAATGTCTGCAATGGTGGGCATTTGCCAAAGCAGTTAGTTTTATCGGCGATGTCCGTAGACTGACATAACTAGGCCGAAGCCCGCCATCAAAATGATCACCGCTGTGCCTCCGTAGCTGACAAATGGTAGTGGCACCCCAACCACGGGGAGGATACCGCTGACCATGCCCATGTTGACGAAGACATAAACAAAAAATGACATACCGATCGCGCCTGCGAGCAAACGGTTGTAGGTGAGGCGGCTCATGAGGGCGATTTGCATACAGCGGACGACCAGGGCGATGTAAAGCGCCATCAGGATCAGTACGCCCAAAAATCCGAATTCTTCAGAGAAGGCGGCGATCACAAAGTCAGTATGGCCTTCAGGTAAGAAGTGCAAATGAGATTGAGTGCCCTCAAAGTAACCTTTGCCGCTGAGCCCGCCTGAGCCGATCGCGGTTTTGGACTGCATGATGTTCCAGCCTGCACCCAAGATATCAGCCTCAGGGTTAAGCAGAGTCATGACGCGTCCGCGCTGATAATCGTGCAGCAGGAACTTCCATGCGATCGGCACAAAAGCGGCAACCGCGACAAATGCCCCTAGGATCAATCGCCATGACAGACCGGCTAAAAAAAGCACGAACAGACCGCTTGAGAGTACCAGTAAGCTGCTGCCAAGGTCTGGCTGTTCTGCGATCAAAAGGATCGGGACAAGCATCATCGCCAGCGTAAAGGCGATGGTGCTGAGGCTCGGTGGTAGGGTGCGGATGGAGAGAAACCAAGCCAGCATCATGGGCATGCCAAGTTTCATGAACTCTGAGGGCTGAGCGCTGCCGATGCCCGGCACTTTGATCCAACGCTGAGCACCCATGCGCACTTCACCAAACAGCATGACGGCAACTAAAAGCAGCAGGCCAACTACATAGACAAAAGGGGAGATCAGCTTATAAAAGCCTGGCGGTATCTGCGCCATGACGATTAGTAGGGTGTAAGCAAGCAGAAAGCTGATGGCTTGACGCTCAACACGAACCAGATCGGACCCTGACGCGCTATACAAAATCAGCAGGCCCATACCGGTCAAGATGGTCAGAAACAGCATCAACCAAGGATCAAGATTAACCGTCTGCCAAAATCCCTTGCGCACACTGGCCCTCTGCATCGAGGTGCGGGCAAAACGATACTGGAAGTCGGGACTTGCCATAGTGCATCCTGAATTGGGCATGAGTAAGCTAGAAAAAACTTAAAACCAGCAAACAAATGAGTCCGCTGCAGTAAATTTTAAGGCGATAAGATTAGCACAATATGGCCTATCTTGATGACGCCAACCAAACCGCAACCCAAGTTTCAGCTGATTTACAGACAAGCTGAGCAGTGATTGATAAGCTGAGTTTTTTCTTGGATATATGCTGATGCGCTTTAAAGCAGTTTGCTTGGGGTTGGGATTGGTCGGCGTCTTAAGTGCTTGTCAGTCACCAAATAGTGATTCGACTTTTATCCGACCGCTACCTGAGTTGTCCACTGAGGTAAAAGCAAGCGAGCGCAGCAGTCCGCTAGGTCAGGCATTTGCTGACTCTGCTTTTAAGCGCTGGGTTCAATCTGGTTTTAACCGGACTCGAGAGCTTGATCAGTATGCCAATTATCTGGAGCGCAGCACGGGCACTATCCCGCCGCTCAATCAGCTTACGCTGAGCGCTAGAAGCTATGCTAAGTGCGGCCGCGATGCTTACATGCTAGCACCCAGCAGTTTATGGCCACAGATGGTGCCTACGCTCAACCTTTACAAGCTACTACTTGCCCAAGGCGTGTTGCCAGCCAGTAGTGAGATCGTATCGGTGTACCGTGATCCTGCGCTTAATCGCTGTGCTGGAGGGGCGGGTGGATCCAAACACATGGACAACAACGCCTTAGATATCGAGTTAAACCAAGACGGCTATGAACATGCGGTGACCATGAACAAACTGTGCGAATTCTGGAAAGCAAACGGATCTCGCTATGGATTTGGTTTGGGTATCTACCGCGGCGGATCCATACACATAGACACCAGCGGCTATCGCCACTGGGGTTCTACTTACTCGAGCAGCTCTTCTACCTGCTGATCATGCACAGCTTTAGCACTTAACTGGGTGTTTAGAGCTACTTTTCTTGAGTGGCCAATGCCAGTTTGCTGAGGTCGCTTTTGGGGCCAACCACCACCCAGATCAGCTGATCAGCACTCAAGGTGCTCTTAAGGGCGTCAACTGCGCTTTGTTGGTTGACTGACTCGACGCGGCTAGCGTACTCGGTGATGTAATCGGGACCCAAATCATAAAAACCCATCATCGCAAGCCAGCTGTTGATCGATGAGTTGCTGGCAATCCCCAGTGCAAACTGGTTCAGTGCAGTGGTTTTGACTTCCGAGATTTGCTCGCTATCGGGGCCATTTTGCAGATAAGTTTTAACCACTTCATCGGCAACCTTGAGCGCCTCAACCGACTTGGTTTTTTGGGTGCTAAAGCTCATGAGCCAGGGACCCGTGGTTTGCATGGCGGACACTGAGCTGTAAGCGCCATAGGTTAGGCCGCGTTTGCGCCTGAGCTCATCCATGAGCACCGCGCTGAACATACCGCCTCCCAGAACCTGATTGGCCAGCGTCAAATCGCTCAAGTTATCAGCAGAGCGCGATAGGGCGAGTTGACCGGCTAAAACATGGGTTTGCTCGGATTCAAAATCGACCTGTACCAGTATGGGTTTTGGCGGTTCAGGGGTCTTAAGCGGAGCTGCTGCTTGCCCTTCAATCATGGAGGTGAGCAAGTAGTCGCTGATTTGGCTGGCCTGATCCAAACTCAGATCACCGGTGATGGCTAGGTTGGCATTGGAAGCCACCAAAAAGCGCTGTTGAAACTTCTTAAGCAGATCGGGTGTGATGAGCTTTAAGCTGTCTTTAGTGCCGCTTGAGGGGTTGCCATACGGATGGTTAGGGTAGAGCTCAGCAAAAAAGCGCTCGCTAGCCACCGAGCCGGGATTTTTCTGGGCTTGAGCGATACCCAGCTGCGCTTGAGCCAGTGTGCGCTCAAGCGCTTCTGAGTTGAAACTCGGCTCATTGATCAGCTGGAGCATCAAATCGAGACCCGTGCTCAGCGCTTCAGAGTCTGAGAGCGAGCGCAGCGATACCACGAACATATCTTTATAACTGGCGGCTGAGAGCTCAATCGCATACTGCTCAAGTATGGTGGCAATCTGGTTTTCGCTCAGGCTGTCAGTGCCGCGGCTCAGCATGGCTGCAGTGATGCGAGACAAGCCCAGGGCATCGGGGTTGATTTCGGGATCTCTTGCTGATCCGGCGTTGAAGGTGAGCCGTATATCCACGATCGGTAGCTCGGTGCGGCGGACAAAGTAGGTGTTTTGTCCGTTTGGGGTAGGTAACTGCTCAACCTTAGGTAGTTGATCGCTGGTGAGCTGAGTGTTGGTGGGTCTTGCTTGCAAGTTGTCGAGTGAAGAGATGGGTTCAGAGGCACTCACGCTGATCTGCTCTTTAGGTTCACTCACGACTTCAGCCACTGCGATACTGGGCAGGGTTGTCATCAACGAGGCGCTAATTAAGAGCAAGGCAGAGTGCGCCTTTGATAGCCCGGATTTGTTGGCTACAGGAAGTGTTGGCTCACATGCGGCGTGGTCTGAGCTTTGTCTTTGATCAGAGACTGTCTGGCTTAAGCGCTTAAAAAAAGTGTTCATGCGACTCCTGGTGAATTTTTTGTTTCCTAAGTCTGGACTTAACGTGCGCTTGCGCCCAGACAGGATGCTTAGCTGTCTTTCAAATTGATCTGACTGAGCAGGTAAAGCACGCTGGCCCTTTACTGCTACGTTGACAACCTGGCCCTGTCATGGACTAAGGCTGATCTTCTGTATCGGGTTTTGCTGATTTGGGATATACCTCAAAAACGAAGGCTTTATCTGGATCAAAAACTACCTTGGCGGTTTGATTGAGCGATTCACTGCTAATCTCGGCCAATCTCTGTGGCAGCCCTTTGAGCAAAGTATCGCTTTGCCCAATCATGTTTATCGAGCCAATTAATCGAGCTTGTGTTGCGACATCGTCTTGAGCGTAGATGAGGCCGGTTACGTAGTCATTTTTGACGCGAGCAAGTTCAGCTGGGGTGATCGTTGGTTGCTTGAGTGATTCAATCTGCTCCCATAAAGCGGCTTTTGCGGTGTCCAAATCAACGCCGGCTCTCGGGGTCGCACGGATTAAAAAAAGAGTATCGCCGCGCGAAAACAGGTCGTAGCTCGTCGACACCTGGCTTAAGAGTTGCTGCTCACGCACCAGATTTTTCTCAAGTCTGGCTGACAGACCGCCATCGAGCACGCCGGTGAGCAGGGCCAGCTGATAGGCGCGATTTTCAGCATCTTTAGCTTTAGCGGGATCAGAAATTAGAGGCGCTGATCCAAGGCTTGGGACATTGAACCCCAGATAGAAATAAGGCGTGGGCACATCCACCGTGATCTCGCTGCTTCTGGGCTGGTTGATGGGCGCCTCAAGCAGAACTGTGCGCGTAGGCAGCGTCTGCGGCTTTGCCTCACCAAAGTACTGCTCGGCCAGTGCAAAAACTTGCTCGTGATCCACACTACCCACCACCACCAGTACAGCGTTTGAAGGGCTATACCACTGCTGATACCAGTTTTTTAAGTCGTCCAAGGTGATCGACTCAAGATCACTCATGGAACCGATCACAGGGTTTGCCATAGGCGCGGTGGGGTAGGCAAGACCCAAAAGCGCCTCATAAGCTTGAGCGTCAGGGTTGTCGTCGACCCGTTCACGCCGCTCCTCCATGACCACGCTGCGCTCGGTCTGCAAATCTTCGCTTGCCAGCACCAGATTGGTCATGCGATCCGCTTCAAGCTCTACTGCAAGTTCTAACTGCTGCGCTGGGTAGAGTTGGTAGTAGCCGGTATAGTCACTTGAGGTGAAGGCGTTTTGCGAGCCGCCGAAGCGCGAGACGATCTTATCAAAATCATCACCGCTGACTTTGTGAGTGCCTTTAAACATCATGTGTTCAAGCAGGTGGGATATGCCGCCTTTGCCGGTCGGTTCATCTACCGACCCGACTTGATACCACACCTGTGTCATCACGATCGGGGCGCGGTTGTCCTCTACCGCGATCACTTTGAGGCCGTTGCCAAGCGTGGTTTCAAACCGGTTTGAAGTTTCTGCGCCTGCAGTGTCGACTGCACTGTCTCCTGATGTTCCAAGCGTTGAGCAGCCCACCAAGAGTGCCAGCAACCAAGGCGACGCCAAAGCCGTGAGCTTTTTAGAAAGGTTAATCAAACGTGATTGATGTGTTAAGGCCGAAGGCACAGACGACAGAAAAACACTCATACAGCTCGCAGCTTTGATGGCGGTGATCCTTTATAACGAAGGTGGTTCAGTTAGGGCAAGTAAATCCCATCGAACTGATGATCGGGTGACATTTATCTAACTAAGCTCTCTGAAGGTGCTTGCTACCCAAGCTCTAGCAAAATGCCAACCCTAGCCGGCCAATCGACCGGCCAGATCAATCGCCTTTCATTGCTTGGATCGATATAATCAGGCCACATTTGCAGTTTGAGTCATCGATGAGCGATCCCACTTCAAACCAAGCCCCGGTTGATCCATTTGCCGCTGATATCGCTGCCTTTAAGGCCAAACAGGCAGAGCAGCAGCCTAGCAAACAAGATGAGCCAAAACCTGAACCGCAGTCCCAATCGCTGTTTGAACAGAAGCAACCGCTTGATCAGAAGCCACCGCTTGAACAAAAGCAACCAGTGGATGCTAAAGCCACACCGCAACTACCCCCAAGCGAAAAAACCGATTTAACTGACCAAAGCCCTGAGCCTCAGCCGCCTCGCGATCAGCTAAGCCAAGCACCCAAAGAGTCTTCTTGGCTAGAGCGCATGAAGCTGGGGCTGAGCCGCAGCCGTGGTCAGATGGGTGAGGGGCTCATGACCTTGCTGGTCGGTGGACGCGAGATCGACGATGAGCTGTTTGAGGAAATTGAAGATCAGCTGATCATGGCGGATCTGGGCGTCGCGGCCACCACCCAAGTCATGGATGCGCTCACCCAGCAGGTTGATCGCGGCGATCTGATTGATGCGCGTGCACTACGTAAGGCGCTTAAAAGCGAGCTGATCAAGCTGCTAGAGGGAAGTAGCACGCCACTTGAGCTGGGTGATCAAGCGGCGCCATTTGTGATACTGGTGGTCGGGGTCAATGGCGTGGGCAAAACCACCACCATCGGTAAGCTGGCAACCTACTTTGGGGAGCAGGGCAAAAGTGTGATGCTCGCTGCCGGTGATACCTTTAGGGCAGCTGCGACCGAGCAGCTGGTGATCTGGGGTGAACGTAACGGCATACCGGTTGTCCACCAAACCGAGGGCGCGGACAGTGCCTCGGTGGTGTTCGATGCGATGAACCGCGCCAAATCCAAAAAGGCGGACGTGTTAATCATCGATACCGCTGGGCGCCTGCACAACAAATCCAACCTCATGGAGGAGCTCAAAAAAGTCACGCGAGTGATTCAAAAGGCCGATCCAACCGCGCCTCATGAAAGCTTGATTGTGGTCGACGCTGGCACGGGGCTAAACGCTATCCAGCAAATCAAAACCTTTGATGAGGCAGTGGGTTTGAGCGGCGTAGTCGTCACCAAATTAGATGGCACTGCCAAGGGCGGCATGGTGTTTCACGTCGCCAAAACCACCGATTTGCCGATTCGCTTTATCGGAGTGGGTGAAAAGGCGGCGGATCTGCGTCCCTTTGAGCCGGCTGATTTGGTTGAGGCGCTGCTTGATTCCGATGACTGAAACTGAGAGCAAAAAAACTACTCAGCGGCTCTCTTCGCGTTTCGATTTAAAAGATTTAGCCAAATGCCCACCAATTGGGTTACTCAGTTGACCCAATCTGACGCGGCTGCTTCTTCTGTAGTGGCCAAGTTTAGTGTTTTAGCCAATCAGCGGCTCATGGTGGCGATCACCATCGGCCCCATCTGTTTGATGTCAGAGCGCCGCAGCTCACTGCTCATGAGCGCCGGTGCGGTGCCGCCGTCTAAAAACAGGGCGTTATCGCAGCCAAGCTCGTCCTTGAACAGTTTGGCAAACTCATAAAAGCTGACCCAGACGTCTGAGATCACAAACCTAACCTGTTTATCTGAACAGATACCGACGCCGCTGCGGATCTTTTTGGAGGTGCTCTCAGGGTCAAACATGGGGTGCAGATTGCCGTTGATGACCAGCATCGGGCCGGACTGGGTGGCAAACTCGATCGGTTGATCGCCTTGGAGTTTGTTGAACTCACTGGTTTGGTTGACGTGGCTGACACCCTCAGGGTCTATCCAATACACGCCATTTGGCAATAGGTGAAAGTTTCCCCCGCCTTTTTTCTGGTTGAGGGACTTTAACTGTTTGCCATTTTCCACATAAAGCGCAAGCGGAGCATAATCCTCAGCGTACATACCGGCGTTTAGAGCAAAGACGATGTTGCGGGATTGATACTGCTCAGCGGAGGCGAGCTTCTTAAAGGTGCCAAAGTGTTCGCCTGAGAGCGGATCGCGCCAGATAAGCTCAAGCTGCAGCGGGTTTTTTTTAGTATTGGCGGCGCTGCACACGCTGTATTTGAAGGGCTCGGTATGGGTGCTGCAAAACTTAGGCGCCGGCTTTACCTGGCAAGCCGAAAGCGCTGCCACCGCCAGCAGGCTCAAAACAAACAACACAAGTGGGTGAATTTGAGTGCGCATGCCATCTATAAAAATCTATTACTGCGCTAGTCTACGAGGCTTGGTGCCCAATTGCACTGATCTAAATCAATCAACGCTGCGAGTGCGTGAAAACTCTATGCGCGTGAGCACTGCAATCCAAACAAATGAGCACTTTCGCTTCAAGCTGCAATGGGTATAATGGCGCAAATTAAATCTGAGCGGAGACGCACATGAGCACCGAACGCACGTTATCAATCATCAAACCAGACGCTGTCAGCAAAAACCACGTCGGCGAAATCTACACTCGTTTTGAGAAAGCGGGCCTGAACATCATCGCCGCCAAGATGAAGCACCTGACTCAAGCAGAAGCTGAAGGCTTCTACGATGAACACAAAGAGCGCGGTTTCTTTGGTGACTTGGTTGCTTTCATGATCTCAGGCCCGGTTGTAGTTTCGGTTCTTGAAGGCGAAGGCGCGGTTCTGAAACACCGTGACATCATGGGTGCAACTAACCCAGCTGACGCAGAAGCTGGCACCATCCGTGCTGACTTTGCTTCTAGCATCGATGAAAACGCGGTTCATGGTTCTGACTCGACTGATTCAGCTGCACGTGAAATCGGCTACTTCTTTGAAGATGCTGAGATCTGCCCACGCACGCGCTAAGCATATAAATGTAAAACCCTGAGCTGGCGCTTGCCGGCTCAGGGTTTTTTGGTTTTTCGCTTCAGCAAAATGCCTGCGCTGGCATGCTAAAATCAACCCTTAAGTTCACCGACCCTTTGAGCGTCTATGACAACCGATCCGACCACTGAGCCTGCAGCTAGCCCATCAACGCAGGCCAAACCTAGCCTGACCAATCTGCTGGGTATGGACATCGATCTGCTAAAAACTTTTTTTAGCTCCATCGGTGAGAAGCCTTTTCGGGCGCAGCAGCTGATTAAGTGGATTCACCAGTTTGGTGTCACTGATTTTGAGCAGATGGACAATCTGCCCAAAACTCTGCGCGCTAAGCTGAGTGAGATCGCCTGTATCGAGCCGCCTAAAGTGGCGCATAAAGAATTTTCAAGCGACGGCACGCGTAAGTGGGTGTTTGATGTCGGCGGATCGATGGTGGAAACCGTGCTGATTCCTGCTGAGGACTCAAAAGCGGACGGGCGCAAAACTTTGTGTATCTCATCCCAAGTCGGCTGTGCGCTGGATTGTCAGTTTTGCTCAACGGGTAAACAGGGGTTTGCGCGCGACCTCACCGCCAGTGAGATCATCGGGCAGTTGTGGGTGGCCAATCAGTCTTACATGCAGCACTTACCGCACACCGAGCGTACCCGCACGGTCACCAACGTGGTGATGATGGGCATGGGCGAGCCGCTGCTCAACTTTGAGCCGTTGGTGGCAAGCTTGAACCTCATGCTAAGCGACCACGCTTACGGCATGTCCAAACGCCGGGTTACGGTGTCGACTTCAGGCATCGTGCCAAAGATTTATGAGCTCAGCCGCCGCGTCGATGTGGCGCTGGCGCTCTCCCTGCATGCGCCAAATGATGAGCTGCGAGATTGGCTCGTGCCCATCAACAAGAAGTATCCACTAAGTGAACTCATGGCAGCCGCGCACGACTATATCGACACCAACGAGCGCTCTAAAAAGCACGTTACCATCGAGTATGTGATGCTGGGCGGCGTCAACGATACCAACCAGCATGCCCATGAGTTGGTGCGTCTGCTTGAGGGATTGCCCTGCAAGGTTAATCTGATCCCCTTCAATCCCTTTGAGTTTGCGGAGTTTGAGCGCTCTCCCGCCGATCGGATTGAGCAGTTTGCCAAGATCATCTCAAGCGATGGGATTGTCTGTACCACGCGTAAAACCCGAGGCGATGATATCGATGCGGCTTGCGGTCAATTGGCTGGCCAGGTGGCTGATCGGACTCGCCGCGCGCAAAACTGGAAAGACAAGACGCGAGGCAAGGCGCCTCAAAAACCCAGATCAAATGACATTTTTCACCGCTCTTAAAAGCGATAAGCCGTGAATTCATATCGGCTTTTGCTACACTGGGTCAACTTTGGTGGGGTAGGATTGGCTATGACGTATCGTTCAACTTGGATTTGCCGACTTGCCTTGGGGCTGATCTTGGCAGGTTTAAGTGCGTGCGCCTCAACAAATGCCCCGCAAAAACAAGGCCGCTCAGCTGAGGTTCACTCAGCCATAGCGGCTCAGTATGTCAGACGCGGTGAGCTTGATGCTGCGCAGCGACACGCGCAGATCGCTCTTGATGCTGAGCCCAAAGACGGCGATGCATTGACCATCATGGCCGTGGTGCTGCAGCGTGAGGGGAGTCGTCTCAACCTGATTAAAGCTGAGGATTTTTACAAACGCGCGATCGCCGCCACCAAGGGCAATGACCGAGCTAAAGCTGAAAACAACTATGCAGTTTTTTTGTCTCAACAAGGGCGACTTGAGGAATCTTTGGCGCTGTTTGAATCGGCAGGATCAACGCTGGGCTACGCCGGTCGATCGGCATCACTTGAGAATCTAGGGCGAACCGCGCTCAAGCTCAACCGGATTGAGGTGGCGCAAAGGGCGTTTGAGGGGGCGATAGATGCGGATTCAGGTTCGCTGATTGCAAGGGTGGAGCTGGTTGATATCTACTTGTCCCAGTCACAGACCGCAAGAGCCGCCAAACTCTATAATGACTACATCACACTTTTGGGCAATAATGCCATGGGCGCTAGGACCTTGTGGCAGGGCATACGGATCGCTCAGCTCAGACAGGACACTATAGAACTCAGGCGCTTAGGGTTACTGCTGAGCTCGAGTTACCCAAACAGTGTTGAAGCTAGGCGCTATGCCCTCATACCACAATAATGATCTAGAAAATGGAACCAACCGATCATGAATGACGAATTAAACCACAAGTCCGACTCGCTTTTGCCTGAACACTTCAATGGCCAAGTGTTTAAAAATGCCCGTGAGTCTAAAGGTTTAACCGTTCGTGAGGCAGCCACAGAGCTCAATATCTTGACTCGTCATATCGAGTCGATTGAGCAGGAGCAGTGGGACGCACTCCCGCACTCCGCGTTTACTCGCGGTTTTATCGGTAACTATGCTTCTTTTTTAAAGTTAAATTCTGCTCAGCAAGTTCGCTTGTTCGACTCCATGATAGAGGCCCAAGGGACATCAGGACTCAAAGCGGAGATTGATAAGCGCTCTCCGGTAAAAACCGATGCCCCGATCCCTCGGAGCGACACCGAGAGAACGGCTTTTGGTCGCACTGGAGCCGTGCTGGTCATGCTGGCGCTCTTGGTTTTGTTTGTGATTTATCTGTACATGACCAATCAAAACACACCTGAGAGCAGCGCGGCTCAGCAACCAGAAACCGCTGCGCAGTTGGAGGTTGGTGAATCTCTGATTGAGATCACCGAGTCTGCTGGCACCTCGATGACTCAGCAAATTAGTGAAGAGCGTCAAGAGCTCAGTGATCAGGTGGCCTCAGAGCCGGCTTCGATCGATATATGGGTGATTCGTCCTACTCAAATTAAGGTCACCGACGCCAATGACCAAGTATTGATCGATACGTTGCAGCCTCGTGGTTCGCTGACCATGGAGGGAATCGCACCTTTTCACGTGATCGTGGATCAGGTGCAAAATATCGACATGAACATCAATCAAACTCCTCAACAGCTCAGACAAAAGTATGGGGCGGGTCCGGCCGATATCATGCTGAGTGCGCCACTGCCTTAAGGAATTTATGAAAGCACCGGTTCCGATACGCAAACCTACCCGTCAAATTAAAGTTGGATCTGTCCTCGTGGGCGGAGATGCTCCGATCAGTGTGCAGAGTATGACCAATACTGAAACCTGTGACGTGGCCGCGACGGTTGCACAGATCGAGCGCTGCGCGCTAGCTGGCGCCGATATGATGCGGGTGTCCGTGCCGAGCATGGATGCGGCGATCGCTTTTGGTGAGATTAAAAAACAAGCCAGCGTACCTTTGATAGCTGACATCCACTTTGATCACGAGATTGCTTTAAAAGTGGCTGAGCTCGGTGTGGATTGTCTGCGAATTAACCCAGGCAACATCGGCAGCGAGAAAAAGATTCGTGAAGTGGTGGCCTCAGCTCGTCACCACGGTATCCCGATACGAATTGGGGTCAACGCAGGCTCGCTTGAAAAAGATTTGCAGCTCAAATATGGAGAGCCGACCGGAGCGGCTTTGGTTGAGTCAGCGCTGCGTCACGTGGATATCTTGGATAAGTTAAATTTTCACGAGTTTAAGGTTTCAGTTAAAGCCAGCAATGTTTATCTGACCCTCGATGCTTATCGCGGCATATCGGCGCAGATCGATAATCCGCTGCACTTGGGTGTGACCGAGGCCGGCGTGCTCCGGGCTGGAACCATCAAGTCGGCGGTGGCGATGGGTGCACTGCTGCTCGATGGGATTGGCGATACGCTTCGGGTGTCGCTAGCTGCGGAGCCCGAAGAGGAGATCAAGGTTGGTTTTGATCTGCTCAAGTCACTGCAAATCCGCAGTAACGGCATAAGTTTTATCGCCTGCCCTAGCTGCTCAAGACAGGAGTTTGATGTGATCCGAGTCATGCAGGCTCTGGAGGAGCGGTTAGAGGATATCCGTGAGCCGATGGAAGTTTCCGTCATTGGTTGCAAGGTAAACGGGCCGGGTGAAGCCAAAACGGCTGATATCGGTGTAGTTGGCGCCGCCCCAAGATCACTGGTCTACCTCGCCGGTCAAAAAAGCCACCTGATTGATACCGATCAACTGGTCGATGAAATCGAGAACATGGTCCGCACCAAAATTCGCGATGAGCAAATTCAGGCCGAGCGTCTGATTCTCAAAACTCAAGGCTAGTTGCCGATTAATTTATGAAGCGTTTTATATGAAGCACACCCCCATCAAAGCGGTAAAAGGTTTTAACGATTGTCTGCCCGGCACGGCTGCTCACTGGCGAGCCACCGAGACTGCTCTGATCGAAGTACTGAGCAGCTACAGTTATCAAGAAGTTCGCTTGCCAATTGTTGAGCGGGCCGCCTTGTTTAGCCGCGCCATCGGTGATGTGACCGATATCGTTGAAAAAGAGATGTACAGCTTCAACGATCGCTCAGATCCACCTGAGCTGTTGACGCTCAGACCTGAAGGTACGGCAGGTATGGTTCGAGCGCTGAACGAGCATAATCTGGCGCGTGGCAATGCACCCAGAGTTTGGTATCTGGGTCCTATGTTTCGCTACGAGCGCCCTCAAAAAGGT
>CAJXOR010000041.1 GCA_913057715.1 uncultured Moraxellaceae bacterium
CTGGCTCTGGCTCTGGCTCTGGCTCTGGCTCTGGCTCTGGCTCTGGCTCTGGCTCCAGATAAACCGGTGCGGTTTCAAAAGTAATCCGGCTCAATTCATCAATCAAACCTGCATCAAATTCGATACGCATCGAGGCAGCTATCGCATCAAATGCCTCGATGATGACATGGTGCGCATCAATCAAAGTTGAGCGCACTGACTCGCTAAGCGGCGCAACTGACTCACTGCTCAGCAGCTGATCATAAAACTCGATTAACTGACCCACGATAACCTGCAGCTTGCCTGTGCCCGCTAAGGCCTCGTGCAACCGCTGCAACTGCTCTTTGAGCTTGAGCGCATAATCAAGGTCCGCGTCATGCTCAAATTTAGCATTCAACTCCCATGGAGCGTCGAGCAGCTCATTGATATCCAGCTCAAGCAAATCTGATACGTTAAGCGGAACTTCAGATCCCATTTGCTCGGATTGCCAAAGATTGATCCGTGTAATCAGCTGCTTATCGGGTTGTGCCAGATTAGGCAGCTCCCCTGCTTTGAGCGCATCTAGGTGCGCCTCAATTTGACCAGTCGCCTCATCCAGTACCGTTAGCCCATGCGCGCTTAAGTCCTTTTGAGCATTGAGCAAGTCTCGGCAGGCATCTTCCATAGCCGATGAGATGACAGCCACTTCACTGGCATCCACCATGGCCGCACTTCCGCTCAGCGTATGCAGGGCTCTGATCAACTCGTTGGTGATCACTCTGTTATCAGCTGCTACATGCGATTTGAGGCTATCGAGCAAATTGTCCGATTCATCTAAAAATATACTTTTGAGTGTGGTTGTGCTCTCATCAACTTCGATTAGTGCAGGATTCGAGTGCAAGCTCTGCGTCTCACTCCCCAACCACTGATCCATATCCTCAAAGATCGCTTCTTCATCCATTGGCGCCTCAGCACCTGCATCAGCTTTTATCAGATCGTTAGCATCCGCCTCCCCTGTATCTGAGGAGTCCGCATTATCAATGCTTGCATCCGGCTCACCGCTTGCCAACTCAAATTCAAAGTCATCATTGAAGTCAAAATCCGGCAGAGGCTCTGATGGCAAAATGTCATCAATTGAAGCATCGACTGTCAACTGAGTCGACTCAGTTAAGTGATCATTTGACTCTGTTTCTACCTCGCTCTCAAACGCAGCGGCTTCAGTAACCTGTGCATCTGATTCCACCACATCTGCATCGGCAGCATCGATTGCTGACTCGTCAGGATTAGACTCAGTAGATGCCTTCAGCTTAAGTTGCTTGTCGATATCCGCTATTGCTTCAGCTGGGTCAACCCCTTTGAGCGCAGCAAAAGAGTTGGCAGTTGCCTGCAACGCTCTCACGTCAAGATCATCTTCAAGAGCATGATTGAAGCGCTCAAACTGATAATCCAGCGCTCTTAGTGCTGCAGCGGTCAGCTCAGCGATTCGCGGTGTTGATTTAAGTGCACCATCGATCACCCGATTGAGCATCTGCTCAAAAGCCCATGCGGTTTCAGCTAAGGTGTTGGCACCCACCATCCTGCCCGATCCCTTGATGGTATGCAGACCCCGTCGTATCTCAGCCAGTAGCACTGGGTCGCGGCTGTTAAGCTGCCAAGGTTCCATGCGCGCGCTTAAGTGTTCGCTGACCTGCTCAAACTCCTCAGCAAATATCTCGGCGATCTCAGGATCGGCAGCTTCGTTTTGCTTTTCAGGATCCAGCTTCTCTATCCACTCTAGAAGTTGAGCTGAAAAATCAGCAGGCTTAGATAAGTCAGCCTCATCTGTCTCGTTTTGATCAACCGCTGCATCTGAGGAGGCCACGGTTTCCCTTGCTGTCAGCTCATCTTCAGTGGGCTGCTCTTCAAGACCCGTTAAATCCTGATCAACCAGCACGTTGGGCTCATCTGCCTGCTGATCAAGTTGGCTAACGTCAGCTACCGATGCTTGCTCAGAGCTCAGCTCGTCAGCGACTGGACTCCCATGATCGGTAACAACCGCATCCATGAGACGGGTTTGCTGCTCTTCAATCTCATCCCAGAGATCATCAAATATATCGTCAGAACCCGCATCGATCGACTTAAAGTTATCGATACGATTGGAGACAACCTCAGTGCTCGGATCATCAAAGCGGTCATTTTGTTTTGCAAAAAAGTCTTGGTCCGCCTGCAGATTGCGAATCAGCTCTGGATTGAGCTCTAAATCGTCTGGAGTCTGAATTTGCTCAGAGGCACCGCTCTGAGTAGCCGCAGATGGCACCGATAAATCGTTAATTTCAGCGCCCGAACCGATTTGAGCAATCAGACCTTCAAGCTCCCGTGGAAACTCAACCGCCTCTAAACCAGTATCTAAGGGCTTGTTTTCGCAAAGGTTGTGCGCACGAACCAAACTGACAATCGGATTTAAAGGGCAGCTAGTACGCGCTATAAATGAATCGATGAACTCAACTAAGAGCACACTAAAGTGGCGAGCAAGCTCAAGTTGTTGCTGGCTACAAGGCAATCCACTGTCGTGCATCTGGGTAAGCAAACGCTCAGCAGCATAGGCAACTTCACTTGCTTGATTGGCGCCAACCATGCGCCCAGAACCCTTGATGGTATGGAAACCTCTGCGTATCTCTATCAGCTTGTCGTGCTTGAGCTGCTCGGTGTATTCAGGCAAATCTTCGGCGATTTGCATGAGTACCATTTGCGCCTCTTCAGCATAGATTTCCAGTATTTGCTCATCGTGATCATATTCATCAACGCGCAATTTGTGCTTCGCTTTGACCACTTGATCGGTTGGCTTAAGCTCAGCCAAATCCAGTGGACCGTATAATTTGAGCTGATCAAGTAGTAATTTGGAAGGGCTAAATGTCCCTGATGGATGTTCTGATTGATGGGCATCAGATTCCACACTGGCAGAGTCATCTACTGATCCAAGCGCAAGCCTTTGCTCAGAGGTTTGGCTGTCTTTAGGTTGAGTAGCGCTTGGTAGTTTAACTTCACCTTGATCACCCAAGTAATCCCTATCGAGGGGTTTACTGCTTGGGGAGTCAGGCTCATCGTCCTCACCTACTGACCCGTTCATCTCAAGTAACTGCTCAGCCTTTTGCAAATGACCAAACGCGCTATCGATGACGGTTTGATCAAGGTAGTCTTGCGCCAACAGATCAGCATAGTACTCAACCGACGCGATGCAATCCGCTATGGCATTGACTTGGTTCCAGTTGAGATCTTTAACCATCGAACGGCGAACATAATCAATCAACCCCTCAAGCCCTTGGGTTAATTCGCTCATCTGCTCTTGAGCGATCATGCGCATCGCCCCGCTGATTCGACTCAGCGGCTCCATCATCTTGCCAAGTTGGCGCGCGTCTTTAGAAAGCGAATAAGCACTGAAGTAGCTCTTGAGTAGCTCCAGATCTATCCGGGATTCGCGTATCGCCGCTAACCTTGCGATGCGCACATAAGCCTGCTCTTCACCGTCGGAGCCTGGCGCGGCCTTACTGGTCAATCTGAGCAGCTGGCGAAGCTCATCAAGTTGCTGCGACGTCTGTTCATCGCTTGCATGCTGATCCCAGTTCTCAAGCAGCGTTGCGACATAACTTTGGGTGTGTTGCCACCCGCCCGCCTGTAGCAGCCAATCCGCTTGTTGCAGTTTTTCTTTGGCTTTATCGGGCTGTTTTGCCAGCAACTCTATCGATAGATCAATCAGTTGGGCTGCGTGATCCAAAAGCAAAACCGGCTGCCCTTTACCTGAACTGGTGCGGATCGTGTGGCTCAGCCACTCTATCGCCTCAAATGTCACCTCTGGAAGCTGCCTCAAGTGACTCAAAATATCGTAAATCAACAGATCCACGTTGGCTTGGTTACGCGCAACACGCTGCGGATCCAGTTTACTGAGCAACCGGACATACTGCTCCAAGTGAACTTGACTGAGTTTTAAGCTCACCAGCCACTGCTTAATGATCAACCAAAGTGCGGTCAGCGGCTGAGTTTTTTGCGCCTGTGCCAAGTAATCACTGAGCCTGACTAGCTTGTCAATTGCCCGCGGTTTACCCTGAGTCAGATCCAAACTAGCCAAACGCCAAACGCTAATCGCTTGAGACATTTCTGCGTCAGTAGCCTGCCTGTGCTTAAAATCAGCTGGCACGATCAAAGCATAGTCCAGCTCCGCCCCGCGCGGTTGGTGATCCTCAGGCTGACCCATGATCCGTCTTAAGTGATTCACCCTGAGCGATATCTGACTTTCACTCAAGCCTTTAGGGTTCTGCAGCTGGTCCAGCTCGCCTCGCAAAAACTCTATTCCATCTTTTAGGGCATCAAGTTGAGCCGAGTGTGCCTCCGGATTCTGCGTATTGGCGCAAAGCGTAAGCAGCGTCTCAGACAACAACAGCGCCGAGGGCAACCCGCTCAACTTGAGAACAGCAGTCAGTTGAGTTAACTGATCTCGAGCCGCGCTCAGATCCGGCTCAGCGCCCTTGAGGCTTGCCATCGCAGCATCCAGCGCCTCATCTATAGCAGGGCGCAGCCACTGCATGGCTAAGTATTTGATTTGCTCGCTCATGCCACATCCTTGACTGTCTTGGCTTTTTTGATATAAGCCAATGCACCTGCATGTTTGACTCGCTCGGCCAGCGGGTGCTTCCAACTGGCTGCTTCAGAGGGACCCAGAACCAGCACTCCCCCGGGGCGAAGTGTCTCGAAAAGCCGATTTAAAATGTCTCTTTGCATGAAACCACGAAAATAGATCAAGACATTTTGACAAAAAATCAGATCAATCTGCCTGAGCGGCAATCCCTGCTCATCGGTCAGGTTGTGCTGAAAAAAACTCACCGTTTTTTTGAGTGACTCATTCACCCGATAACACCCCGCTCGCTCAGAAGACGCCTCTAAAAACCGCTCTTGGCGCTGCCGGGTTAAGTACTGAATCTTGCGCTCAGTGTAAACCGCCTGCTGCGCCTTACTCAGCGCTGCTCCGGACAAATCAGTTGCGATGATCTGAAAATCCTTTTCAAGCTCAGTTGCCAGCATCGCAAGCGACCAGACCTCCTCTCCACTTGAGCAGCCAGCGCTCCACATGCGAACCGATTCAGGGCACGATTCCAAAAACCCCTTCACCAGATCATATGAAGGCAAATGTCTAAAAAACTGGGTTTCGGTGATGGCCAGCTGATCAATCAGTTTGGCCCAAACCGCAGGGTCATTTTGCAATCTCACCAACAACTGCTCTGAGTCGAGCTGCAACTGGTTCATGCACTCAAGCAAAACCACTTCAAAGCGGCGCTGCTGTATGGCTGGAAGCTGTAGGCCTAAGGTGTTCTCAATATAAGAAAACCAAAAGACCCGTTCGTCATCATTCACTTCTCGTCACTCACACGCTAACGCTGTCTGAAGATTCTTCAGGCAATTTGAATCCCGAAACCGACTCGCGCAGTGACATCGACATCTCGTTGAGCTGACCCACCGAACGCGCGGTGGATATGGTTCCTGAGGTGGTCTGCGTGGTGATCTCCTGAATAATATTCATGGTGCTTGAGATATGACCAGCTGAAGCCGCCTGCTGGCGAGCTGCGTTTGAGATGTTTTGAATCAGATCCGACAGCGTATTGGATACGGTCTGTACTTCGCCTAGTGCTTCACCAGCGTCTTTGGCGAGCTTGGCCCCTTTAACCACCTCTGAGGTGGTTGTCTCCATTGAGCTGACCGCCTCGTTGGTATCCGCCTGAATCGTTTTAACCAACGTTTCAATCTGACGGGTTGCACTGGCTGAGCGTTCAGCCAGACGTTGAACTTCATCTGCTACTACCGCAAAACCTCGGCCTGCTTCACCGGCCGCCGATGCCTGAATCGCAGCATTTAGTGCCAAGATGTTGGTCTGATCCGCAATATCGTTAATCAGTGAGACGATATCTCCAATCTCCTGCGAAGACTCACCCAATCGCTTGATCCGCTTTGAGGTTTCTTGAATCTGCTCACGAATCATGTTCATGCCATCGATAGTGCGCTGCACCACTTCGCCGCCGTTATAAGCGATCGCAACCGAACGTTCTGCTACCGTCGCTGACTCCATGGCGTTTGCTGATACCTGGTCAATCGACACCGCCATCTCGTTGATGGCTGCCGAGGCTCCGGCGATCTCTTGTGCTTGGTGCTCAGAGGCTTCGGCTAGTTTCATTGCCATGTTCTGCGTGTCGTTAGATGAGCGCGTCACCATGATCGAGGTGCTGTTGATTGCTGAAACCAACGATCTGAGCTGATCGATCGCAAAGTTCACCGAATCAGCGATCGCGCCAGTGAAGTCTTCAGACACGGTAGCATTGACAGTTAAGTCACCGTCAGCGAGATCTCCAAGCTCATCCAGTAGCCGCAAAATGGCATTTTGATTTCGCTTGTTCTCTTGTTGGATCAATTTCGCTCGCTTAACTTCTTGATCCACTTCGCGGTTCTGACGTGCTTGCTCCTGCTCAACGCGGATCAGATCGTTTTTGGCCCTGATCGCACGCAGTGAGTAAAACGAGTAAACCGCCACCAAAAGCGACATCAATAAGCCCACAATTGGAGCGATAACCAGAGCCTGATTCACGCCGCTGGCTGAAGCACTCTCTAACTCATTTGCTATTGCCCGAGTGCGCTGCCTGATTTCACGGGCGCTCTCCTCTCTTATCCGGATCGCATCAGTACGGTCGGTGATCTGCTGAACGCTTGGCTGAACCTGTTCATCGAACAGATATTCAACACTTTCCACTTGTTCTTGGGCAAAGGGCTGAGTGACTGCCTCAACGCCTAGCGCCTGCGATCCGTTTAGCTGAGCTTTGGCCACTTGACCAAACTGCTGGGTTAATTCACTCAAGCCCTGACCCAGTTGGATCAAGCCTGCGTTGGTTCCGACATCACGGCTGGCTGCCAAGATCGAGTCAATCAGCAGAAGCTGATCTTTAACCGTAGCAACTTGAGACGGGCTGTAACCACCGTTAAGCATCAGGCGAGATAATTCACGGTAGTAAACCTGGATATCATCCATGGTGCTCGCTAAATTGTCACGGCTCTCGGCTACTTCAACCAGTTGGTCTTTTTGAGCCAACAGATCGGTGATACTTTGATCAACCGCCGGCCAATCATCTTCTATGCGATCTACGCTTGAGCTGCTAATCAAGCCACTCAAGTTACCCAGGGTTTGTCGAAACTCTTGTTGAGTCTCCGCCAGAGATTCAAATGAAGCATCTAGACTGCCGCTCTCTTCACTCACAGCACTTTGTGTTTCAAGCTGGATCTGTTGAGCCAAGAACTTCAAATTACCCGTGTCCTCAAGATACTGAGAGTTGCGCAGCAACACAGCAATCACCCAAACCAGCATCAACACGGCCACTATGCTTGAGATCAGTGCTGATCTACCCCAAACTTTGGCATCGGTTGCGCGCGCCTCAGAGCGACCGCTCGGAGATGCTTCGACCACTTGGTTGAAAAAGCGATTCTTCAGGCGATCAAACAGCCGGGGTGCCTCATCATTCACTAAGGCCTTTTGAGACCCCATGGTTTCATCTACCTGAGTTCCGAGGTTGTTTTTTTCACTTTCAGCACTCATGGTTTTTTTGATCTTTACTTCAGGTTTTTGTTGGCTACTTTTAGAGTCGTCGGTTCGATTGACCAATCGACTAAAAAAACCGGTAGAGGCTCCTGCATCAACCTGTTTTTTTTGTCCAACAGGTGGATTTTTTTGATCTGAATCCGATGCCGTCTTTAAAGAGTCTTTCACTGAGTCAGCTTTTGGTTTTTTTGGATCGTTCTTTGAATTCATCGCTGATGTCCTGTGTGTTAATCACACTCAATTAAGCCTCCTAAACTGAGGCGACGTTAAAGTCCTGTCTGCTAAGCAGCTTACTGAGTAAAAGCACGTGCCATGCCAAATTCTTGTCAGAATCCTTAAAATATCCTTGAGTCACATCACCAAAGACACCTTCGGCGGTGTAGCCACCTTCAAAGGCATCATGTTCAAAGTGAGTGATGCCAAAGACTTGATCCACCTCAAACCCATATAAATTGTCGAGGTAATCAACCACCAGTAGTTTAGATTTGCTCTGCGGCGATGGTTCAAGTTGCAAATAATCCGTCATGCGGCAGACACTGATCAAGCGCCCACGCAGATTCCCCACCCCCTGAAACCAGCCTTTTACTTTGGGGACAGGAGTCAAAGAGGGCACGTTTACTACCTCGCTAACCTCACCCATCGGCACAACAACATAGTACTTACCGATGCGACACGCGACACCCGACCACTGAAGATCAGTGATGGCCCGGTTCAGCAGGTTGGCGGCGTTACCGCGCTGGGAGATGGCCAGTAGTTCAATGAATCCACGCGAGGACATATTATGAGATCAGCTGATCGATGATCCTGAGCAATTCATGCTCATCAACCGGTTTGGTCAAGTAATCTTTGGCGCCTTGTCGTTTGCCCCATACCCGATCCGTTTCCTGATCTTTGGTGCTGACAATCACGACGGGGATGTCTTTGGTCTGCTCAGTTCGGCTGAGTTTGCGCGTGGCCTGAAATCCGTTCATGCCTGGCATCACCACATCCATGAGGATCAGATCCGGCATAACTTCTAAAGCACAGCTCACGCCATGCTCTCCGTCAACCGCCTCAAAAGTCTGGTGTTTATTGCGCTGCAAAATCTCACGCAGCTTGGTGGTCTCCGCCGGTGAATCATCGACGATTAGTATCTTAGCCATGATCTTTCTTCCTTGAATTACGCTGCGTCTGAACCAGTCACTGCAAACTGGCGAATCGCATCAAACAACTCTTCCTTGCTAAACGGCTTGGTCAGGTACTCGTCCGACCCAACAATCCGGCCGCGAGCCTTGTCAAACAGACCGTCTTTAGAAGACAGCATGATCACTGGCGTAGTCGAAAATGTCTGGTTGTTTTTGATCAGTGCGCAGGTTTGGTATCCATCTAACCTTGGCATCATGATGTCCACAAAGATGATCGCCGGCTTCACATCGGCGATCTTTGCCAGCGCATCGAATCCATCGACCGCAGTGGAAACATCGCAGTTTACTTTTTGAAGCAACGTCTCGGCGGTCCGGCGTATGGTCTTAGAGTCGTCGATGACCATCACCTTCAAACCTTTAAAATCTTCTTCCATGACTCGCCCTTAATCCGATTAGGCCCCAGAACAGTAGTGCTCAGGCTTATTTTAGTTAGGTTTATTTCTACCACACTAATTATGTAGAAGCTAACGAAATGCGCTCTATTGCATACTTAAGCCACTGTTTAGGCAGATCCAAGCTAAGTTGGCATTTTTAAAGGGCTTCTGGTTGCTTTTTAAGTGAGGCGGCGACTTCAGGCGGCATGTATTTTTCATCGTGCTTAGCCAGCACCTGATCCGCGATAAACAGATCCCCTTGCAGCTTCCCCTGCGCGACCACACCAGAGTTCTCAGCAAACAGATCCGGCAGGATACCGGTGTACTCAATCGTCATCTTGCTTTGAAAATCAGTCACCACGAATTGGGTTTGCAGCGGGCTCGCTGGATTGCGATAAACACTGCCCGCCACCACCATACCGCCCACGCGCATGCGTGTGTCCTGCGGCGCTTCCCCTTCGGCAACTTGGGTGGGATTGTAAAAATAGTCCGCCTGCTCGCTCAGCGCATAAAGCGTGATCCCGACAGCGACAGCTAAAGCTGCCACCAAAGCGATGATCCAAAGCAGTTTTTTACGGCGAGTCGGGTTCACGTGATCTCCTCATCGGATTGGGATGTGTTGGTTTGTTGCTGATTGATCAGTTGATCAAAGCGGATCTGCCTGAGCAGCTTCTTGCGCTTCATGCGGCTCGCCAGCACTAGCACGATTAACATGAGCAAACCGATGAACCAAGCACTCCACACATAGGCGAAGTGCCCATCAAATGTCAGCTTAGCTGCCACCAAATCGATCACGGACACCTCACACCTCCTCAGATTGATTCAGGTATCGGCCAACCCAGCGCTTGTTTTGATGACGCTCAAGCAAAAAGGTGCAGGCGCGGTAGATGCCCAGCGCCATGGTCAGCAGGTAAGCGCCAGCGATACAGCTTAAGAGCGGCCAGAGCATGGAGGAATCGATGCTGGAGCTGCCAGTCACCGACAAGCTACTGCCTTGGTGCAGGGTGTTGAACCAATCAACCGAGTACTTGATGATCGGCAGATTGATCGTCCCAACGATCGCAAGGATCGCTGCCGCCTTGCCTCGGGAGCCACTGTCCTCAAATGCCCCCTGTAGCAGCAATACCCCGACGTATAAAAAACCCAAGATCAGCATGCTAGTCAATCTGGCATCCCACACCCAGTAGGCACCCCAAGTCGGCTTACCCCAAATTGCGCCGGTTACCAGACTGATCACCGCCCAGACCAAACCGATTGGTGCCACCGCACGCGCAAGCTCATAAGCCGCTCCGATTTTCCACACCAAAAAGATCACTCCCAGTACCGCCAGCAGCAGGTAACAACTGAGCGCGAGACTGGCCGCCGGTACGTGCAAGTAGATGATGCGATAACTCTCACCTTGCAGGTAATCAGCCGGTGCGACAAACAGCCCATAAAGTGCGCCCAAGCCAAACAGCAGCGCACCCGTCACGGCCAAGTAGCTAACCCAAGCACCGTAAACACGAACAAACCCCTCAGGAGCTGCCGTTGTCAGAAATATGCGCCACCATCGTTTGATCAAAGCTGTTCACCTGAGCTGTTCATGAATCAGAGAGTTTGAGAGTTGCCGCGATGGTCCAAGGCAGTGTCGCTATGCTGACGATCAACAAGGCCAACATGAGCAAGAGCGGCTGACGCGCCGCGTTCGTCCCAACCTGATCCAACATACCTGCTGAAAAAAGTAGCACCGGCAAGCAAAGCGGCAGCGCGATCAGCGGCGCAAACGCAGCAGACTGCTGAGCATGTAAACTCAAGCTTTCAGCCAGCGCCGCAAACAAGACTATCACTGGCGTCCCAAGCAGCAAACTCCCCGCTAGCCAAAGGGTTTGATTTACCGACAAACCCATGAAAACACCAGCAATCGGACTCAATATCACCAGACAAAAACCCGAAACCAGCCAGTGCAAACCCAGACGGATCATCACCCAGCCGGTGAGCGAGACTTGAGCGACGCGAAGCTGGTCTATCAAACCTTGCCGGTGATCACGTTCAAACAAGCGGTTGGTTGAGAGCAAAATCGAGAAGATCCCTGCCACCCAGACTGCGGCACTACTACTTAGGGTCAGCGCTTGGGGTGAGTTTGAGAGCATGAGGCTATAACACACCAGTGCCAGCACGAAAAAAAGTAGAGCCGTCAGCCAGTGGTTAACCGAGCCAAGTAGCCGCAAGCGCTCAGCGCGAAACAGTGCGCTGATCATGCGCAGCTCAACTCAGCTTGCGCGCCCAAGTCACCAAAAGCTAAGTTTTGCACTGACTGGGTTTTAAGCAGGATCGATTGGTGACTGGTGATCACCAGTCCATGTCCCAGCTTAAGCAGCTCATCCATGCGGCGGATCAAGGTTTGATGAAACGAAGCATCTAAAGCGGTCAGCGGCTCATCCAACAACCACAAACACGGCGAGGGTGGTCTCATCCACAGGCGACTGAGCTGCAAGCGCCTTTTTTGACCAGCGGACAGACGAGTACAGGGCTGATGGCGCCGATCAGTTAAACCGACCTGATTTAACAGCCCAACCAAATCTGCGTCACTCGCCGGTTTTTTTAAGTCGAGTGCGTACATGAGCGCTAAGTTTTCCATGACGCTTAACTCATCAACCAAAGCCAGCTTATGACCGATCAATCGAAGCGGCAGGTGGGTTTGAATCGATGCGCTCGATGAAAGGCCAGCGATGCGGCTTAGCAGAGTCGACTTACCGGCGCCATTTTGACCGCTGATCATCAAGCACTCACCTGCCGCTAGATTGGTCGCGGGCAAGCGCTGCAGCAGGGTTTCGTTTCGGATAAGGTCCATGGCGGGTATCGACAAACAACTCATAACTTAAGCGTGTCTCAAGATTGACGCCAATTATAGCAAAGCGGTTCAGCTAACTCGTAAGCTTTGGCTGACAAATCAAAGCGCCGATCGCCTCTTAGCGACCAACACGGTTTTAGGCACAATAGCTTTGTAGCAAGGAGCACAGGATGTGCTGGTGCAGAGCTTAGCTCTCATCACAGTCTCAAGGATCTAAGGAATAGACGCTTAACGGCGAGAGACTTATGCTGCTTAAACATGGATAGTTTAGATAAATGCCTGGCTTATGCTGGGCTTTTTATTGTCTGCAGATTGCGAGGTAAATGCCACTCGATCTGGCATCAGCTCAAACCGCTTAATCTAGTCTAGCAATCAGTCACATCGCTACTGGCAAACTGAAGATCCCAGTAGCTTGTAATTGAATAAATCGGTGAAAACGCTCAGCTCTATTTAAAATAGGCCTGATCAGTGATGGTGTGATCCGTCTCATCAACTACCTGCATGATCTCAGGAATCTGCTGTTTAAGCGTCGCCTCAACCCCTTGCTTGAGTGTCATATCGACAGCAGAGCAGCCCTGACAACCGCCGCCAAATTTGAGCACAGCCGTCATACCCGCATCGGGATCGTCAATCAGATCAATCAGCTGCACGTTACCGCCGTGCGCGGCCAATCCCGGATTGATCTCGCTTTGCAGCACATAGTTGATGCGCTCATCAAGGCTTGCGTCATCGGAGACGCGAGGCACTTTAGAGTTGGGCGCCTTAAATGTCAGCTGTCCACCGAATCGATCTTTGTTGTAGTCGATCACCGCATCGATCAAATAAGGGATAGAAGCCTCATCGATGTGTGCGGCAAACTGATCATAGGTGATCACTGGATCTTGGTCTTTAACCTCATCAGGAGCACAGTAAGCCATACAGCACTCAGCGCGCGGTGTACCTGGACTCTCAACAAAGATCCGCACGCCCATGCCCTGAGTTTCTTGCTTGGCCAGCAGCTCGCTCAAGTACTCTTGCGCCGCTGGAGTGATGTTCAGATTGCTCTTTGGATGATCGGACATAGGCACCTCGTTTGCTTGTGCGCCAATTTTAGCATATAGCGAACCGTGGGCCTGTTAGCAAACACCGCCAGCAACAAAAGCACTAAAGTAAAAAACACCCCGTAGGGTGTTGGTTTTTAGCGGCTCACTTAACCTGCTTTGGCTGATTTTCTCACTGGGTTTTGCTTAAGCTGATCGATATAGGCACTCATACGCGCTGCGTTGGCAAATGTCCCGTGCTTGAAGATCGCCCGTATTAGTCGACCCTTTTGTTCAAACTGCAGTAGCTCAAGAGAAAACTCCCCTTCGCTGTCGTGCAAGCTGAGCTTCATGTCGCGGTTGGCCGCAAAGATGTTCGATGCCTGCTCTATCGTGCGGGCTTTTAGTGCCACTCCAAAAAAGCTGATGTTAGACACAAACACCGTTTGTGGCTCGAGCTGATTGTGGACGTGGCTTAGTTTAGCGTCCCGATCAACAATCAAACGCTTGTCGCTGCGCTGATCCAGCTGACGAATTTGCTGGGCATTCAGTACGCGCACGCCATCAATGTTGTCGATGGGCTTTCCACTCAAAAAGGTACTAAACAGCGCGAGTGTTTCCCTGCGGCGCTGTAGCTGCGGAACGTGGTCGGCATTTTCCACCATGGCGTAAGTGGCGTTTTCACACTTCAGCGCAAAACCGGCGTTTTCATGCGGCAAGGTAAAGCTGTCGTACTGACCGGTTGCCACCAAGGTTTCGCACTTAGGCTTAGGAACTTCGGTAACACTGAGCAGTCTGTGTGCATTGATACGATAGCGAAGCTGCTCGTTGTAAGTAAACCCAGCCATCTGCTGGTGGAACATGTTGCGCGCCATGCCCGACATGCGGGTTTGCTCAATCCGCGTGTGATTAACCAGATACAGCACGACCGCTTCACCAAACTCGCTCATCTTTTGTTCAGAGAGCTTGATCAGCGACTCTTCAATCAACATGCGCCAGCTCTTGCGCGTGCGCTCCATGACGCCCATCAGCACCAAACGGTGCATACGATCTTCGTTAGCAGCAGCAAAGTTGGCCGCAACCACCGAACCCAAAGACATGCCCATTAGTGAAACTTTGTCCATGCCAACACTTTGAACCCAGTTGGTTAGCAGTTGGGCGATCATGGGCATGTCGAGTGTCTTGGCAGACAAATCCAAGTGATCGTTGTGAGTCTGAACGTTTGATCCCATCGAGGGCAGGTCGATCAGGATGACCGGCGCTGAAGCCAATAGGGCATCGATGCAGTACTTATAAGAGTTGAAGTTCTGAAAGGCGCCGCCCAGCACCAAGATTGGCGGCTGATCAGCATGCTCGGGGCTTGCGAAGGCCAGATAATCAATCTGCCACCCTTCGATAAAATCGATGCGAGGTTCACCTTTGAGGCGGCCTCTATCGTAAGCTTCGAAAAATTCGGGTTCAGCGCTGTGCTGAGAGATACGATTGACTTGATTCACTTTTGACACCTTCCTTAGTCTGGATGTGGATTGAAATCAGAGGCGATCCAAGGATCACTCGACTGAACAATCGAGCGGTCAGATACTTTGACCGCGCTACCACCGCTGCAAAAATCTCTCTGATTAGGCGCCAGATTCCACCATCCTTGGGGTTCTGAACCGATCAAAATTACCGAGTCATTTACAGCAACTTTCAAATTATGCCTCTAGCCTCACGCCAATTCCAGCTAACGAGGACATTTTCCGCTCAACGGTTTTACCAAGCTTGCACAATTGTCGGCGTCGTCAAAGGCGCTGTTTTGCTAATATATGGGCACGCATAAATCCACCGATAAGAAGGAGTTTACATGACCGAATCAATCAAGCAGATGATGCAAACCCTTGGCCAACAAGCCAAAGACGCCAGCCGCGCCCTAGCCCGCGCAGCCACTAAAGACAAAAACGCAGCACTCAAAGCAATCGGCGAGGCGCTAGAAGCCAGTCGCGATACGATCTTAAAAGCCAACCAACAAGACATGCAAAATGGCCGCGAAAAAGATCTCGACTCTGCCTTGATGGATCGACTTGAACTGACTTCTGATCGATTTGACGGCATGCTTGCGGGGCTAAGTGACGTGCAGTCGCTGACCGATCCGATTGGCGAGATCACCGATATGGCCTATCGCCCAAGCGGTATCCAGTTGGGCAAGATGCGCGTCCCGCTCGGTGTGGTCGGCATGATCTATGAGTCACGCCCGAACGTGACTTTAGAGGCGGCCTCGCTTGCGATCAAATCAGGTAACGCCATCATCTTGCGCGGAGGCTCTGAAGCGTTTCACTCAAACCAAGCCATCGCCAAGTGCATCCAAAGTGCGCTGGAGTCCTCTGGTCTACCTAAAGCAGCAGTTCAAGTCATCGATACCACTGACCGCGCCGCGGTTGGTGAGCTGATCACCATGACCGAATTTGTCGATGTGATCGTGCCGCGCGGCGGCAAGGGGCTGATTGCGCGCATCTCTGAAGATGCCCGCGTGCCGGTGATCAAACACTTAGATGGCAACTGCCACACGTATGTTGATGACAAAGCGGATTTTGATAAATCAATCCCAATCGTGGTCAACGCCAAAACTCACCGCTACGGCACTTGTAACACCATGGAGACGCTGCTCGTTCATGAAGCCATCGCCAAAGAGTTTTTGCCCTTAGCGGCAGACGCGATCATGAAAGCTGACAGCAACATGGAGCTTCGCGGCTGCGAGCAGACTCAAGCGATCTTGGGCGATAAAGTCACCGCGGCTGACGAGTCAGACTGGGAAACCGAGTACTTAGCGCCGATCCTTGCGATCAAAGTCGTTAGCGACATGGAAGCGGCGATTGATCACATCAACCAGTACGGCTCGCAGCACACCGACGTGATCCTGACCGAGGACTACACCCGCGCGCACGCCTTTTTAGCGCAGGTCGACTCAGCAAGCGTCATGATCAACGCCTCCTCACGCTTTGCTGACGGGTTTGAATATGGCCTGGGCGCTGAGATCGGCATCTCAACCGACAAGATCCATGCCCGCGGCCCGGTTGGCCTGCATGGCCTGACCTCGCAAAAGTGGATCGTGTTTGGCAACGGTGAAACCCGCGCTTAACCCTACTTGTTAGGTCCAAGCGACGAGTCAATCTCGTCGCTTTTTTTATGCAAAATGCCCACGCTGGCAGCGCCTACGCCCCGCGCGGTCTCTCTACAATTTGAAGATCTCAAAGAGTAGACATTTCACTAATTAGAGGCGCCACTTTACCTATCCTGAGCGCTAAATAGGCGTTAATTTACCAGTGTCCAACGCCTCAGTAACCCTTGAAAAATCCCAGTGCCAGAGCCCCACTTAATCGGATAAAGCTGTTAACCAGACGATGATTTGGTTACTTTTACTCCCACTCACTTTTGCAAGGAAGCAATCGGCGATGGCCTCAATCTCAACACTTTTAAACGTCAAGCCCAAAACACTCAGCAAGCTATCGGCTGGGATATTGTCCGTCGCTGCTATCGCCGCCATGGCGGTTTATGCCCCATGGAATTCAGCAACCGCGCAAGCGCCGCTTGGACAGCAGCCCGCTGACAGCAAACCGGTATTTTTTGTCGGAAACAACTGGGATGGCACCGTGACGGTGATTGAGCCAAGCGGTGACTTCAAACAAGTCGGCGTGATAAACATGATCCCCGACCGCAAACAGCGTATGCGTTCAATTTACTGGAACCCCATCAAGCTCGTCGCTTTTTACTACATACGCAACACTGCGGGTGAAGGTAACGATCAGTTTGTTGATGACATGTACTCCACACCAGATGGCCGCTCTATCGTTGCCTCACGCCCCAGTTTTGCAGACGTGGTCTCAATCAATATGAGCACCGGTCAGATCAACTGGCGCTTTGAGGTTGATGGACTGCGCTCAGATCACATGGCAGTCTCCCCTGACGGTCAACAGCTAGCGGTTTCCGCCTCAACCGGCAACGTCGTGCATGTGCTCGACATCAACAGCGGAAAAGAGCTTGGCAAATTCCCGACGGGAGACAAGCCCCATGAGAACATCTTCTTTGATGGCGGAACCAAGATCTTGAACTCCTCAATCGGAGATGTACAAACCTCTTACGATGCTCAGTGGCAGGATTACACCAAAGGCGATCGCTACATCACCATCAGTGACATCACCAAAGACTTTGAAGTGATCAAGACCATCGATCTGCGTCCCGCGCTAGATGCTGCGGGCTACCCCGAGCTGTCAAACTCAGTGCGTCCTGCGGTGCTGAGCCCGGATGAGAAAAAACTTTATGCTCAGGTGTCATTTTTCAACGGAATCGTTGAGTACGACCTCACAACCGACAAGGTCACCCGCGTGGGTCAACTGCCCGGCAGCGACACCATCCCTGAAGATCGCAAGGATTACGTCAACGACTCGCGCCACCATGGCCTATCAATCAGCGCAGATGGTAAAAACCTCTGCGTGGCTGGCACCATGGATGACTACGTGACGATCGTGGACACCGCAACTTTTACCGCCAAAAACCTGATCCCCTCTGGTAAACCCTACTGGGCGACGGTCACCCCAGACGGTGAGAACTGCCTCGTCTCTGAGAGCGAGACCGACAGTGTGACCGTGGTGAGCTTTAAAACTGGTCAAAAAGTGGCCACTGTCCCAGTGGGCAATCACCCTCAGCGGGTTCGCTACGGTTATGTACCCGCTAACTGGAGTGGAACTCAGTAGGCACTAAGATCAGTTTTGGAGCGCTCTTATGAGTAGTCAAACAAAAAGCCGCTACGCTTTGTTAGCGGCTCTGATCTTGGTGGTTGGACTGGCCTGGTTGTTACTGTTTAGGCAAAATGACAACGTAGTTAGCCCTGCTGCAGAGGACTTCTTAGGGGAGAAGGCAATCACCAGTGCCACTGCTAATCCAGTGACAGCGCAGCCAAGTTTGCCGGTGGTTACGTTGCCCGCTACTGACTCTGAATCTATCGACAACCCCATGCAAGTGCGCCGCGATGTCTTTGAACGCTTGACCCAGATTCATACCGATCACGCTCGTGGCTATGCGCCCGATGTGGGTGAGGTTGCTTCGCTTAGCAATCAGCTCACCGAGCTCACCCTTCAGGGATTTATGACGGCTGATGAGGCGATCAGCAGTCTTGGGTTCGTTAAAAAGTCCATCCCGGAGCTGACCCAGTTGATAGATCAACAGATTGCGCAGATTGAAGCAGTGAGGGATTAGTTTGCGCAGTTGAATCTCATGTGACACAACGCTTAAATCAAGAGCCTAAGGTTAAGCTTAGATACAAGTTAGCTTAAGCAATCAGTTTTGGGTCAAGTTGCTGTTTTTTGATCTCCGCTCACCGGCTTAATTCTATATAACCAAATTGCCGTCGCAGTGATTGTTAACACTTATCTACAAGCAACCTTTAGTTCTGCTGCTTACTCCGATTCAGCTTCATTCTGGCCATAAGCGTCCAGCAAGAACCTTGTGTTTAGCCGGCTAAAGGTTGGCATTTGACTGAATACTGGATTTGGCTTGTCAAGCGAGTCACAATTGATGAAATTCAATCAAAACCAGTCGCTATGACGTCAAACATTTCGATATTAGTGATTAATTGCGGTTCATCATCGCTCAAGTTTTCTCTAATCACTGCCAGTGGCGATCAATTAATCCAAGGGATCGCGGAACAATTGGGCACTGCTGATGCTGCGCTAAGCTTTGAGAGGGAAGGTATAGATCGGGTGATCAGTATCTCAGGAGCCGATCATAAGCAGGTACTAGATGCCGTGTTTGGTGAGATCAAGGATTTTGCAGTCGCTGCGATCGGGCACCGAGTGGTGCATGGCGGCGAGGACTTTAAGACGGCCGCACTGATTGACGCTGACGTGCTGGCAGCCATAGAGAAAAACTCAAGCTTAGCTCCGCTGCATAACCCAGCCAATTTGGTGGGCATCAAGGCTGCGCAAACCGCCTATCCCAGCTTGCCTCAGGTCGCGGTCTTTGACACGGCGTTTCACCAAACCATGCCGCCCGTTGCTTATCGATATGCCCTGCCAGAACCTCTGTATACCGAGCAGGGCATACGCCGCTATGGATTTCACGGCACCTCCCACGCTTACGTATCGCGCCGCGCCAGTCAACTAAGCGAAGCGCCAGCTCCGCACGGCTGGGTTTGCGCGCACTTAGGTAACGGCGCTTCTACCTGCGCGATCTTCGATGGCAAATCACTCGACACCAGTATGGGATTAACCCCGCTTGAAGGTCTGGTTATGGGCACCCGATCGGGCAGTATCGATCCAGGCTTGATCATCCACTTGATATCGCGCCTAGGCTACTCAGCCGACGAGGTCGATGGTCTGCTCAACAAAAAAAGCGGCCTGCTGGGTCTCTCAGGTACCACCAACGACATGCGTGAACTGGGAGAGTTAGCGGCAGACCCACAAAGCCAGCATCAAACTAGCGCGCAACTGGCCATCGATGTGTTTTGTTATAAAGCGGCGCAGTCGATCAGCGCCATGATCTGCGCGCTACCCACCTTTACCGGTTTGTTGTTTACCGGCGGTATCGGGGAAAATGCCCACCCAATCCGTGCTCAAATCTGTGGCCACCTGCAGCACTTCGGTCTCAGCATCGACACTGAGGCCAATCAGACGCGTAAACCAGCTGAGCGCTGTATCTCGTGCATAGACTCAACAAGACAAGTTTGGGTGATCCCCACTGACGAAGAGGGCCAGATCGCGTTTGATACCCGCCAATTAATTTAAGTATCAGTAAAACCAAAAAAACCCGCCAAATGGCTGTCTCTTATACACATCTGACGCTGCCGACGAAGAGGATA
>CAJXOR010000042.1 GCA_913057715.1 uncultured Moraxellaceae bacterium
GAGATCATGCCTAGTCTCGTGGGCTCGGAGATGTGTATAAGAGACAGGTGTACTTCTCCTCATAGGGACCGAAGATCGAAGGCTCGTCACCAGTACCAGTGTCATATCCTGCCTTAATGCTGGCTGAGAGGTTGTCAGTCAGTTTCTGGCCTACACCAATCGTGCCTGAGTACTGATCTTTTTGGAAGTTCACTAGATCCGCACCGCCGTTGGCTAAACTGTAGTTTTGCGGAGTAACTTTAAAAGCTGTCCAGTCAACCCAGCGCAAATTAACCATCAACAGTGTGCTTGGTGTCACGCCAGTTTGAAAATCAAGATTGACTGATTGAGGAGTGCTCACACTAAACGGAGTTTTAGCACTTCCTAACGCCGTGGTTTCAATCGCAGTTCCCTTGTTCTCAATCTCTGAGCGGTAAGTGGCCGCTAAGCGTAAAGCGATCTCTGGCTTTTCATAGGCTGCACCGACAATCAAACCACCCGCGTCATTTGCGGTATCTAGGTTATAGCCGCCGAAAGCAGTAGGGAGCGATACGTTAGCATCAATGTGCTGATAAGCCACACCGCCGTAAACCCAAACATTTGGCAATGCTTTACCGCCCACCAAAAGTGAGTAATTTTGCGAGTTCAGTTCGGCTTGAGCGCCGCTCAAGATTGACTCAGATCCATACTGGTTATCCAAACCAAAGGGCTCGTCATAAATCAGCGCAATAAATGAATCATCAGATGGAGCTAACTTGACTGCAGCGCCTAAGTAGCCATATTCGTCAGAGAAGTTGTCGCCAGTTTGCTGAACCAACGGTCCACCTGCAGTGGGAGTGGTCACTTCACCCGATATATCAGGGTTAACAAAAACATAAGACGCTTCAGCATAGTTGCCTTTTTCAAAAATAGGCAGTATCGACTGACCGCTGCGCTCAATTGAAGCCGCTTGGCTCAACATGGGGGCAGAGAGTAGGCCCAAAGCGAGCGCACTCAATACAAAACGGGGGGATGAAATCACAACTCTCTCCTTGAGAAAAATGTCAGTTGGTGGGTCTCACCTAACTGCTGGCTTGTCCTAACCATAGGCACTAATGTGCGCTTTTTTACGAGTTTATTCAATGATAAATTCGGCTTAAAGGCGCAATTTAAACGATCAACGTACCAATCAGAGCTTGATCAAATAATCAAAAGCCGCTAACGCTGCTTTTGAACCCTCTCCCATCGCGATGATGATCTGTTTGTAAGGTACCGTGCTCACATCTCCGCAAGCAAAGATGCCCGGTATGTTGGTCTGACAGCGCTCATTGACGATGATTTCACCGTGTTGAGTGCGCTCCAGCCCCTCTTCAACAAACTGCGCGTTAGGCACCAAACCAATCTGCACGAACACGGCAGCCACGTCGACATTTTGCTCAGCCTCAGTGGCACGGTCAGTATAGGTGAGGCCAGTTACCTTGCCATTTGCTGCGTTGATCTGTTTCGTTGCCGCGTTGGTGATCACGCTGACATTGCTGCGCTCGTGCAACTTCTTGACCAAGATCTGATCCGCTTTGAGCTCCGGCATGAACTCAAACACCGTGACATGATCAACGATCCCCGCCAAATCCAAAGCCGCCTCGACCCCAGAGTTACCTCCACCGATCACTGCTACTGGTTTACCCTTGAAAAAGGGGCCATCGCAGTGGGGACAATACGCAACACCGTTACCGATGTTTTCTTTTTCACCTGGGACCCCAAGATCGCGCCACTTCGCACCGCTTGCGATGATCACGGTTTTCGACTCAATCCGCTCACCAGTGTTCAACACGATCTGGTGCAGCGGGCTTCCAGAGGACAGCTGCTTGACCTGCACGCCTTCTTTGAGGGTGATCTCGTGAGTAAGCAAGTGCTCATGCAAATCGCCTGAGAGTTTTTGTCCGTTGGTGAGCTGCACCGAAACAAAGTTCTCGATATCCATGGTGTCTTTGACCTGACCACCAATCCGATCAGCGATCAAAGTCACCTTGATTCCCTTGCGCGCCGCATAGATCGCCGCCGCCGCCCCAGCAGGGCCACCGCCGATCACGGTCACATCTTGGGTTGGGAGTTGTTCGCTAGGACCACTTTGAGCGATCTCAGGATACTGCGCCAGCAACTTATCGATGATCTTTGCGGTGTCGATCTTCCCGTTAGCAAAACCCTCACCGTTTAGATAAACGCTGGGGACCCCTTGGATGTTGCGCTCTTCAATTAGCGCCTGAAATGCACCCCCTTCAATCATCTCATGGGTGATCAGCGGGTTGACCAAAGCAAACTGGTTGAGCACCTGAACCACATCGGGACAGTTGTGGCAGGACAGTGACACGTAAGTCTGAAAGTTGAGCGGCGTGGTGACGCCCTTGAGTAGCGCGATGATCGAAGCATCAATCTTGAGCTCTGAGCCGCCGCCAGCTTGCAAGATCGCAAGCACCAAGGATGAGAACTCATGGCCTCCTGGGATACCTGAGAACACGATGCCGGTATCATGTGAATCCGCCTTGAGCGTGAAGCTCAGATCCGAGCTGAGCAGCGGATGAGCTGCGGTAGTCAGCTCAAGATTTTCCGAGGTTGCTGCCAGATCGTTTAAGAAGGCAACCAACTCTTCGCGATCTTCATGGGCAGGAGTTTGGGGCTCGCTCAGTACAAAGGTGACTTTTTGAGTCAGTCGTTTGGCGTACTCTTTAACCGCATTGATCAGATCAGGTGTCAACATATTCATTTACCAAGTTATTCAGGATATACCGTAGGTTGCCAAAGTCGCTGCCCGATGTATAACGCAATTGATTTAACGCAAGCTTTGATAAAACTCAACTAACGGGTGCATTTTGCATAAAAAAACGCACAACCCTAAGGCTGTGCGCTCATCGATCAACTAATTCAGCTGCCTTTAGGGGCAACCCAAGTTGATTTAGATTTTGCCGACCAGATCAAGACTAGGCGTCAAGGTTTTTTGACCTTTTTCCCAAGCGGCTGGGCAGACTTCGCCGTCGTTTTCACGGACGTACTGAGCAGCCTTAACTTTACGCAGCATATCTTTTGCGCTACGGCCGATGCCCAAGTCGTGTATCTCAGCAACCTTGATGATACCGTCTGGATCAACCAAGAAAGTGCCGCGAAGCGCCAAACCTTCTTCTTCAATCATCACATCGAAGCCGCGAGTGATTTTACCGGTTGCATCCCCAAGCATCGGAAACTTCACTTTACCGATCGCAGGAGACGAGTCATGCCAAGCTTTGTGTGAAAAATGAGTGTCAGTTGACACTGAGTAGATCTCTACACCCAGCTCTTTGAATTGGCTGTAGTGCTCTGCCATGTCTTCGATTTCAGTTGGGCAGACAAAGGTGAAGTCAGCAGGATAAAACATGAAGACGCCCCACTTACCTTTGACGTCGTCAGAAGTGATGGTTTTGAAGTCGCCATCGACGAAGGCTTCAGTTTTAAATTCTGGGATATGCGTGTTGATGATAGACATAAATTCTCCTAGTTAGGTGGGCAGCAACGCTGTGCGCTGCCTTGATTACCCAAACGATAGTAAACAAGTGCTAGTCGATGGTGAAATATAATCTGCCTATAGGTGTGATAGACAATTTAAATCGCCTAGATCAGTGACACACTCCTACAGGTAACAGCAAATTACCCCCCCGAATGATCTAGGGTCAATTTAGTTAACTAAACTAAACTCATTTGTTAGATTTAGATTTACAATCCAACCACCTAACTTTCCCTATGTATCTTAAATCAACCGGTAATATTGGTTTATGATTCGATTATCCAATATTGATCTATCTTGCTAATCGCTGTCAGCCACAGCGGCCAATCCTTTATACTAGAGCGAAGCCAGATTACTCAATCATTTAACTTTAAAGACTTTACTTATGTTCACACTGCGTCAGCTGGAATTCGCCATATCAGTCGCCAAGTACCAGCACTTCAGAAGAGCCGCTGAAGAGTGCAATGTTTCTCAGTCAGCCTTGAGCCTTGGTGTTGCTGCTTTGGAAGACCAGTTGGGTTTGCAGCTCTTTGAGCGTAACAACAAACAAGTGCTGATCACGCCCGCCGGACTCGATATTATTGAGCGGGCCCAAAGCATATTGACCGACTCGCATGATTTACTACACCAAGCCAAATTTAAAAACGAGCCGCTGAGCTCCTCGATGAAGATTGGACTGATTCCGACCATCGCCCCTTACTTGCTGCCCAAGGTGCTGCCCAAACTCACCAAAGATCACCCCGACTTCCACTTTGAGATCTGTGAAGAGACATCCGAGCGTCTGATTGAGAAGGTTCGCTCAGGCGTCATCGATACGGCGGTTTTGGCGCTGCCCTACCCCGTCAATGGCCTGCATGCATTTGAATTTTGGGAAGAGGACTTTAAAGCGGTGGTCGGCCAGCAGTCCTCTCAGTACGGTTTGCCGGAGCTTTTGATCTCAAAACTCGACTCAGAAGAGCTGATGCTGCTGGGCGATGGACACTGCCTGAGTGATCAAACGTTAAGCCTCTGTCAGCTTCAAGACTCTGAAAGCGTGAAGCGCTTTGAGCACGCCAGCCTAAACACCCTGATCCAGATGGCTCTTGGCAGCTACGGTGTCACCATCGTGCCTGAGCTGGCGCTCGATCAACTCAAGATTGCCGATCATGAAAGACAAGTACTGCCCTTGAACGAGCCTGGCCCTCACAGACGACTCGCGTTTATCTCGCGCTTGAACTACGCACGTACCGATGATGTGCAGTACCTGTGCCGCTCTTTTAAAGAGTCGCTCGCTCAAGCTACTACTGAAGCGTAAATTTAGGCATTTGGCAAATGTCTTGAAGTCCTGTTTGAAATCAACTCGGCTGTAAGTTTTGCAGGCGAGTGATCAAGCTTAGTCGCCTGATCCAATTAACAGCATATCCTCCAAAGCGCTTTGCGCGCTTCAATCATGCTGGCCTCTTACGGCTCATGCGCGCTAGACTGAGCACAAATTCCATACTCGGTATTTCATGAGCGCAAGTAACCCCCCTTTTGTTTTGGTCGATGGCTCTTACTACCTATTTCGCACCTACCACGCTCTCCCGCCGCTCAGAAACCGCGAGGGGCTGCACACCAACGCGATCCGCGGCACCCTAAACGCACTGAACAAGCTCATGCGCACTTATCAGCCAACGCACATGGCGGTGCTTTTTGACACCAAAGAGCCCACCTTTCGCCATGAGTTATCGGTTGACTATAAAGCGCATCGACCGCCCATGGACTCTGAGCTCTCCGAGCAAATCCCCTATATCCACCGCATGATTGAGGCGCTGGGGATTCCTCTGATTAAACTGCCCGGTGCTGAAGCGGACGATCTGATTGGCACCCTGGCGCGACAGGTTGAAAAACTGGGCCATGAGGTGATCATATCGACCGGCGACAAAGACATGGCGCAACTGGTCTCCCCGCTGATCAATTTGGAGGACAGCTTTAAAGGCTCACGCATGGATGAAGCTGGCGTGGTCGCGAAGTTTGGGGTTCGCGCCGATCAGATGATCGACTACCTAACCCTCATGGGTGACGCCTCTGACGGTATCAAGGGCATACCTGGGATCGGGCAAAAAACTGCGGCTAAGCTTTTGCAAGAGTACGAAACCATCGGCGGGATCCTGGAAAATGTCGACCAGATCAAAGGCCGTCCGGGTAAAAACTTGGTTGAGTTTGCTGACACCATACCGATGAACCACCAGCTTGCGAGCATCGTCTGTGATCTGCCGCTGGGCTTTGAGTGGTCAGATCTCAAGATCCAAGACGATGATGTCGAGAAACTGCGCGAGCTTTATGTGGAGCTTGAGTTCAAAGGTGATCTGCAGTCACTTGAGCACCCAAACCATCCATCAAACCAGCCACAAGACAACGCCGTGGAACCGCGCGCATCGACTCGCAGCGACTACACCTTGGTGGTGAGCGAAACCGAGCTCGATGAGTTGATCGAGCAGATCCAAGATCGCGGTCACTTTGTGATTGATCTGGAAACCACGAGCCTTGATTGGCAAGACGCTCAGATCGTCGGTTTTGCGATCAGCACGACTGCTGAGTCGGGTTTTTATATCCCCGTCGCGCACGCGCTTGAAGGTGATGATCAAACTGCAGAGCAACTCAGTTTGGATTTGGTTTTAGGCAAGCTTAAACCTTTGCTTGAGGACGCTACTCTTGGCAAGATCGGCCAGCACCTAAAATATGACGCGCACGTGCTCTCAAATTACGCGGTGACCCTCAAAGGGTGGCATTTTGACACCATGCTCGCCTCCTACGTGCTAAACGCCAGCGCCACCCGCCACGGCATGGACGATCTGGCAAGCTTCTATTTGAACCACAAAACCACGACCTTTGAAGAGGTCGCAGGCAAAGGCGCCAAGCAAGTTTCCTTTGATCAGGTAGGGATCGAGATCGCGCTCGCCTATGCCGCAGAGGACGCCGACATCACCTATCGATTGTTTGAGCTGTTCGATACCAAGCTCAAAAAAGACGAGTCAAATGTCTCCCTGCTTCACGACCTCGAGCTGCCGTGCGCACAAATTCTTTGTGACATGGAGGCCGCTGGCATCCGCCTCAATACAGAGTTTTTAGAGGAGCTTAGCGCGCGCTTTGAAACCGAGATGAGCGAGCTTGAAAAACAGGCGCATGAAGTCGCGGGTGAGGAGTTCAATCTGGCCTCCCCTAAGCAGTTGGGCGAAGTATTGTTTGATAAGCTAGGCGTGCCCGGTGGCAAAAAAACCAAGTCCGGTCAGTACTCGACCTCAGAGTCGGTGCTCTCTCAAATCGAGCACCCGCTGGTTGATCTGGTGCTTGAGCACCGTGGGCTTGCCAAGCTTCGCGGCACTTACACCCATGCGCTGGTTGCTCAGGTTCACCCCAAAACTGGCCGGGTTCACACCAGTTACCATCAGGCGATCACCTCAACCGGTCGCCTGTCTTCAACCAACCCCAATCTGCAAAATATCCCGATCCGCACCGACAACGGCAAGCTGATCAGGCAGGCGTTTGTGGCAGCTGAAGGTTATACGCTTTTGGCTGCGGATTACTCCCAGATTGAGCTGCGGCTCATGGCGCACTTCTCAGGGGATGAGGCTTTGGTCGCTGCGTTTAACGACGGCAAGGACATCCACGCGATCACCGCGAGTGAGATCATGGACAAACCGCTCGATGAGGTCACGGCGGACGACCGGCGCAAATCCAAAGCGGTCAACTTTGGGCTGCTCTACGGCATGAGCGCTTTTGGTTTGGCCAAGCAGCTTGAAGTCGACCGCTATGAGGCCAAGCAGTACATCGACACCTACTTTGAGCGCTATCCCGGTGTGCTCGATTACATGCACGAAACCCGCGTCAAAGCGCACAGTGAAGGCTTTGTTGAAACAATCCTTGGGCGAAAACTCTACACTCCCGACGTCAAATCAGCCAACCGCATGGTCAAACAAGCTGCTGAGCGCGCCGCGATCAACGCGCCGCTGCAAGGATCGGCCGCTGAGATCATCAAGCTTGCCATGATCGCGGTTGCCAAAGTGCTGGCCAGCGACTTCCCCGATGTCACCATGCTTTTGCAGGTGCACGATGAGCTGGTGTTAGAAGCGCCGATTGATCAGGCTGAACAGGCAAGCAAAGCGATCCAAACCGCGATGGAGTCGGTGTTTACCCTCTCTGTTCCGCTCTTGGTTGAAGTCGGGCAAGGCAGTAACTGGGATGAGGCGCACTGAGTTTTTGCTTGTTTTATCAGCACTGTTTGCCGTGCAGAATTTTGTGGGTCAAATGCCGCCGCTGGCCGCCAAACTCGCGGGCTCAGCTAGGTCGCGCTTAAGCAGCTAAATGAGCTAAGACTTTTTTAGGCTTGATCCAGATTTTACGCTGATGCACGCTCAGCGTGAGGGCCTTGACGGTAGGCATTTGACTAAAGCAAATCTGCCTTTAACCGCTCGATCAGCTCATCGATCGTGTCAACCAACACCAAGCGGTCACGATCAACAAGCGAGATAAAGCCGTGGGCGAGCGCTGAGTCGATATGTGCGATTAGCGGATCATAAAACCCAAGCGTGTTCAGCAGATACATGGGCTTATCATGTTGGCCCAGCTGACGCCAAGTCGCCATCTCAAGGATCTCCTCAAGCGTCCCCAAACCGCCGGGCAAAGTCACAAAGGCGTGGGAGCGCAGCGCCATGAGGGCTTTGCGTTCGTGCATGTCTGCGACCACGTGCAGCTCACTCAAAAAGTCATGAGCCACCTCATAATCCAGCATGAACTCAGGGATCACACCGATCACCTGGCCCTGCTCACTCAAGCAACCATCGGCAACTTGTCCCATGAGTCCGATGCTGGCACCGCCATACACCAGACCCAAACCTGCCTGAGCTAAGCGAGCGCCCAGCTCATAAGCTTGCGCAGAAAAAGTAGGTTCGCTACCCAATTTTGAGCCGCAGTAAACCGCAACATGAGGCTTAGGATTGGATTGAGTACTTGTTGAGTTTTCTAAGGTTTTTAGGTTCACGGCAAAGTTGGGCTGGCTGGATCAGCGCCGATGATAACGCGTCAAATTGTCTGATTCATGACAATCTCATCAAAGCGCTTAAATCTGAGCTGAGTGACTGCTAAAACCTAATTCTCGCGGTGCTGTGCACTTGGTGCATTTTCCTACAGCTGTCTAACCAGCTTAATCTTTAGCGAGCGCTTTACCCTGAGATGGTCAGCACCCCATAAGAAGTGCTAAGGAGCTCAGCGATAGATGAATCACCTCCAAAGATCTGAAGACAACCAATAGATCACCTATAATTACTCTATCTCAAGCTGCTGATTCGATGATGAGCACCCCTTTAGCCAGCGCGTCCAACACCAAAACCAAATTACCCAACCCCAAAAAAGTCACCATCGTTGGCGGCGGTGTGATCGGTGTCACGACGGCATTTTTCATGCAGCAAGCGGGTTTTGAGGTCAGACTTCTAGAGGCAACCGACAAGATTGCAGCGGCTACCTCAAAAGCCAATGGCGGACAACTCTCTGTTAGCCACGCTGAGCCGTGGGCGACGCCAGATTTGCCAGGACAGCTACCAAAACTACTGACCTCCAAACACTCACCTTTGAAGATCACACTGACCCGAGATCCTCATCAATATCGCTGGTTGTTGTCTTTTTTGCGGGAGTGCCTGCCAGCTCGCCACCTAAAAAATACCCTAAAGTTGACTCGCTTAGGACTGGAGTCGCGCACCGCACTTAAGCAGATTCATGAAGTCTTAGCGCACCACAAAGTGGATCTGACTTATGCACGCCGCGATCAGGGCATCCTTCACTTCTACACCAATCTAGACGCGCTCGCTTCAGCCCAGAAACCCTCAAAGATCAAGCGCGCGGCAGGACTTGCTCACCGCTGGGTAACCAGCGAAGAGGCAAAAGTGCTTGAGCCTGCACTGAGCTCAGTCGACGGGCTGCTGCGCGCCAGCTTCACCCCGAGCGACTCATCGGGAGATGCTCGCCTCTTCAGCTTGAAACTCTCACGCTTTATATTGCAGCAAGGCGCAAAGATACGATTGGGGGCAAAGGTTAATCGGCTTAAAACCGACGCCTCTAACAACCGAATCGCAAGCTTGCTGCTTGATTCAGGTGAGGTAATCAACTTAAGTGACGGGGAAACTCTGGTGCTTTGCTCAGGCGTCCACACTCCCGCTCTCACCAGACCCTTGGGCATCTACCCACAAATTTACCCTGCCAAAGGCTACTCAGCCACTTATGACGTGCTTGATCCTTCGCGTGTTCCAGAGATCAGCCTCATCGATGACGAGTACAAACTGGTTTACTCGCGTTTCACAGAAGCTGGCCTTGGCGGGGACTTCGGCAGCGGGCGCGACGTGCTGCGGGTAGCCGGCATGGCTGAAATTGGTGGCTATGATCTGACCCTAGATCCCCTTCGTGCCAATCTGATCACTGAGCGCGTTAGCGCTTTGTTTGGCGATGCGGTGAATCTGGAGACTCCAAACTACTGGTGCGGCCTTCGACCTTCCACTCCTTCAAACTTGCCCTACGTTTGCGGGACTAAAGTATCAAACCTCTGGTTAAACGCCGGTCATGGGACGCTGGGCTGGACTCAGGCGGCGGGATCAGCCAAGCGTGTATCTGACTTGATCACAGCATCACTGTTCTGAGTGCCTGATCGCATATTCTTTGAGCTTAATTAAAAGCGTTACATGTGTACGGATTTAACGTGGTTGATAGCGGTTTTGTAGCGAGCCCAAGTTGAGCTGGCTCAGCCAGCTATACTGATTTTAACCTCTTAAATTAGAAATCAGTTATGAGTCAACATCCTATTGTTATCGTTGGTGCGCACGGTGGTGTCGGCGAAGAGCTTGCCCGCCTGCTGGCTGATCAGGGTCACCCCTTGATCCTCACCTCTACCGACGCTGACAACCTAAAAGACTTAAGCTCAGACACCGTAAAAACTTTATCGCTTGAAATTGGCTCAGATCACTTAAGCGATCAGCTGGATAAACTAAACGAAGCTTGCGGCGATGGGGTCTCTGGACTGGTTTATGCGGTGGGCAGTATCGATTTAAAACCCCTTAAAGCCGCTAAAGCCCAAGACTTTTTGGACAGCTATGAGCTAAACGTGGTGGGCTTTGTTCAGATCCTAAAAACTTTAGAAGCCAAGCTTAAATCATCAAATGCCAGTGTGGTTGGGTTCTCAACTGTGGCCTCAAGTCGCGGTTTTGCTAACCACTCCATCATCGCCTCAGCTAAAGGGGCGCTTGAGGGGCTTTGCTTAAGTCTGGCCGCTGAGTGGGCGCCAAAAGTTCGCTTTAACGCAGTGGCACTGAGCCTAACCGACACCCCGCTTGCCAGTCGACTGCTCTCAAGCGACGCCATGAAGACAGCCATCGAGAAGTCGCACCCCATGGCGAGAATTGGCACGCCTAGCGATGCGGCCAGTGCTGCTGAGTTCCTGCTTAGCCCTAAAGCCAGCTGGATAACGGCTGAAATCTTGCATGTAGACGGTGGTCGCTCAGCGATTGCTGGGAAGTAACGCTGCACAAATTGACACCGGCAATTAAATAAAGTCTCGCTTAACTTAACCAGTTCAGAGGCTACAATGAGCTCAAAGCCAACCACATGGGGCATTTTGCTCATGCTTAAACTTAACAGCCTTACGATTTCAATCTCACAGGAACCTCTATGAAACTCTTAACCAAATTGGCCAGTGCCCTGAGTGCAGTCGTGCTCTCGGGCTGTACGGTTTTTGGAACCTCTAACGTGGATAGCCCCAATTATCAGGTGCTGCAAAAAGATGGGGACTTTGAAATTCGCGAGTACCCCAAGCTCACCTTGGTCATCGCCGATGCCAACCCCAGCATGTCTGAGCGATCTAGTAGCCGCTCCAACTTCGGTCGTCTGTTTGACTATATAAGCGGTGAAAATGAAAGCGGGCAGGAATTTTCCATGACGGCGCCTGTGATCATGGAACCTGGATTAACCTCTATGAGCAGCAAAATGGTCTTTGTGCTGCCCTCCGGTGTCAATCAGGCACCTGAAGCCGCTGGACTGCAAACCCAAACGTTGAGTGACGCTAAGTTTGCAGCTTATCGTTTCAACGGCAAGCTCGATAAACTTAACTTTGAAGAAGCCAAACTCAAACTATCAACCTGGATGACCAGAAACAACATCAGTGGCGTCTCAAACACCGCATACGCTGCTGGCTACAACGCGCCTTGGACCATCAACTACTTCAACACCAACGATGTGTTGATTCCGCTTGAGCAGGGATCGCTGATCAAATAAGGCTTTATTCCATCAATCGCCCGGAGTGTGTCAATCCACTCTGGGCTTTTTATTGAGCTTTAAAAATTATGGCTAACTTACTGCTGGTTCTCGGTGATCAATTGAGCGCAGATCTTGCATCGCTAAAGCATGCTACTGCTGATGATTTAATCGTCATGGGCGAGCTTAAAACTGAAGCCACTTATGTCCGGCACCACCCCAAAAAGATTGCGCTGATCTTTAGCGCCATGCGCCACTTTGCCATCGAGCTTCGCGAGCGGGGCTTAAGCGTTGATTATCATGAGTATGATCCTGACGCCACAGTAACCAGCTTCACCGATCTGATCCAGCAATCGTTAGCGCAAAACCCCAATCGCTTTAGCAAGATCCTGCTGACATTTCCGGGTGAAGTTCGGGTGCTCAAGGAGTTCAAGCGCTGGCAAGATGATTTGGAGTTGCCCGTTGAGATCCTGGATGACACGCGCTTCTTTGTGACGCCTAAAGCTTTTAAAGAGTGGGCGGGCGATAAAACTCAGCTCACCATGGAGCACTTTTATCGCTGGCAGCGTCAAACCACCGGCGTCCTCATGGCGGGGGAGGAGCCGGTTGGCGGTCAGTACAACTTCGACAAACAAAACCGTGAGCCGCCTAAGCAGAAGCTTAATCCACCTAAAGCTTACGAGCCGCGACCCGATGAGATCACACTTGAGGTGCTGGATCTGGTGGAGACACACTTTGGATCGCACTTTGGGGATTTGAGGCCATTTCACTTAGGGGTTAACCGCCGCGAGGCACTCGAGTTTTTGAACCGGTTTATAGAGGAGCGCTTTGAGCATTTTGGCGCTTATCAAGACGCGATGATGGCGGGTGAGCCCTTTATGTATCACAGCCTGATCAGTTTTTATCTGAACATCGGTCTGCTCAGCGCGCGCGAGGTGGTTGAAAAGGCCGAAGCGGCATTTGAGGCCGGCGCGCCGATCAACTCGGTAGAGGGCTTTATCCGCCAGATCTTAGGTTGGCGTGAGTTTGTGCGCGGCGTCTATTGGCTAAAATCCCCTGAGTATGATTCAAAAAACCTGCTCAATCACCAGCGCGCTCTGCCGTCTTTTTTTTGGAGCGAGTCGCTTGAAACCGACACGCACATGGCCTGCCTGCGCGAGTCGATCTCTCAGACCCGAGAGCATGCATACGCGCACCATATCCAGCGACTGATGGTGATCGGTAACTTCTGTCTGCTCGCCGGGATCAATCCGCGCGAGGTGCAAGAGTGGTACTTGGCCGTCTACGCTGACGCTTTTGAGTGGGTCGAGCTACCCAACGTGGTCGGCATGATTCTATATGCCGATGACAGTTTCGCCACCAAACCCTATGCGGCCAGCGGCGCTTACATCAACCGCATGTCCAACTACTGCAAGGATTGTCACTACACCGTGAGCCACAAAAATGGCGACTCGGCCTGCCCCTTCAATTACCTCTACTGGAACTTCTTTTTGCGCCACCAAGAGCGCTTCGATGGCAACAATCCACGCCTCAATCGAACCTACGCGACCCTAAATCGATTTGATGATAAAAAGATCCAGCTCATCCAATCCGATGCACAGAACTTTTTAGATCAACTTAACTAACCCCAACCCCTGATATTGCTCACCTCAACAGAGATCGGTCATAAATAGTGATCAGATAAAGTGGTATCTGGCACTATTTTTGCTTATAAAGCGCTGATTTTAAAGGCTTATAGCATCCACTTGACCGGAGACGATCATCCTGTGAACTTCAAACAACTTGCGCTCATCTTTATCATGACTCTCAGCGCCGCACCCGCGTATGCTGCCGATATCACGTTGAGTACGGTAGATATCGTCTGGGTCTTAATCGCTGCGGTTCTGGTTTTTTTCATGCAGGCTGGTTTTGCTCTCATTGAAAGCGGGTCCACCCGAAGTAAAAACTCCATCAACGTGATGATGAAAAACTACAGTGATGTATGTGTCGGCACACTGATCTTTTGGATGCTGGGCTACGGGCTCATGTTTGGCAACAATCCGAGCGGCTGGTTTGGCATTGATCACTTTATGCCCGCAAGCCCAAGCAACTCCGAGACCACTTTTATCCTGTTTCAAACCCTGTTTGCTGCCACCGCCGCTACAATTTGTAGCGGCGCTATGGCAGAGCGTACTCAGTACCGCGGGTACTTGGTCGCTACCTGCTTGATCTGCGCCTTAATCTACCCGATTTTTGGTAGCTGGGTTTGGGGCGGTATCCACGGCGGGGCGGGTTGGTTGGGCTCTCTAGGCTTTATCGATTTTGCCGGATCCACCGTCGTTCACTCTGTGGGCGCTTGGTGCGCACTGGCTGGCATCATCATCATTGGGGCGCGGACGGGTCGGTTCTCCAAAACAGGGGAGGTGCGTGAGATTCCTGGTCATAACTTAACTCTAGTGGCCTTAGGTGGATTTATCCTTTGGCTTGGCTGGTTTGGTTTCAACGGCGGATCATCCCTCAGCAGCGAAGCTAACCTAGGACAAATTCTGTGGAATACGCACTTGGCTGCTACGGCAGGCGTGATTGGCGCGCTTATTAGTAGTTATCTGATGAATCGACCGCTACTACTCACTACCACGGTTAATGGATCGTTGGCCGGGCTAGTGGCGATCACCGCAGGCTGTGCAACCATGAGCAGCGGTTTTGCGGTGATCACTGGACTCATTGGCGGCCTTGTCTATGTGGTAAGTGAGCGCCTCCTGCTTAAGTTGCAACTGGATGATGTCGTAGGGGCCATCGCCGTGCACGGTTTTGCAGGTGCTTGGGGTACTTTGGCTGCTGGCATGTTTGTCAGTGGGGATCTGTTCAACACCAATCAGATCATGGTGCAACTCTTGGGTATCGCGGCAGCATTTTTGTGGACATTTCCAGTGGCTTTGCTGTGCTTTTGGCTGGTTAAGCAAGTATTTGGGCTCAGAGCGAGTATCGCTCATGAGCAGCAGGGGCTTGATTTTAGTGAACATGCAGAGGTGGGCTACCCCGAATTTCAGCCATCTACTTTATTTAAGAAGCGGTGATCTAGTATGACTGAATCTAAAAAAGCTCTTTTGATTGGGGCGCTTAGCTCGCACGTGAGCCAACAAGAACTTGAGTTGATACTCAAACGCTGGGAGTCAACTCATGCAGCTAAGTCGCTGTATGAGCTCAACTCTTTTTTGGCTGGCATGAGCGATATTCCCTCTGTGATTCAGAATCGCAGCCAGATTTACCGCGCGATCATACAGCAACTAAACATAGGGGAAGGAGATCAGCCGGACCTTGAGATAAACCCTCATCAACCCGATCGGACCACACTCAGTAGCGAAACCAGACTGGCGATGAGCCGAGTCACCATCACTGGCGAGCTGATTAACGAGATCTTGGCCGAGATTAATTCAGGCGACGCGCAAGCGGTTTGCAGAGAAGCGGCGAGCAGCATCTCCAAGGATCAGCTACTCAGACCCGTGCTGGACTGGGTCAGCGTCTTTCACGCCCAATTGATCATCGACCACAAGCAGCTGCTCAGTGCACGGCAGTGCCAAAGCCTCATCAACACGTTTTATGCGTCTCTATGCGAAGTCGCTGGTCCCATCAATGCTGATCGCACCCTAAGCACCTCAATCGATATCATCAGCCGTGCGCACCGCCGCACCGAAGGCTCCGAGCAACTGCTACAAGAGCTACTTAACCACTGAGACTGATGGTTAATGAGAGGCTTGCAGAGGTAAAAAAGCCGCTTAGCTTAAATGCGGTGCAATCGCAAAGATCAGTTGCTTGGCAATCTGATCTTTGGGTGCTTTAACCAACTCCAGCGACTCTCCACCAGCAAAGTACAGCGTCACTGCGTTATCGACGGCTCCAAAACCTATATCACTTCGTGAAACGTCGTTGCAGACGATCGCGCCGAGCTTCTTATCGCCCAGCTTGCCCTTCGCGTACTCCTCGACTCGCTGAGTTTCTGCAGCAAAACCGACATGAAATGTCAGCGGAAACTGCTCTGCGAGCGTGGCTAGGACATCAGGGTTTTTAACCAAATCCAGTAGCATCTCGTCCTGTGATTTTTTGATTTTCTGAGGGACGGCCTCGCGTGTACGGTAATCAGCGACTGCGGCGGTTGCGATCATCAGATCAAAGGGCTGATCAGTGCAGGCTTTTAGGCAAGCTTCCAGCATATCGCGCGCGCTTTGAACTTGGGTGCATTTGACCCCGACTGGCACGTTGAGGGCAACCGGACCGCTAACCAAGGTCACATCGGCGCCTGCGTCCCGGCAAGCTCTGGCGAGCGCATATCCCATCATCCCGGTTGAGTGGTTCGACAAGTAGCGCACCGGATCGATCGCCTCAACCGTGGGGCCAGCAGTGATGAGCACTCGCTTGCCCTCTAAAGGATGAGCCCGGTGCAAACTACTGAGCCTAGAGATCACTATCTCGCTCAGCACTTCAGGTTCAGGCATGCGGCCAGCGCCCACGTCTCCGCAAGCCTGAAGACCTGCATCTGGCTCAATCAATTCGTGTCCAAGTTCAGTGATTTGAGCGCAGTTGCGCTGCACAGCCGGGTTAGCCCACATGTGCTTGTTCATGGCAGGAGCCAGTAACACCGGTGCGCTGGTGGCAAGGATCACCGTACCCAAGAGGTGCTCGGCGCTGCCCTGGGCGATTCGGGCGATGGTGTTGGCAGATGCCGGAGCGACCAAGATCAAATCAGCCCAGCGCGCAAGCTCTATGTGACCCATACCCGCTTCGGCTGTCTCATCGAGCAGATCGGTGTGTACCTCAAAACCCGTCAGCGCCTGAAAAGTCAAAGGCTGAACAAATGCCCGCGCGCCATGCGTCATCAGCACACGAACCTCGACCCCTGCGCGCATCAGCTCACGCGCTAAAAAGGCCGATTTATAAGCAGCGATACCGCCGCTGACCGCCAGCAGTACTTTTTTTGATTCGCTCAAAAGAGCTCCTTAATAAACTGGGTTAGGGGCGACTAGATAAGAGCTCAAACTAAGCTTGAGACGTGCAATCGGTTAGTCAGGCCAGCAAACAGCTATCGGTAGCCATCGAGTGCATTTTGCCTGAGCGGTTGTCTCAAGGCCAGTTGGGCTTAACGCACCCTAGAAAGCTAGGCTTGACCCGCGCTATAAGCTTGGCATCTGGGCCCTTGATCAATTTGCGAATGATCACCACGCGGCATGGGCTGCAGGAATCCGCGAGTTAAGCGCTAAGAACCCTAAAGCTTATGTTTTATGTCTCACAGACTCAACCAGACCCCGCGTTGATGCGCAGCGGGTGGATTGACGTGACCCAGCTTGTTCCAGCTCATGCTAGCGCCATGAAAGTCGCTGGCGACGGACACCATGAGGCCATGCTCCTGTATCTTGGTGTTGACCATGTCACGCGTCGCCATGGGCTCACTGAGTTTGCACAGCTCAACCGCATCTCCCCCGGCAGCTGCAAACGTATCGATGAGTTTTCGGGTGTGAGTGGCTGAAAGCCCGTAGCGCGTTGGGTGAGCTAGTACACACTTAGCACCGCTTGCATGAATCAGTTTCAAGGTCTGCTTCAGACTTGCAGTTTGCAGCTGCTCGTAACCTTTCTTACCTCGCTTCAAGTAAAGATCAAAGGCCTGCTGGTGCTTGCTGACCACGCCTAAATCAACCAAAGCCTTTGCCATGTGCGAGCGCGTGAGTGCACCAGCGATCCCATCTGCTAACTCCAAAGCCCGCTCATAGATCGAGACACCGGTGATTTGTTTGACCCGCTCGCACATCGCCTGAGCCCGATCAGCACGGCTCTGCTGGATCTTAGCTAAGTGTTGCTCTAAAACCTCAGGTTTAGTGATCCCCAGTGCCACCACATGCAGGATCACCACTTTTTTTGGCGTCACCGCAAGCTCACAGGAAACCTCTGAGCCGGTGATCAGTTTGATCCCCAATCGATCAGCAGCACGCCTGGCCTCATCGACACCGGCAAGCGTATCGTGATCGGTCAGCGCCAAAGTATGCACGCCTACGCTTGCGGCCAGCTCAACCAACTCAGTCGGACTTAACTCCCCATCAGAGGCAGTGGAGTGGCAGTGCAAATCCACACCAAACACGGGCGAGCGAACTTGTTCAGATACCGCAGGATCAGGGGTATCACTTGATTTTGTATTCTGTAACAAACTCAGCTGCTGGCTCATAGCCTCTCATCGTAAAAATCAATTAAATCAAAATGCGGCTTGGTTAGCAGATTGCTATACTTCGGCCACACCTGCTCATGAGCCTAGCTTAGCATGAAAGCTTTTTTGGACTTTATTCCCCTGATTGCGTTTTTTTATGGCGCCAAGATGGACGGCGGCGGCATCATCACCGGGGCGCTATACCTCTTGGTTGCGACCGTCGCGGTCTATGCCATCCACTTCGTGCGCCAGAAAAAACTCGATAAACAGCAGTGGTTTATCCTGCTCATCACCGTGGCTTTTTGTGCGATCACCGTGCTGCTAAACGATGACGTCTACCTGCGCTGGAAGTCGCCGATCATCAACGTGATCTTCGCTCTGGTGCTGGTGATCAGCGTCGCTTTCAAACGCCCACTCATGCAGATGGCACTCAAAGATTACCTAAAGCTAACCCCCAGTGGTTTTGCCAAGTTGACGCTGGCCTGGGCGGCATTTTTCTTAACTATGGCGGTGCTGCACTACCTGTTTGCCTTCAACGCCGTACTTGCGCCCTACTGGGTAGACTTTAAAACCTATGGCTGGATACCGATCATGCTGGTGTTTTTGTTTGCCCAGTTTGCAATCCTAAAAGACTACTTTATCGAGCCACCCGCTAAGCCGTAAACTCAGCCTTTAGCAAAATGCCCGCGATGGTGGGCATTTGATTAACACAAGGACTCCCGCATGCCCCTTTATGTCCTCCTCGGTCATGACGCCGCTGACTCAACCGAGCAGCGCGCAACCAGCCGCCCAGAACACGTCGAGCGCCTAAAAAAACTGGACGCTCAAGGGCAGCTCAAGATCGCCGGGCCTTGCCCGATCGTGCACGGCGAGCCAGCCATGAGCGGATCAGTGATCATCGCTGAGTTTGCCTCGCTTGAGGAGGCGCAAAGTTGGGCACAGGCCGATCCTTACCTGCGCGATGGGGTCTACACCCACACCGACGTTAAGCCCTTTATCCAGGCGCTTCCTGCATCATGAGATTCTTCATAAAAACCGCTTTTGCCGCGCTGATGCTCAGCACTGTCTCAGCTGTCGCAGCGCCTCTGGTGAACGATCCTGCCAATCCCACAGCTGCCACTGCCGCGCAAACTCAAGCAACCTTGAGTGCGCCGGACCCAAGAGATTCGGTGCTCAACCGCGCCAACGAGAAACTGTTGATCGAAAACGCTGAGCTCAGACAACAAGTCGGCAAGCTTGAAGTGCAGGTGCAAGTGCTCCAAGAGTCGCAAAGCACTGAGCTGTTCACCCGTGGATCATGGATCACACTGCTTGCTGTGCTGGTCGGGTTTATCGCGGCGATGTTTTTAATCAAACGTAAAAGTGAGTGGTGAGTCCTCGTTGAGTGGGTTTGCGCCCGCACAGATCGCGTGGGAGCAGGACACCGCGGGACGTCAGATTCCGCGCTCTTTGGATTTTGATGAGTGCTACTTCTCAAGCCAAGACGGCTTAGCGGAGACCCGCCACGTCTTTTTAGCAGGCAACCGCCTCGCTGAGCGGTTTAATCAACTACCAGCGGGCGAGCGT
>CAJXOR010000043.1 GCA_913057715.1 uncultured Moraxellaceae bacterium
CGTGAAGGCGGCCGTACTGTTGGCGCGGGTGTGGTAGCTGAAGTAACGTTGTAAGTTTTGTAATTGCGCATAAGCGCACCAGCAGGCCCTTAAGGGCCTGCTATATTTTTTTAGGCCAGTAGCTCCAATTGGTAGAGCAGCGGATTCCAAATCCGCGTGTTGGGGGTTCGAATCCCTCCTGGCCTGCCATTTTAAGGTGACCTCATGAGCGAAGAGCAGGCAGAAAATTCAAGCCCGGCCAGTGGCTCGGTCGCTAACAACTCAAGTAACAGCGCGATAACCACCGTAAACTCAGGTAAGCCGCAGGTCATGAACGGACTGTTGTGGTTTTTTGGCGTGGTTTTACTGATTGCTGCAGCACTGGTGCCTTCGCGTCTACCAGATCTGATCGCTTCAGGCCGTGATACTTGGATACAGATATCAACCATGGCAGTGCTGGCCGTTGTCGGCATTGGCTTGATGTTGGTCACTAATCAGGGTGGTAGCTTCTTTAAGTTACTCAAAGACGTCCGCGTCGAGCTTGGACGGGTCACTTGGCCAAGTAAAGATGAGACTTGGGAGTACACCTGGAAGGTGCTGGTGCTCATGATCATCGCTGGTATGTTAGTTTGGGCACTTGATGCTTTATTGACTCCACTCATTGCAACGATAATTGGATAACACTATGCGCTGGTACATTATTCAGGCCTATTCTGGATTTGAAAAACAGGTCATGCGCTCTATCCTTGAGCGAATCAAACTCAGTGGTTTAGAGGATGCTTTTGGCGATGTCTTGGTGCCAACTGAAGAAGTTGTCGAGATGCGTGATGGCAAAAAACGCAAAAGTGAACGTAAGTTTTTCCCAGGTTACGTGCTGATTCAGATGAGCATGTCTGAAGATACTTGGCACATCATCAAAGAGTGCCCTAAAGTTTTGGGTTTTGTTGGTGGAACACCAGAAAAACCAGCTCCAATTACTGATAAAGAAGCCTCACTGATTCTGAATCGCCTTGATCAAACCGGTGACAAGCCTCGTCCTAAGACGATGTTTGAACCTGGTGAGGAAGTGTTGGTTGTAGATGGACCATTCTTGGACTTCAAAGGCTTGGTTGAAGAAGTAAATTATGAAAAATCTAAGCTTATGCTGACGGTCAATGTCTTTAATCGACCCACCCCAGTAGAGCTTGAGTTTCATCAGGTTGAAAAACTCAGTTAGTATCCGCCACTGAGCAATTGAGCGCGGAACATTAATCGGCAGTTCGTCTGCTTTTATGGGGAGCCTTACGGCGCTTGCACCCAAATGAGAGGAAAACATGGCTAAGAAAATTGACGGCTATATCAAGTTGCAGGTTCCTGCAGGAAAAGCCAATCCTTCACCACCAATTGGTCCAGCTTTGGGTCAAAAAGGGGTGAACATCATGGCGTTCTGTAAAGAATTCAACGCCAAGACGCAAAGTATGGAACCGGGTTTACCGATTCCAGTAGAGATCACTGTGTTCAGTGATAAGTCCTTCACGTTCATCATGAAGTCACCACCGGCGTCATTTTTGTTGCTTAAAGCGGCTGGCCTCAAAGGCGGCTCTGGCACACCCAATATCAAGAAAGTGGGCAAAGTGACTCGTGCACAGTTAGAAGAAATCGTTGGGACCAAAACCAATGACTTGACCGCCGCTGACATGGATGCAGCAGTGAAAACCATCGCCGGAACCGCTCGTTCCATGGGTATCGAAGTGGAGGGTTTGTAAGATGGCTACACTTACTAAGCGTCAAAAAGCAGTTGCAGAAAAAGTTCAAGCAGACAAAAGCTATTCGTTAAGCGAAGCAGTTGAGCTGCTCAACAGCTTACCGCCAGCTAAATTCAAAGAGTCGATGGACATCTCGGTCAACTTGGGTATCGATCCACGTAAATCAGACCAAGTCGTTCGCGGTGCGACCAACTTGCCAGCTGGTACTGGTAAAACCAAGCGGGTTGCAGTTTTTGCTCAAGGCGAAAAAGCGGAACAAGCCAAAGCTGAAGGCGCAGATATCGTCGGTATGGATGATCTTGCTGAAAGTATCCAAGCGGGTAACCTCGACTTTGATGTGGTGATTGCTGCACCAGACGCGATGCGTGTGGTTGGTAAGCTCGGTACGATCTTGGGTCCACGTGGTTTGATGCCTAACCCTAAAGTGGGTACGGTTACTCCGGATGTTGCTGAAGCGGTTAAAAATGCCAAAGCGGGTCAGGCGCGTTACCGTGTCGACAAAGGCGGTATCATCCACGCCACGATCGGCCAAGTTGGTTTCGCTGCTGATCAGGTTGAGCTGAACGTTAATGCCCTGATTGCAGATTTGAAAAAAGCAAAACCTGCTTCTTCAAAAGGTATCTACATCAAGAAGATCACGCTGAGCACGACCATGGGTCCTGGCCTCACGATTGATCCTTCTAGCATCAGTGCCAACAAATAAATAACAGCTTGTCTATCGGTTGAAAGATCGGTAGCATAGCGCACGTTTTGATCTGGCTGGTCCAGATCAAGTGGCGAATCTGCCTTCGGGCAGAATCGTTGAAGACCGTAGGTGGTTCGGATCTCGATCTGAACCTTAATCACGAAAACCTACGCAAACGGATCGCCCTGATCAAATAATGAGCATTTATGCTCAGCATCTTGAAAAGGTTTTCCGTATAACGGTACTGACTTGTCAGTGCTTTATTAATGCCATTTATGGCTTATGGAGAAACGTATGGCGTTAACTTACGACCAAAAGAAACTTGTTGTTTCTGAGGTGTCTGAAGTTGCTGCCACGGCGCTTTCTGCTGTTGCGGCCGAGTATCGCGGAATCACTGTCGCCAAAATGACAGCTCTGCGTAACCAGGCTCGCGAGAAGGGTGTTTTCCTGCGTGTTGTTAAAAACACGTTGGCAAAACGTGCCTTGAAAGGCAGTAGTTTTGAGTGCATGGAAGAAGGTTTGGTTGGACCATTGATCCTGGCATTTTCGCTAGAAGATTTGGGCTCTGCAGCACGAGTTTTAAAAGACTTCGCTAAAGAAAACGACAAAATCCAGATCACCATGCTTTCTGTTGGTGGTGAGTTATTTGGTCCGGCTGATGTCGACCGTGTAGCTTCCTTGCCGACTCGCGACGAAGCTCTGTCCAAGTTCCTGGGCACACTTCAGGCGCCGATCAGCAAACTGGCTGGCACACTCAATGCGATACCAGAGAAGACGGTTCGTACGATTGTTGCTATCAAAGACGCAAAAGAAGCGGCTTAATTTTTTAACTATCAAGATGTTGGAGACTTAAATGTCAATTTCAAAAGAAGAGATTTTAGAAGCGATTGCTAACATGTCTGTTATGGATGTTGTTGGTCTGATCGCCGATATGGAAGAGAAGTTCGGTGTAACTGCTGCTGCAGCTGCTCCTGTTATGATGGCTGCTGCTGGCGGCGCTGCTGCTGCTGCTGAAGAACAAGACGAATTCGACGTAATTCTGACTGGCTTCGGCGAGAAGAAAGTTGGCGTGATCAAAGCGGTTCGTGAAGCGACTGGCCTTGGCTTGAAAGAAGCGAAAGATTTGGTTGAGAGCGCTCCAGCTCCAGTCAAAGAAGGCGCATCTAAAGCTGAAGCTGAAGAGCTGAAGAAGAAGCTTGAAGAAGCTGGCGCTACTGTTGACCTGAAATAAGATCAACTGATTTATCAACCGACTTTGCTTGCAAAGTCGGTTTTTTTTATGTAAAATTCCCGGCTCACTTTTTGTTAAGTCATTTGTGAATACGAAGACGCGACGCATCAGCAAAAAGGAAACCACTATCAATCACGGCGTAGCGATATGGATGCCCACGGGAATTGCCAAATAAATCAGCTATTTATTTGGTGCTTTGTTGTGTGCGATAGGAAAGCAAGGTTGCAAGTGACTGATCGCTGTTGATTGATGGGGATACCCGGATCAGCAGAGTCAACAAATATCAGGTGAACCCGCTAATTCAGTGGATTCATCGAAACCGTTGGGGCGACGCATCATCACGTTGCCATAATTAGAGGATACTTCATGACTTACTCCTACACTGAAAAAAAACGGATACGTAAAAACTTTGCCAAGTTACCGACCGTCATGGAGGTCCCTTATCTGCTTGCGATACAAGTAGATTCATACCGTGATTTTCTGCAAAGTGATGTAAAGCCTTCAAAACGCACCGACAATGGTCTGCAGGCCGCGTTTAAATCAATCTTCCCCATCGATGCCTACTCAGGAAACGCTGAGCTGCAGTTCGTTGAGTATTATCTGAACGATCCTGAGTATGACGTGCGTGAGTGCATCAGCCGCGGGTCAACCTATGCTGCGCCGCTTCGTGTGAAGATTCGTCTGATTATTAAGGATCGCGAAGCTAAAGACAAAAACGCTAAATCAGCGATCAAAGACATTCGTGAGCAAAATGTCTACATGGGCGAGATTCCGCTCATGACTGAAAACGGTACCTTTGTGATCAATGGTACTGAGCGTGTGATCGTCTCTCAGCTGCACCGTTCACCTGGCGTGTTCTTTGATCACGACCGCGGTAAATCGCACTCAAGCGGTAAAGTACTGTATAGCGCGCGGATCATCCCTTACCGTGGTTCATGGCTTGACTTTGAATTTGACGCCAAAGATTTGGTCTATGTGCGTATCGATCGCCGCCGTAAGATGTTGGCTTCAATTGTCCTGCGCGCGCTGGGCATGAACACCAGTGAGATTTTAGAAACGTTCTTTGAGGCAATCTCAGTCTTTAAAGGTAATGACGGGTTTGAAATCACCTTGGTTGCTGAGCGCTTAAAAGGCGAGATGGCGCAGTTTGATATCTTAGATACCAAAGGCAAAGTAATTGTTGAGCAAGGCAAGCGTATCAACGCGCGTCACGTGCGCAAGCTGGAAGACGCTGGTATGCAGCGCTTGCCAGTACCTGATGAATACTTGTACGAGCGCATCATCGCCAAAGACATCGTCAAGGGCGATGAGCTGTTGTTCAAAGCCAACACGCTGATTGATCATGAAGTGTTGGTAAAACTTGCTGAACATGAAATCAGCGAGTTTGAGATTTTGTTCACCAACGACATCGATCGTGGTCCTTATATCGCTGATACGCTGCGTGCTGACAGCACCTTGTCACGTGAAGAAGCATTGATCGAGATCTATAAGGTCATGCGTCCAGGTGAGCCACCAACGGTCGATACCGCTGAGAAGCTGTTTGACAACTTGTTCTTTAGCCCTGAGCGCTATGATCTTTCTGCGGTAGGCCGCATGAAGGTCAACCGCCGCTTGGGCCGGGATTATGAAGAAACCAACAATCACCAGCTCAAGCCTGAAGATGCGATCCTGAACAAGCAGGACATCGTCGATGTGATTGCGATGCTGATCGATATCCGTAACGGTAAAGGTAGTGTGGATGATATCGATCACTTGGGTAACCGCCGTATCCGCTCGGTAGGCGAGATGGCTGAAAACCAATTCCGTGTCGGTTTGGTTCGTGTTGAACGTGCGGTGAAAGAGCGTCTAAACCAAGCAGAGACAGACAACTTATCTCCGCAAGATCTGGTTAACGCTAAGCCTGTTGCCGCTGCGGTTAAAGAGTTTTTTGGTTCTTCACAGCTCTCTCAGTTCATGGATCAGAACAACCCACTGTCAGAGATCACCCACAAACGCCGTGTTTCTGCGCTTGGCCCAGGTGGTTTGACTCGTGAGCGTGCTGGCTTTGAAGTGCGTGACGTTCACCACACTCACTACGGCCGTGTTTGCCCAATTGAGACGCCTGAAGGTCCAAACATCGGTCTGATCAACTCTCTTGCGACATATGCGCGTACTAACAGCTTTGGTTTCCTAGAAACGCCGTATCGAAAAGTTGTCGATGGCCAAGTAACTAACGAAATCGAGTATCTATCTGCGATTGAGGAAGTTAACACCATCATCGCTCAGGCAGACTCGCCGATGACTGCAGATGGCCACTTAGATGGCATGACCAGTGTGCGTAACCAAGGTGAATTTGTGCGTATGCCAGCCGACAAAGTGACGCACATGGATGTGTCACCGCGTCAGGTAGTGTCCGTTGCTGCCAGCTTGATTCCCTTCCTTGAGCACGATGATGCTAACCGGGCACTCATGGGATCAAACATGCAGCGTCAGGCAGTTCCGACGCTGATTGCACAAAAGCCTTTGGTGGGAACGGGCGTTGAACGCACGGTTGCTCGTGATTCAGGTGTGTGCGTAACCGCTAAGCGTGGCGGCGAGATCATCGATGTTGATGCCAGCCGCGTAGTAATCAAGGTTAACGAAGACGAGATGCAGGCAGGTGAAGCTGGTATCGATATTTATAACCTGATCAAGTACACCCGTTCAAACCAAAACACCTGTATCAACCAGAAGATCATCGTCAACAAGGGTGATTTGATCGCTCAAGGCGATATCTTGGCAGATGGCCCCTCGACTGACTTGGGCGAACTCGCTCTGGGCCAGAACATGCGCGTGGCCTTCATGCCATGGAATGGCTACAACTTTGAGGATTCGATTCTGATTTCAGAACGGGTTGTCAAAGAAGATCGACTGACCACCATCCACATTCAAGAACTCTCGTGTGTGGCTCGTGATACCAAGCTGGGAACTGAAGAGATCACAGCTGATATCCCCAATGTTGGTGATTCAGCGCTGTCTAAACTTGATGCTTCTGGGATCGTTTATATCGGCGCTGAAGTGAATCCTGGTGACATTTTGGTTGGTAAAGTGACGCCTAAAGGCGAGACACAACTCACACCAGAGGAAAAGCTCCTCCGTGCCATCTTTGGTGAGAAAGCGGCTGACGTTAAAGACACATCATTGCGTGTTCCTTCTGGCGCGAAAGGCACGGTGATCGATGTTCAAGTCTTTACTCGCGATGGATTGGAAAAAGACGAGCGTGCCCAAGCGATTGAAGCAGCCCAGCTCGATAGCTACCGCCGTGATTTAAAAGAAGAGATGCGTATCTTTGAGCAGGCTGCTCGTGAGCGTGCAATTACTCTACTTGAAGGCCAAGCGATCAATGGCGGCGGCGGATTGAAGCGCGGTTCAACGCCAGATGATGCAACCTTAAGTGACCTCGATACCGATAAATTGTTTGATATCCAGCCTAAAGATGACGAAGTGGCAGAGAAACTGACACAGATTCGTGAGTTCTTTGGCGAGAAGCAAAAAGAGATCGATGCGAAGTTTGCTGAGAAAAAACGCAAACTCACCGCGGGTGATGAGCTCGCACACGGCATCCAAAAAGTGGTTAAGGTGTATCTCGCGGTGAAACGTCGCATACAGCCTGGCGATAAGATGGCAGGACGTCACGGTAACAAAGGGGTTGTCTCGGTGATTATGCCGGTTGAAGACATGCCTTATGACGAAAATGGCGAGCCGGTTGATATTGTATTGAACCCACTGGGCGTTCCTTCGCGTATGAACGTCGGTCAGATCTTGGAAACCCACTTAGGTTGGGCAGCAAAAGGTTTGGGTGAGAAGATTGACAAGATGGTTAAAGCCAACCAGTCAGCCAAGCAACTACGTGAGTTCATGGACAAGATCTATAACGGCGTTGGTGGCACTCAAGAGACGCTTGATGAGCTCAGCGATACCGAGATTCATGTTATGGCGAAGAACCTGTCACAAGGCGTACCTATGGGTACGGCAGTATTTGACGGGGCAGAGGAGAGCCAAATCAAGCAACTGCTTAAGTTGGCTGATCTTCCTGAGTCTGGACAGCAGGTGCTTTTCGATGGCCGCACCGGTGAGAAATTTGATCGTCCGGTGACCGTGGGTTATATGTACATGCTCAAACTCAACCACTTGGTTGATGACAAGATGCACGCGCGTTCAACCGGTTCTTACTCGCTGGTCACTCAGCAACCACTGGGCGGTAAAGCACAGTTCGGTGGTCAGCGCTTTGGTGAGATGGAGGTGTGGGCACTTGAAGCTTATGGCGCCACTTACACCTTGCAAGAGATGCTAACGGTCAAATCGGATGACGTCGAAGGTCGTACCAAGATCTATAAGTCAATCGTCGACGGCGAGCATCAGATGCAAGCAGGTATGCCTGAGTCGTTTAACGTGTTGACCAAAGAGATCAAATCCTTGGGCATGAATATCGAGTTGAAAACCAAAAGCTGAACATTGGTCAATCCCCGATAAACAGTTGATAGGCAGGGAGATGTCCCTGCCACAGATTGGAGAAATAGCTTGAAAGACTTACTTGATATTATGCGTGGCCCGATGGAATCTGAAGCAGTCAAAGATTTTGACAGCATCCAGATTGGCTTGGCTTCTCCCGAGATGATCAAATCTTGGTCAAGCGGTGAAGTGAAAAAGCCGGAAACCATCAATTACCGGACATTTAAGCCAGAACGCGAAGGCTTGTTCTGCGCGAAAATCTTTGGACCGGTAAAAGACTTTGAGTGCTTGTGCGGTAAGTACAAGCGCATGAAGTTCAAAGGCGTGATCTGTGAGAAGTGCGGCGTAGAAGTTACGACGTCTAAAGTGCGCCGTGAGCGGATGGGTCACATTGATCTGGCTTCCCCGGTTGCCCACATCTGGTTCCTAAAGTCACTGCCCAGCCGCATCGGTTTGATGCTGGATATGACGCTTCGTGACATCGAGCGTGTGCTGTATTTTGAAAGCTATGTCGTGACTGACCCAGGCATGACCACGCTTGAGAAGTACCAACTGCTTGATGATGAGGATTACTTTAAAGCGTTAGAAGAACATGGAGACGACTTCGTAGCCAAGATGGGTGCTGAAGCGATCCAAGATCTACTTAAAGACATCGACCTGGATGATGAGGTTGATCGTCTGCGTAACGAGATTCCTGAAACTGGTTCTGAAACTAAGCTTAAAAAACTCTCTAAGCGTTTGAAATTGCTTGAATCGTTCCGCGATTCGACCAACAAGCCTGAGTGGATGGTGATGTCGATTTTGCCGGTTCTGCCGCCAGATCTTCGTCCCTTGGTTCCGCTTGAGGGTGGCCGGTTTGCAACTTCCGATCTGAACGATCTGTACCGCCGCGTGATTAACCGCAACAACCGTTTGAAGCGTCTGCTTGATCTAAGTGCACCAGACATCATCGTGCGCAACGAAAAGCGCATGTTGCAAGAATCAGTCGATGCGCTGCTGGACAATGGTCGCCGTGGCCGCGCCATCAATGGATCAAACAAGCGTCCACTTAAGTCGCTTGCGGACATGATTAAAGGTAAACAAGGTCGCTTCCGTCAAAACCTCTTGGGTAAGCGCGTTGATTACTCGGGTCGTTCGGTCATCGTAGTTGGTCCAACGCTGCGTCTACATGAGTGTGGTCTGCCTAAAAAGATGGCGCTTGAATTATTCAAGCCATTTATCTACGCCAAGCTTCAAGCGGGTGGGTTTGCAACGACTATCAAAGCGGCTAAAAAGATGGTTGAACGCGAAGAGCCAGAAGTGTGGGATATGCTCGCCGATGTGATTCGCGAACACCCCGTCATGCTTAACCGTGCACCAACCCTTCACCGTTTAGGCTTGCAAGCGTTTGAGCCGGTTCTGATTGAAGGTAAGGCGATTCAGCTTCACCCACTAGTGTGTACCGCATTTAACGCCGATTTCGATGGCGACCAGATGGCGGTCCACGTACCGCTGACGCTTGAAGCTCAGTTAGAAGCGCGTGCGCTGATGATGTCGACCAACAACATCTTGTCACCAGCGAACGGCGAGCCGATCATCGTGCCATCTCAAGACGTTGTCTTGGGTCTTTACTACATCAGCCGCGAAGCAGTCAATGCACCGGGTGAAGGCATGGTGTTTGGAAATGTCGATGAAGTGAATCGTGCACTTGCTAGCGGAGCGGTAAATCCGCACTCAAGAGTGAAGGTGCGCATTACCCAGACTCAGTTTGCTGAAGACGGCACCGAGACGACGACAACTGAGCTGATCGATACCACGCCAGGTCGCTGCTTACTCTGGGGTGTGTTACCTAAGGGCATGAGCTTTGATAACGTCAACAAAGAGATGACCAAGAAAAATATCTCTAACTTGATCAATACCTGCTACCGCCAGATGGGTCTAAAAGACACTGTTATCTTTGCTGACCAACTCATGTACTTGGGTTTTGCGCAAGCAACCTACTCAGGTGTCTCGGTTGGTATGGAAGACATGGTGATCCCACCAGCCAAAGACGGAATCTTGGCTGAAGCGGATAACGAAGTGCGCGAAATTGAAGAGCAGTTCGAGCAAGGTGTTGTGACCGCTGGTGAACGTTACAACAAGGTTGTCGACATTTGGTCGCGAACCAATGAGCGCGTGGCACGTGCCATGATGGAAAACTTAGCCACAGACAAAGTGACTGCTAAAGACGGCACTGAAGTGGATCAGAAGTCATTTAACTCGATCTACATCATGTCGGACTCTGGAGCTCGTGGTAGTGCCGCACAGATTCGCCAATTGGCCGGTATGCGCGGTTTGATGGCAAAACCTGACGGATCGATCATCGAGACGCCAATTAAAGCCAACTTCCGTGAGGGCTTGACGGTACTGCAGTACTTCATCTCAACCCACGGTGCACGTAAAGGTTTGGCGGATACTGCACTGAAAACTGCGAACTCGGGTTATCTGACTCGTCGTCTGGTTGATGTGGCGCAAGATCTGGTGATCACCGATGACGACTGCGGAACAGCAGGCGGCGTCTCTATCACTCCGTTAATTCAAGGCGGGGAAGTGATCGAGCCGCTACGTGACCGAGTACTTGGCCGCGTGTTGGCCGGTGATCTGGTCACCGCTGACGGTGAAGTACTTGGCGTATCTGGCACCTTGCTTGATGAGCATATGGTTGATGAGCTTGAGATTAAGGGCATCGACGAAGTTAAAGTTCGCTCAGTGATCACTTGTGAGCTTACCCACGGCGTTTGTGCTCAGTGTTACGGCCGGGATCTTGCCCGAGGCCACCGTGTTAACACCGGTGAGGCTGTCGGCGTCATGGCGGCTCAATCAATCGGTGAGCCGGGTACTCAGCTAACCATGCGTACCTTCCACGTTGGGGGTGCTGCAAGCCGGGCGTCTGCTGAGAACTCAATTCAAGTGCGTAACCACGGAACGATTCGCTTCCACAACATCAAGTCTGTTGAGCACGTCGAGGGACACCGAGTTGCTGTCTCACGCTCTGCTGAGATTGGGGTTGCTGATGATCTGGGCCGTGAGCGTGAGCGCTACAAGGTACCTTATGGTGCTCAAATCTCGGTTCGTAACGGTGACAAAGTTGACCAAGGTCAGGTTATCGCTAAGTGGGATCCGCACACTCACCCATTGATTACTGAAGTAGCGGGTAAAGCACGCTTCAGCGAGATCACCGATGGGCAAACAGCAACTGAAAATGTCGACGAAGCCACTGGCATGAGCTCGATCGAGATCTTGGCGACTAAAGACCGTCCCAGCAGCTCCAAAGACTCTCGTCCTGCAGTGATCTTGGACACAGAGGATGGCAAAGAAGTTGTTTACTTCCTGCCACAGCAAACCGTACTGACGGTGCGTGCAGGTGATGATATTCGCGCCGGTGACGTACTGGGCCGGATTCCACAGGAAAGTTCACGTACTCGTGATATTACCGGTGGTCTGCCGCGCGTAGCTGATTTATTTGAAGCGCGTCGTCCTAAAGATCATGCGATCATGGCTGAGATCAGCGGTACGGTATCCTTTGGTAAAGAGACCAAAGGCAAGAATCGCTTTGTGATCACTGATGAGAGCGGTGAAGTTTATGAAGAGCTGATTCCTAAATGGCGCCAGATCAACGTGTTTGAAGGCGAAACCGTGGAAAAAGGCGAAGTGATCGCTGACGGTCCGCAAAACTCTCACGATATCTTGCGCCTTAAAGGCGAGACGGCTCTGGCCAACTACATCGTGAACGAAGTTCAGGACGTTTACCGCCTGCAAGGGGTGAAGATCAACGATAAGCATATCGAAGTGATCGTACGTCAGATGCTGCGTAAGGTGGAGATTGCAGAGGGCGGCGATTCTGGTTTGTTCAAAGGCGATCAGGTTGAGTATGCTGATATCATGGCGATGAACAAAAAATTGATGGCGGAGGACAAGTTCCCTGCTCAGTTCAACCGCATCTTGCTGGGTATCACCAAGGCTTCACTCGCAACCGAGAGCTTCATCTCAGCGGCTTCTTTCCAAGAAACCACTCGAGTGTTGACCTCAGCTGCCGTGACCGGCAAGGTTGATGACCTGCGCGGTCTCAAGGAAAATGTCGTCGTTGGTCGCTTGATCCCTGCAGGTACCGGTCTTGCTTATCACCGCGAGCGTGCACGTGTTGCTGCTGAGCCTGCAGCATTGCCGCAAGCCAGTGATGATCAGCTCAAAGATTTCGAGCAGGCATTTGCTGACGAGTTAAACCAAGAAGGCTAATCGTTGTTTTAACAAATGCCTGCTTATGCAGGCATTTTTTATGGGAGAAAAAGATGGCTCGTGTTCAGCGTTATGGTTCTGATAGAACCAATCAAAAATTGTACTTTGCAAAGCAGGCGCTGAAAGTAGCTGCAGATGCACCTAACGTACAAAAAGAGCAGATGGCAAGAGAGGAGGTGGTTTTTCACTTAGTCGGTGTTTACGGCGCGCTGCTTGCTGAGCTTGGGTATGCACATGGCATGAGTCTGGCCGCTCAAAATGAAGATCAGATTGTGGCTTGGCTTGAAAATCAAAAAATGGTTAGCCCTGAACTTGAGATGATCAGACAACAAAAGGCTGTGATCGATAGGTTGCAACAAGCGCTGTCACTATCGCTACATACGCCAAAGCGGGTAGAGCAGGAGGTCGATGATACTTTGATCATGGGCGGAAGTAAGGATCCGATTGCATGGCTGCCAAAGACGGAAGAGCTAAAGGATATGCTCAGCCTGTATAAAGAGTTAGTGGCTCAGATGCGCGAGAGCATGATTCAGGTGTGAGCTGATCATCTCTCGCCAGTAATATCAATCAAGTCACTTGGAACCGATGGTTTAGCTGGGGCGGGCGCTGGAGTAGGAGCAGGCGCGGGCCTATTGGGTTTAGGGTTTGAGGCTGAACCTGAGGCTGGAGCTGCTAATGTTGACTGCTGAGTTTTAGCGGGTTCAACTGCTCGACTGAGTGGCCTGACCACGACAGGTGGTAGGGCCTGGTTTGAGTCGGGAGTTGGAAACGTGGTTGCCGATGGTTGCTGTTGAGGACGATCAGCGGGTGTGTCCTTGGGTTCATCAATTGAATTGAGAAACCGCTCAATTGAATCGTTTCTGGGTGCTGGCGCAGGAGCTGCTTTAGGTTTTGGCCGCTGTATAAAGTAAGCCTGAGGCGGTTGCTCGTAACTGGTTCTTAGCGTCACTGGCTCTTGTGAGTCGCCATCACTTGAGCGGTTTTCATCTAGGGTAGAGCTTGATGAGTCCTTGTCTGAACCCTCTTTACCAGCTTTATCGGGTGATGAGACAACCCATTGATAAGGAACGTCTTTTAAAGCTCCTCCCATAAAGTCAGTCCAGATAGGTAGTGCGGCAACACCGCCGTATTCAGCTCTGCCTAAGGAACGAGGGGCATCGAACCCTACCCAAGCAACTGTAGCCAAGGTGGGGTGAAAGCCTGCAAACCAAGCATCCTTGGATTGATTGGTTGTGCCCGTTTTCCCGCCAATATCCAGTCGCCCCAGTTTGGCAGCAGAACGCCCTGTACCGCGCTGAATTACATCTTTTAAGATCCCTGCCATATCAACCGCTGAACGTTCAGAGATGATGCGCGTGGCCTGCTTGGCAGGGATGATCGGACCGGTAAAGCTACCTTGTTTTTGTGCTTCGCTCAGCTCTTCATTGATGCAGGCTGCACAAATAACTTCGGGGTTGGCGGTATAGAGCCCTACACCATCGTGAGTTTTTATCTTATCGATTAGGTAGGGATTGACTCGATACCCGCCGTTGGCAAAAACAGCGTAGGCATTTGCCATCTGTATGGGTAGCACTTGACCCGTGCCCAGTGCCAACGTCAGGTTACTTGGCAGGCGTGACTTATCCAAACCAAACTGACTGAGGTATTGACGGGCGTCAGACAGCCCAACTGATTGCAGCAATCGAATCGAAACCGTGTTTCTGGATAGGTACAGAGCTTGCCTAAGCGGTATCTTGCCAAGGTAGCGACCGTCTGAGTTTTGAGGGTTCCACTTGCCTACTGAAATCCGCTCGTCGCTAACGATCGAATCTGGACGATAGCCTTTTTCAAGCGCTAAGGTGTAAATCAGCGGTTTGATGGTGGATCCTGGCTGACGGTAGCCTTGAGTCACCCGATTGAACTTACTTTGATTGAAGTCGTAACCTCCAACCATGGCTTCGATTGCACCGTTACTGGGGTTAATTGCAATCAAAGCAGCCTGAACTGAAGGATCGGCCGTAAAACTCCACGAGGTTTGATCTTCGTTCGGTGTGACGTAAAAAATGTCGCCAGCTTCAAACACTTTTGAGGCGTCAGAAGAAGTCAGTCTGCTGTAGTTAGGATTGACGTACTCCCTGACAGCCTTCCAAGGCACTTCGATCACTCTGCCGTCTTTAAGCTTTGCCTCAACAGAAGAAGTTTGGGTGCTCAGTACTTCAACCGGCCATTTGTCACTGAAGGTATAAAGCGCGCCCAGCCCCTCACCCGAGCGATCGGGTCCGTGCCATCCATGGCGCTGCTCATAAGCTTCGATGCCTTTTTTGAGGGATTGTTCGGCGAGTAGCTGACGGTCGTAGTTCACGCTCAGATACACTTTCCAGCCAGAGCTGTTAATGGCGCTACCCAGCTGAGACACCAATTGATAGCGAACCCACTCAGTCAAATAACCGAATCGGTTGTCTTTAAAAGACTCGCTAAGATTGATCGAAACTGCCTGCTTGATTGACGTCTGATAAGTGGCAGCATCAATATAACCCAGCTCCAACATACGAGAGAGGATCCAATTTCGTCGAACAATCGACCGCTCTGGATTGCGAACAGGATTATACTTGGAGGGAGCTTTAGGCAGGCCGGCAATCATCGCAATCTGGGAGTAGTTAAGTTTGGCCAGGGGTTTTGAGTAGTAACGCTCAGCCGCTGCCTGTACCCCGTAGGCGCCTTGGCCTAGGTAAATTTTGTTGACATATAAAGTTAAAATCTCAGCCTTAGTGAGTTTTTGCTCTATGCGGCGCGCTAAGAAAATCTCAGTCAATTTACGCTTAAAGGTTCGATCTGGAACCAAAAAGAAGTTTTTGGCCACCTGCATGGTGATGGTTGAACCGCCGGTCTGCTGAGAGTCTCCGCTCACCGTTTCGGTTATGGCTCGCCCCAAGCCCTTAATACTGATCCCGTCGTGTTCAAAAAACGAATCGTCTTCAGCGGCAAGGAGTGCCTGTATCATCGGCTTTGGGATTTGCTCAAAGCTGATCGGTATGGATATGTCGTTACCATATTCAGCAATTTTGACCCCGTCACTGGTTAAAATCTGCAGTGGCATGACAAATGTCGGAGCCTTTAAGCTATTGATATCGGGAAGTTCAGGCTCGATGTATAGATACATGCCGTAAAAACCGATTGGCAGCGCCAGTGCAGCAACACCGCCAATCGCTGCAATGGCTGCAGCAAATTTAGTGATCCAGCGGATCAGTGGTAATAAAAGATGAGGTTTTTTCAAGGCAGATGGATCCAGAGTGGTCATTTCACTAAAAGTGACTAAGCAGATTATAGCGTTAAAATCAGGCGATTATGATCAGGGGATGAAAGGTATAAGTATTGCATAATGTTACTGTGCAAGTTAGATTGGGCTGACAAGAGCGAATTAACTACATAAAGGATTCTAGGTGCTCTCATTTTCCCGAAAAAAAGATCGCTTGCTGGGTCTTGATATCAGCTCAACCGGCGTCAAGATGGTTGAGCTCAGCGTGCAGCAAGGACGATATCGAGTCGAGAAATTTGGAATTGAGCCGCTGCCGGCCAATGCTGTGATCGATAAAAACATCAATGATGCTGAGGCGATTGGAGAATCAATCTCGCGCCTCGTTAAGCGTATCAAGCCCTCATCCAAGATGGCGGCAACAGCTGTTTCAGGTTCTGCCGTCATCACCAAGGTGATTGAGATGGATAAGAGCATGACTGATATCGAGCGCGAGAGCCAGATACGGCTTGATGCAGATCAGTATATTCCTTACCCACTTTCTGAAGTTAACCTTGATTTTGAAGTTTTAGATGAAATCGAGGATGTTCCTGGCAGGGTTCGAGTTCTGCTGGCAGCTTCGCGCTCAGAAATTATTGATCAAAGGGTCGATGCCCTGGCTTTGGGGGATTTGCAAACCCAGATCGTTGACATAGAGGCTTATGCGATTGAGCGGTCTTTTGAGCATATGGCTGCGTCTCTCAACGGAGAGCCTGAACTGGTTGCATTGATTGATATTGGTCATTCTCACACCACTTTATATGTCCTGCACCATGAAAAAATTATTTACTCGCGCGAGCAGTTGTTTGGCGGTAAGCAGTTGACTGAAGAAATTCAAAGAAAATACGGCATGAGTTTTGAAGAAGCTGAGCGCAGTAAGCATGAGAACCTGCTGCCAGATGACTATCAGTTTGAGGTGTTAAAACCTTTTATGGATTCGGTTGTGCAGCAGGTTACTAGGTCGCTGCAGTTCTTTTATTCCTCAAGTAAGTTTCATAACGTTGAGCATATCGTTGTATCGGGTGGAACCGCAGCAATCTATGGACTGGCTGAGTTACTTGAGCAAAATATTGGAAACCCAGTGACGATCGCCAATCCTTTTTCTCAGATGATGGTTTCGAGCAAAGTGAGTACGGCTGAGATTGACATGAATGCACCAGGTTTGATGGTTGCTTGCGGATTGGCATTAAGGAGCTTTGACTAATGGCTCGAATAAATTTATTGCCTTGGCGTGAAAAAGAGCGTGAGCGACGCAATAAGGAATTTATCATCCAGATGGTGATTGTTACAGCCATTGCTTTAATCTGCGCAGCATTGATCTGGAGTTTTTATAACCGTCAATATGCTTCTCAGCAGGAAGCAAATGCATTGATCACACAAGCCAACACCGCTCTGGATCGAGACCTTAAAGAGATCGAGGAACTCGAGAGTCGTCAAAACGAAATCATTGCGCGGATGAAAGTGATTGAGGATTTACAGGGAACTCGTCCTATTCCCGTTCACGTATTAGATTCCTTGACGCGGTCGGTACCAGCGAATCTTTACCTGACTGAGCTTGAGCGCAAAGACAATATCCTCACGATTAAGGGTAAAGCTGATAACCCGAATACGGTCACGGATCTGGTTAGAAATATTGATAGCTCTGGATGGATGGATAGCTCTAAGGTAGTTTCAATTGTTAACTCCGGAGTCACAACTCAATCAACCAATCCCGATGAATATGTCGAGCCTAGCCCTGAAGATAGTTATATTTTCTTTGAGATGAATACCAATATCGTATTCCCTGAAGTGGCGAACCCAAGCGCGACAGCTGAAGGAGCTAGCACCAATGGCTAAATTGAATAAATCCAAAGGCCTGTCCAGTTTGGATTTTGAGAGTTTCAAAGATTCTTTTCGCTCACTCGATCCGCAAAATCCAGGTTTGTGGCCATTATCGGTTAAGTTGGTTCTGGCTGCTCTGATACTCGTGGTCATATTGGCTTTGGCTTGGGCGTTTCCAGTGAGTAGTCTTAAAGATCGTATTGCGGTCGCTGAAACTGAGCAACAAAATTTGCTGGATGTGTATGCTCAAAAAGAATCAAAAGCCAGAAATCTTCAAAAATACAAAGACCTTATCCGATTGATGGATGCTAATTTCGCAACTCTGCTTGATCAGCTACCCAAGCAAACGCGAATCCCTGAGCTGGTAGAGGACATCAATATGCGCGGCGTGGGAAGCGGAGTCGAGTTTGAGGATATCCGAATTGGCGATGAAGTGACTCGTGAGTTTTTCATAGAGCAGCCACTCACGATATCGGCAAACGGTGACTACCATGAATTTGGCAATTTCATCAGCGGGATAGCTGATTTATCCAGAATCATCACGGTGGGTGATTTCAAGATCACTAATTCTGAGGCAAGCGCGGACCAACTTCCCATTTTACTACTTGAGCTGGGAACCAAAACCTATCGTTCTAAAGAGGGTGTAAGTACGGACATCGAGTCTGCTACCCCGGCGGGAGTCTCCTAATGCGCTATTACCTGATTATAGGGGCGATGCTTAGCTTGGTTGGCTGCCAGGATCGAGTGAGTGAAGTTGAGACCAAGATGCAGGCTATTCAAAATAGCCCTGCACAGCCTGTTGAGCAACCACCAGTTTTTGAGGCAGTTGAAAGCTTCTCATATGGAGCTGAAAAAATTAGAAGCCCTTTTATGCCGCCTAGCTTGGTTCAGATGTTGGCTGAGCAAGCTAAAAGCGGCGGGCCGGTTATGCCAGATAAGAGCAGAACCCCTGAGCCTTTAGAGGACTACGAGTTAACGCAACTCACTTTGCATGGGGTAATTGTTGGTCTGGATGGATCGGTAAATGCCTTGGTTGCAGACCCTTCAGGAAACCTGAACACGGTTCGCGTAGGAAACTATATTGGTAAAAACTCTGGCCGTATCGTGGAAATTAAACCAGATGCGGTAAACCTGATTGAAATTGTACCAGACGGCGGACGCGGTTACGTTGAAAGACCACGCTCACTTCTTGCGCCAGGAGCTTAAGGATAGATTATGAAAAATAAATTTAATTCAGGGGCAACAAGCTTCATGGGGCCAAATATTTTAAGAACCTCGATATCTTGCGCAATAACTTTGTGTTCAGTCATGTCTGCTGCTCATGCCAGTTCGTTAGTGGCTGTGAAAGCCAATATGCTAAGCCCAAGCAGTACAGAGCTCCGGCTGAGCTTTTCTGAAAGTGCGGTCATGCCAAAAGCTTATCAACTATCAGATCCTGAGCGTTTAATACTTGATTTGCCAGAGGTTGATTATGCGCTGCCAGCCAGATTTACTCGGATCAATACGCCTCAAGTTTCTTCAGTCTCTGGTTTGGATGATTCCACTTTAACCAGATTGGTTATCGCGATGCCAACAGACAATGAGTACAAGAGCCGAGTAGATGGCAACGATTTGATTATTTTATTTAATCAAAAGTCCCAGGTAGTTACATCTGTTCCTGTAGTGGCCCCAGCGCCACAGCCTTATATTGCACCCATCGTAGTAACTGAACCTGTGGTGTATCAGGCACCCGTGATCAGTCAGGCAACGCCAAATGTCCCGGTCTTTAATCCTGGAAGTAGAGAGCCTGCCGTTTACGTTGACCTGCCTTCGAACAACGCCAGGTTGGTAGAGGCGAACCCACTGTTAGATGCTGTCTCTTATACACATCTGACGCTGCCGACGAAGAGGATAGTGTGGATCTCGGT
>CAJXOR010000044.1 GCA_913057715.1 uncultured Moraxellaceae bacterium
TTCTCTAAATTGAGCACGCTGCCCACCTGCCAATTGCCAAGCGCCGTCACGCTTAAGGTTTCGTTTGAAGCGTCGGCCTCGTACCAGTCCGCGCCAAAAGCGACCACGGTCAAGCAGATCCCGTTGGTCGCGATCGAGTCGCCCAGCGCCACGTCACTCATGTCAAGCTCAGCGCTTTGCACTCGCACCCGCACATCCCCTGATTTTGGGGTCAGCGCCGCCAAAGTGCCTGTCGCCTCGATAATTCCGGTAAACATAGACTTTTCCTGTTACTTAAGCGCTGAGGCAAAATGCCCACGCTGACCAGCCGTCCGCGAGGGGCGAGCAAAGTGACATTTTACCTGAAGCCTGAGCTTGATCCGCACCCAGTCACCAATTGAAAACGATTCTCAAGATTCACCCTAACCCGACACAGCGTTACGCAGCTGCCGCTGGTCACACACGGCGAGTTGGGTACACTCAGGACACAAAGTCTAGGATTGAAACCATGAGTATATTTGATGCGTTAAAAGAGTCACATGAGCGCCAGCGCGCCCTATCTGAGCAGCTGCTTGCCGCGCCCACCCCAGAGCAAAAACTCTCGGTTTATGAGGCACTGCGCATGGAGCTGCACGCGCATGCGGCGGCCGAGGAGCGTAACTTTTACATGCCGCTCATGGAGCGTGACTCTGGGCTTGATCTGTCGCGCCACGCGATTCATGAGCACCACCTCATGGATGAGATGATGGAAGATTTGGACGACATGATCAAAAAAGACAAGATCGGTGTCGATGAATGGGACGAAGTTGCCGGCAACCTAAGCCACCGCGTCAACCACCACGTCGATGAAGAGGAAAACAAGTTTTTCCCCAAAGCGCGCGAGATCTTGGACGACAGCGAGATCAAAAACCTCGCCAAAGGATACAACGAAGACTTTGCTGAGTACCAAAACAACAACGTCGCATAGTTAATCTCAAGCCCTCAGGCAATTTGCTTGGGGGTTTTGCATAAGGTTTTATATCTAGGAAGCTCATGACTTTTAATCGCAGTAAGCCTAACGATCAGCAGTTTTCGATTGCCTTTATCTGCACCGAAAATGCCAACCGATCTCAGATTGCTGAGGGTTTTGCTACCCGTTACGCAAGCGAGCTTAGCGGCGATATATCAGTTTATAGCGCCGGATCAAAACCTAGCGGTACGGTTAACCCAAAAGCGGTAAGCGCGATGAGCGCGATCGGTTTTGATATCTCCAATCAAACCAGTACCTCGATTGATGAGTTGCCCGAAGGGCCAATTGATTTGGTGGTGACCATGGGCTGCGGCGATGCTTGCCCCAACCTAGATGCCAAGCGCCGAGTCGAGTGGGAGTTTGCTGATCCGCGCGACATGGATGAAAGCGAATACTTTGCGGTTCGTGATCAGATCGGCGAGAAGGTTCAGGCGCTCATGAATCAGATGGTCAAAGAGCTAAACAACTACGCCTGAAGCCAGCTGAAAAAGTTAAGTTTCAAAAAACCCGCCAGTAGGCGGGTTTTTTTGTGGGTGAGTGTTAGCGGTTTTTTTAAGGCTGGTTTTTTTAAACACTTCGCACTGCGCTCAAACTGCGCTCAAACTGCGCTCAAACTGCGCTCAAACTGCGATCAAGCTGTGATAGAAAGCTGTGATAGAAAGTTAGGTTAGTGCAGAGACAAAACTCAGATCATCTGAACACAACACTTAGGAGTCAGTTTGGCGAATCAAACAGCTCAAAGTAGAGCACATGAGCCGACTCACCCTCGCTGAACTCAACTCGCCCGCCCTCGCTGATCGATAGGCCGTCGCCTTGATTGAGGCGTACCCCGTTGATACTGAGCGACCCTTCGGCTACTTGCACCCATGCTTTAAGGTGGGGCGCCAGCGTCGCGGTGATCTTTTGATCCTGACCCAGCTTGGCCGCGTAGACATTTGCCGGCGCAGCGCTCATGAGCGATCCGTCCCGTCCCTCAGGCGATAAAAAAAGCTTGAGCTTACCGTCCAGCTCGCCAGGATTTAGCATCACGGTGTCGTAGCGCGGCAGGAGGCCGGAGAGCATAGGAGTCAGCCAAACCTGCAAAAAGCGCATCGGCTCACTGCCGGAGGGGTTGTACTCAGAGTGAGTGACACCGGCGCCAGCGCTCATGTACTGAACCCCGCCGGCGGTGACCGTAGAGCCGTTGCCAAGCGAATCCTTGTGTTCAATCGCACCCTCAAGCACGTAGGAGAAGATCTCAGCGTCGCGGTGGGCGTGCGCGGGGAACCCAGCTCCGGCGGCCACCCAGTCGTCGTTGATGACGCGAAGCGCACCAAAACCCATGTGCGCCGGGTCGTAGTAACTGCCAAAGCTAAAACTGTGAGCGGATTTGAGCCAGCCAAAATCCGCTTGTCCGCGATCCCGTGCGGCGCGAAGCGTAAACCCACCAGCCAATTTTCGTGAATGGTCCTCAATGTCCGCATCGCTGTGTTCTGTCTCCATAGAGGTCTCCTTAACTAGACTGATAGGCTCTCAACGAGATTCGCGCTAAGTGTGGACGGCTGTTATCTCACTGGCGCGTTTTAATATGGAGCGCCGTTGAATTGTTGAGGCGTCAGATATCGTCCGTCTCAATTGATCATAAAACAGTTTGGCTTATCCTTCATGGCAGCGTCATCATTTGCAGATAAACTATCGATACCCAAATGTCTGATTTTCTGGATCTCGATGAATTACCCGCTCAAAAACCAGTTGTTTGCTGAGATACTGGGGACATTTTGCTTAGTGTTTGTCGGCACCGGCGCGATCACGGTCAACGAGCTCTACGGCGGCGCGCTCAGTCACTTAGGCGTAGCGATGAGCTTTGGGCTGATCGTGCTGGCCATGATCTACACGGTCGGGGATGTGTCAGGGGCGCACTTAAACCCGGCGGTAACCTTGGGGTTTGTGGCGGCCAAGCGCATGAACTTTGCGCCCGCCTTGGGGTTTATCGGGGCACAGTTAATCGGGGCGCTTGCGGCCAGCTTGTTGGTATATTTGCTGTTTACCGAGTCCTCAAGCACAGAGCCCTTGAACAGCTCGCCCTTAACTTTAGGTGCGACCACGGCGAGCGGCAGCTTGACGCAGGCGTTTGTCATGGAGGTCGTGCTGAGCTTTATCCTGATGTTTGTGATCCTTGGCGTCTCAACCGGCGCCAAAGAAAAGGGGATCACGGCGGGGCTTGCGATCGGTATGACGGTGCTGCTTTTGGCGCTGTTTGGCGGGCCGGTGACTGGCGCCTCGATGAATCCGGCGAGGTCTATAGCTCCGGCTCTTGTCAGCGGTGAGCTTGGCGCGCTGTGGCTGTATGTGCTGGCACCGATCACGGGGGCCCTGATCGCGGTGGCTAGTTGTCGGCTCACGCGGGTGGGGTGTGAGCAGGAGGCGTGTTGTGAGCGGTAGTGCTTTTGGAAGTTAGCTGGCTATCAGGCTAGCTGAGCGAAAGCATGCAATGAAAGTTAAGCAGTGATCTTGCCAGCATGCGGCATGGCGGATTCAGATCTAAGCCAGATAAAAATGGGATAGGCAGCCTGCCGCTAGTTTTGTATCAGCAACCCTTACGACGTGCTAAGTGTATAGCTAATCTTAAGATCAGCTCCCACCTGCTCTACTTTTGGTGAACCCAAGCAGATCGCCTCAGACAAACTGCTGATCTCTGCGTTAAAGCAAGGCCTTGCGCTAGCACCAAGTAGCATAGGTGCTTGGTAAATGACTAGCTGATCAACCAGCCCCTCACTTAAAAAAGAGCTGCTGAGCCCACTGCCCGCCTCAACCAGTACGTCACGCACGTCGGCGCGCTTGGCCAGAGCCACGAGCAGCTCACACAGTCCCAGATCCGGCATCACGGTAACCTGCCCCGTGCAGCCTGCTTCATCGACCGCGAGCTGCACCTTTGCCAAGTGATCTGGCGCCACGACCCACCAAAGTTTGGAGCGGCCTTTTAGCAAGTTCAGATCCGGCGTAAAGCTAGTTCCCCGACGATCCACCACCACGATCAGCGCAGGCGGCAACTCCGCGATCTGCTCCGCACTTAGCCCCTCGACCGCCCGCACCGAGAGCCGCGGATCATCAGCCAAGACCGTCCCCGAACCGGTGATGATCGCACCGGCGCTCGCGCGAAGCGTCTGCACGTCGCTTCGAGCGGCTTCACCAGTTATCCACTGGCTCTCGCCGCTTTGCATCGCCACTCGGCCGTCTAGACTCATCGCGACTTTGAGAGTCACTAGCGGCAATCCGCCGCTGATGGTGCGTAAAAAACCGGTGTTAAGTGCATCTGCGTCAGCAGCAAGCACCCCGCTGGTTACCTCAACCCCAGCTGCCTCAAGCCTGCGCACGCCCTCCCCTGACACCTGCGGGTTCGGATCATGGCTTGCGATCACCACCCGCTTAACCCCAGCGCGGATAAGCGCATCGCAGCACGGCGGCGTGCGGCCAAAGTGCGCGCACGGCTCAAGCGTGACATATGCGGTTGATCCGCGTGCGCGTGAACCCGCTGCCGCCAGTGCATGCACCTCAGCGTGCGGCCCGCCCGCTTTTAGGTGCGAGCCGCGACCTACTATCGTGCCTTTGGGAGAGTAACCAGCTGCAGGATCAAACTGCACCAGCACACAGCCGACCACCGGATTGGGGCGAGCGCTGAAGCGCCCCGCTTCGGCGAGCTTAAGCGCTTCGCGCATGAACTTCTCATCTAGCTCCTGCTTTTGCAAATCACCCACCTGCCGCTCAGATTCAGTAACCGAAAAAGCCGCAGATCCATCTGCACTCAGATCAGTTGCCGCGCCTTTACCCGGCGCTTTGGGGTCAATGGAGGTCATTTTGCTTGAGCCTTTGGCGTGCCATCAAACTGATCGAGCTCAGCACGAAACGCCTCGATATCCTGAAAGTCTCGGTACACGCTGGCGAAGCGCACGTAGGCAACATCGTCCAGAGTTTTAAGCTCCGCCATGACGATCTCACCCACCAGTTTTGAGGCAATCTCGCGCTCGCCCAGCCGCCGTAGCGCCTGCTCAACCCGGCTGATCAGCGCGTCTTGCTGATCCAGATCGACCGGGCGCTTTTGCAAACAAAGCAGCACCGAGCGCTTGAGTTTGGCCACGTCAAAAGGCTCCACTTTACCGCTGGATTTGATGATCCGCGGCATGACCAGTTCAGTCATCTCAAAGGTGGTGAAGCGCTCCAAACACTCAGGACACTGGCGGCGGCGGCGGATCTGCGCGCCCTCAGCGGCAAGGCGTGAGTCGACCACTTTGGTGTCGGTGGCACTACAAAACGGACAGTGCATGCGCGGCTCTCTGGCTCAAAAAACCCATCTTAACAAATCCGCCTGAGCGATAAGCAGCTCTTAAGCCGCCAAATGACCACGCTAGCCAAACTCCGCTTAAAACCCGCTAAGCGCGTGTTAGCTAAGCCCAGATCAGTCTGACCATTAGCGGTTAGATCGCCTCCGCGGAGTGGCAGATGGGCGGGCATTTTGGGTCAATCGGACTTTACGCTGCCAACCAACCGCTCAAGCTTGACCCCCAAACCGGTGTGGCGAGTCTCAACACTGCTAAGCGCCTGCTCAAGTAAACCGGGCTGATCGTAAAGGGTCAGCGAGGTTTTGGCACGGGTGATCGCGGTGTAAACCAGCTCACGGCTCAGGATCGATGCCGCCTGATCGCTGCTGGCCGCCAGCACCAAGATCACCTGATCAAACTCAGAGCCTTGGGATTTGTGCACGGTCAGCGCGTAGGCAACTTCTAAGTGATCAAGGCTGAGTTGACTTAGCATGAGGGGGCTGCGGTGCTCAAAAAACACCCGAACCTGTCCGCGGTGATCGACGTGACACAGCCCGATATCGCCGTTTGAGAGCCCAAGATCGCGCTCGTTTTGAGTGATCATGACTGGCAGGCCGGTGAACCAGCGCAGGCCTTGGCCAAAGCGGCGCACCAACTGCTCGTTGATCTGGTTGTTGCCAAACTCGCCGCCGCGCGTGGCGCCAAGTACTCGCTGTTTGCCAAATGCCGCAAATACTGGGCTCATGTCCACGCTCTCGCTATCGACTCCTTTGAGCGCCTGCGCGGCCTCATGAAAGCTTTGGTAGCACTGCTGCAAATCGGCGTACAACTGTTCAGGCGCACCCAAGCTGACATGCGTAAAGCTTGGGTGATTAAGCTCTAAGATCTGGGCGGACTCACCAGCCAGCGCGTGCTGAGCTAACTGCCCGATCACCGAGTGCTCATCGAAGCGGCGACTCTGGGTCAGATTGACCCTGAGCTGAGCGATCGCATTGGCCTGACACAGATCATGCAAGACCGCGCCTGCTTCAACTGCTGCCAGCTGATTGGCGTCGCCGAGCAGCACCACGCGTGCCTGAGCGCAGGCGCTCAGCAGCTGCAAGGCCAGCTCAAGTCCCAGCATCGAGGCTTCATCGATCACCACCAGATCATAGGGCAGCGGGCGAGCACTATCGAAACGCGGTGATCCATCGGGGCGAAGGCCGATCAGCGAGTGGATGGTTTTGGCTTGTGGCACTCGGTAGCCTGCGAGCGCATCGCCCAGTGATTCTTGCATGCGCTGCGCTGCTTTACCGGTGGGCGCAGCCAGCGCAATCCGCAATCCACTCTGCCGTGCGCTCAGCACCCCAACGAGCTTTGCCAGTGTGTGGGTTTTACCGGTACCCGGACCCCCAGTGATCACACAAAAGCGCTGCTCTATGGCGACTTGCACGGCAGCCAGCTGCCCCTCGTTGAGTCCCGCTAAAAACTGACTTTCTGCTGCGCCGGACTCAGTTTCAGCCAGCACTTCGCTTGTTTTTAAGTATACAAAACCCGCCAGCACCGCTGCCAGATCCTGTTCCTGCTGCCACTGGCGCGCAAACTGCGCAGCGCCTGCATCGATCAAGATCGGATGCTTAAGTTTGAGGTCTGACTCTGAGTCGGTTGGGATCAGCTGACACAAAGGGTCGCGGCTAGCCAGAGCCAGCTCATCAGAGCTCAGCGGCAGCAGGGTATGCCCTGCTTCCAGCTGCTCAGCAAGCAGACGTCCAAGCAGCAACTCGGGTTGATTGGTCTGCGGGCGCGGATCAGCCGGATCGCTTGATGGGCTGGCAACGTGGGCATTTTGCAGATCTGTCTGGGCTGGCGTCTGAGTGAGTATCGGCCGCATGAAGTCCAAGAGCGACTCCGCCCACAGCGGCTGGTCAATCGGCTTCATAATCCGCCTCCAAGTAAGCGATCAAACTGATCCAGCTCGCTCGCGGTGAAGTTCAGGCTCAGCACCCCGCTGGTTTGGCCGGCGCGCATGCCGCGCAAAAAAGCATAGACCACGCCGCCAAAGTGCTGCTCGGGGTCATAGTTCGGTATCCGCGTGCGCAGATAGCGGTGCAGTGCGGCGGCGTAGATCGCAGCCTGTAGCCAGTAGCTGTGGTGATTCATGGCCTGGATCATGGCGGCGGGGTCATAATCTTGAGTCGAGTCACCCAAAAAGTTACTTTTGTAATCTACCACCCAGTAGCGACCCTCATGCTCATAAACCGCATCGATCTCACCAACCAGCAAGCTAAAATCTACTGAGACTGCAGCATACGCCACTGCTTTAGGGAGCTGGCGCTTGAGCGCTTGATTGAGCGCATGCGTTAGCTGGCTCAGACCAGCGGCGCGGGCGCTCATCGCAAAACTCATCTCGGGTAGTACTCGTCCGGCTAAATCCCCAAGCGCCGCGCCCTCTGGCAAAGCAGCTTCTAAGCAGCCGCCTAGCCAGTCGCTGAGCGCAGCTAAGCGCTCCTCATCGCTTAAGCCAAACAAGGCGGCATCAAACGTTTTGGTGGGTTTAGCAAGCGGCCGCGTGATCCCAAACTGACCCAGCCAAAACTGCACTGAGCTGGTGCTCACCGCGCCTTTAGGCACCGCCTCCTCAAGGATGCGGTGCAAACAAGAACCGGCCACTGCGCCGCGCTCAAATCCAAACACGGCCGCCTCAAGATCACTGATCTGATCGGGTTGCTGTTTGCTGACGCCCGCTTCCGTGTCGCTTGATTGATGAGTCAGCGCAGCGCCCGTGTCCACCTCTAGTTTTTCATACTCAAGATCGCCCTCTAACTCGTCGCGTTTCAGCACGCCCAGATCAGCAAAGGCCGAGTCTTGGGTGTCGCCTAGCGGCGGATAAAGATCAGCCAGCTGCGCTGAGCCTTGCGGATCGATACGGCTTTGCTGGGGGGACATTTTACTCAGCTCTTCAGTGCCTAAGCCCTGCTCTGCATTATCGATCGCAGCTTGCTCTAAACCAGCCGTATCGATCGAGCGCGCCAAGCGGCTAAAGCTGGTCTGACCTGGCGCATAAAAACTCAAGCCCTTTGGCAAGGCCTGCGGCTCTGGGATATCTGGCGCGTCACTTTGCGCATAAAACGCGGCGCTGTCGGGGTACACGGTCGGTAAATCCGCGCCGCGCCACGGTCCAAGCGGACTCTTCTCGCTCACCTTAGCCAGCTCACTTTTGGACACCAAGTACACCCGCTCAGAGGCGCGTGTCATCGCCACATACAAAAGCCGGCGCTTCTCATCCATCTGCTGGCGAGCCTGCTCCTCCACTTCTAGAGAACTGGGGTGTGCCAGCAGTTTTTGCTGCATCTCCCCGCCCAACTCAACCACCGCGTGCAACACGCGCTTGGTGTTTCTGGGCGCGCTATCCAGCCCCATGACAAACACCACCGGAAACTCGAGCCCCTTGGAGCGGTGGATCGTCATGATATGCACCCCGCTGCCGCTTGGGCTCGTGAGCGCCCACTCTTCCTCGGGTGGCTCGGCTAACCAAGCGCTTAAGGCCTTTAATTGGTCAAATGGCGTCCCCCCGGACACCTGAGTGATCATCGCGCGCAGCAGCTCAGTCAGTTCTCTAAGCCGCGTGCTGCCGCCCTTTTGTTTAAGCAGCTCATCATAAAGGCGCGTCTGCTCAACCCAGTATTGCCACGCCTGCCACAAACCCTTTTGCTGCCAAAGCTCATGCGCCTCGGCGGTGATCGACTGCAGCTGATCAAGCCGACCGCTGTACTCAGCCTCTACCAGCTCACTTAAGCTATCGCCAAACAACTCACTCACCAGCACACTGCGTAGCCAAGCAGTTTTGCGCGGCTCTGCCAGCGCGCTTAGCACCAGTTGCAACAGCTCTGCTGATTTTAAACTGAACAAGTTTTGGCGAGCGTTGCCAGATGCCGGCACGCCGCGGCGAGCACAGGCGCGGATCAACCCAAAGATATCGCTGTTGCGCGTGGTCAACACACAGATATCTTGCGGGGTGATCTCGGGGTTTTTCAGCAAGCTTGCGATCTCAGCAGCGATAGCCTCAGTCGGAGTATCGGCTGCTGGCAGCGCTGAGCGCTTTGAATGTCCTGGTGTGTCAACACCGCCATTTCTTGCGCCATTTCTTGCCCCGCTTATCTCACTTGCGCCGCGTACATCGCCATCAAGAGCCTCTGCTTGATCCAAGCTAGCGACTGCTGGCAGTTCAGCATCAGAAACCGCATCGGCTGGCATCAACCAGTTAAGCGGCGCACCTGACTCTAAACAGGCAAAAGCACTCTTTTGCCGCTTGGCGGCAACTGGCGTGTACTCAATCCCCGGACTGATCTCTGGGCTGAGCGCAAAAAACTGGTTCAGCTCTTCGATCAGCTTGCTGGATGAGCGAAAGTTCATAAGCAACTCGCTTGGCGCCGCAAACTTAGCTTTGAGCCTCAAGTAGTTGCGCACGTCCGCGCCCCGAAACGCATAGATCGCTTGCTTGGGATCACCCACCAGCAGCAAAAACACGCGCTTTTGCGCCTCCTCCGACAAACTGGCGGGGATGATCTTATCGATCAGAACCCCTTGATCCAGATTGATGTCCTGACACTCATCGATCAAGATCACCGGATAACTCTGACGGATCGCGGCAGCCAATTTGGGGCCATTTTGCCCGCTGAGCGCCTGAGCCAGACGCCGCACTTCCCCTGAAAAACTAGTCAAACCCTGATCGCTGAGCTTTTGATCGAGCTGGCTTTGCGCGCGCAGCGCGATCTGAGTGGTGAGCTGATTATCCAGCGCATCTAGTCCTTGATTGACGTGCCTAGCCAACCGACAAAGACTTAAAAACTGGTTGTAAAATGGCAGATTGCTAAACACTTCAGGGGTTTTTTTCAGCTTTCCTTTGAGCAGTTTTTGCTGCAAGTGCGCCTCAGTATCGATAAATCCATACCAGTCGCTAAAGACTCCCAGCATGTCGATGGCGAGCGTCTGATTGATCGCTGCGTTGTTTATGAGCGCCTGATTGGCCGCGCCAAAGATCCTTTGCAGGCGAGCCGCAGCGGTGGTCGCTGGCTTGAGTAGTGAAGCGGTGTTGCTGGCTAGCCAAGACTCAAGTGCAACGAGACACCCGCTTGAGGTGCTTAAGAGCTCAAAGTACTCGCTCAGATCAGCTTTGATCTGCGGCAAATCTGCCCCCGGAGCCTGTCTCACCGGCACGCTCAGCGCATTGCCCAGTCCACTTAGGCTGCGACTCAGATCACTGAGTTTGATTAAACGCCCCGAGCTGACCATCACCTCAAAAACCTGAGGAGCAGAGTCCGCCAGCCAGCTTCGAAAACTACGCAGCTCGCTGTGGGCGATAAGGCTCAGCAATCTTGGGCTTTGCTGGCTCAGTTCAAGCTCAGCGCTTAAGCCTGCCTCAAGCGCAAACTCACGAATCCACTGCTGACAAATCCCATCGAGCGTGCCGATGCGGATCTGCGAGATCTCACGGCTCGCCCGCTCAAGTCTTAGGTTTAACAGGTTCAGCTCACCGCGGCTCACAAACCCCTTGATGATGCTTTGAGCTGGCTCCTCTAAAGCCTCGATATCGTTGGCTGTTGGTGCATCTGAAAATCGGCGAATCAGCGTGCGCAAATCATCGATGCTGGCACTGACCCGCTCAAAGAGCTCGGTAGAGGCAGCCCTGGTAAAGGTAGTCGCGACGATCTGGCGAGGTGATACCCCGCGCTCAAGCAGCAGACGCATGAGTAGCGCGGTTAAGGTCCAAGTTTTGCCGGTTCCGGCAGACGCCTCGATCAGGTGGCGACCGTGGAGCGGGAGACTGAGCGCTGGCGCGGTTGGCTTGAGAGCAGGCGCCTGGCTCATCTTCTCAGGAGGGTGAGTAACATGGTCACCACTCTCTAGATCAGTGCTCGCTTTACCTGTCATATGTCGTCTCCCGCGAAGCGTCGATGAGACAGCGCGCTCTTTAACAGATCATCAGATGACCGAGTGATTGATAGTCCAGTAAACAGCAGATCCTTGATCGACGGTTTCTTTAAGGGCAGCCCCTTTATAGATAGCTCTTTGATAAAAAGCTCTTTGGTGAATAGCTTAACTTTTAGGCGATAAAAAGCCTTGAAAGCCACTGGGTATAATATACATACCTTAAAGAGATTCGTGCGCCTCATACCAGCTCCTCCTCAAGATCTATCTCCTCAAAAGCCGCGCTCACCTGAGCATAAAGCGTCTGATAAGGGATCAGATCTTCAAGCAGCGCGCTGCTCGCTGCACGTCCACGGGTGATCACCGACCAAGTGGTATCTTCACTGGACTCATCGAAACTGTAACCCGTGTCTTTTCGCCAGTGAGCATCAATCCCTTTGGTTGAGGGCGGCTCCTGTTGCCATTTGTCAGCAGCTTTGAGGCTGTGAGTGACTGGTAAAGACAGCGGGCGATCCTGCATGAGCGCGTAGAGCGCAATCCACTCTTGCAGCCGATCACTCGCCTCGGCAGGATCGATGGGTGGCAGCCGAACCAGCTTGCCGCAGCTAAACAGAGCGTAAGAAGGCGTCGGCGTACCAGCTTTGATCTGCGCCTGTTGGAGTTGCCAAGCCAAGTGGGTCAGATAAGCGTCAAGTCGCCACTTGAGCGAGCTGTATTTGCCAGCGATCTGCAACAACCAGTGGCAGTGCTGGTGCGGCAAATTGGCCCAAAGTTCCGTGGCGCCGATGATAAGCAAAGTCGACTTAAGCTGTGGATCAAAACTGACCTGATCACCCAGTTTGCTGGCAGCGTGAGTGAGCTGATGCTGCGCGATGCGGTATAGCTGCTCAAGTGCAGCTGAGCCGCTATGTCCGGCTGCGCGCACTTCGTTAAGCCTGGGGTTGAGTGTGGGGTTAAGGCTCAGATCGCTCAGATCAGGGGCTTCATGATCAGTAGACAGGTCTGAGCGCTCATGGATGATCTGGTTTTTTAGGAGCTGGCGCGCACCAAACAGGGTCAATTGATTCATATCCAACTCTTCCAGCTCAGCCAGCGGATCGTGCTGATTAACCTGCATGAGCTTGGCAGCGCGATAAAAAACTCGGTCTGGTTTTTTAAGGCCATAAACCAGCTCGTCCAACTCCAGCACTTCTGGCAGCTCTGGCTCATACTGACCAACACCGTCTGGTTGATCTTGACTCACAGAAGAGCGCTCGCTTTGATCATGAGCCCGCTTAAGCTCGCTCAGCGCACCATCGGCAAAGCGCTTTGGCGCCTGCTCACTTGCCGATCCGCTGCGGTTTAGGCGCCACCAAAACCCTGCGCGGCGAGCGCCAAGGCCGCTATAGTTCTCAGTGTTCATGGGGTTTTTACCATGCTGAGCCAGCCACCCAGCCGCGCGCAGCTGCTCAGTTAGCACGCGAGGATCACTATCGCCCCCCACCAAAAAAGCTCCCAAGTCCACCACCGGGTGCGCCGGCAACTCAGGCTCAGCCGCCTCGCTCTGGCTTGGGTAGTAGACCCAAAAAGCCTCTTTTGCTGCGAGCAAGCCTTCCAAAAATGACGCCGATTGATCTTCCTCACGCTGCAAATCACCCAGCTTTTGCGGTTCATACTTCATTAGGTTCAAGTTAGAAACCGTATGCGCCGCACTCAAACTTTTGGCCGATAAATGCAGCATGACAATCAACCTAAATGGCATGTTGCGCAGTGTCCCAAGCGGACAAACTGTGATCGCGTGAGCAGGTTCGGCCCCCAAAGTCTGCGTGCCAATCGCTTCATCCAGCAGGCTTAGGGCTTGAGAGAGGCTGACTTGACCGGAGCTAAGCTCAGTATCACCAGCACTGCAGGTTTTGCTCAGCTCCACTGCGATCTGCGCGATGCGGGTCAACTCACTGTCTTGCAGCTCGCTTGCCAAACCCTTGAGATCTGGGATCAACACCGCATCCAGCCAACCGCCTAGGGGTTCGGCGCTTGGCTCATCGCCTACAGGGTTTACAGCAGGATCTAAAGTTTGACTCTTAAGGTGGGCATTTGACTCATGAAATTGGCCACTTCCTGCGCCGGTCAGCGGGCGAGATTGCTCAAACAACTGAACACTTTGTTCTAACGACGCGTAGATCTGCACCAAGATCTGCACCAGTGGGCCATCGCTCAGCGGAATCGGCATCGATAAGTGCTGCTCAGCCACATAAATATCACTGGGGCCAAGCAACCCCAGGCACAGACGCATGAGCGCGCCTTCAAGGGTGTGGCGCGAGTCGCCGTCAAAGTGAGTCAGATCGGCGCTCAAGGTCTCGCGGTTTAAGCTGCGGCGAAAGCCCGCTTGGGTCAATATCGCTATGGCCCGCTCGGTCATATCGACGCTTAAGCCCCACTGCGCCTGCACCTCAGGCAGGTTCAACCACTCAGCCAGCGTGGGCAGGCTCAGCTGCCCCTGGAGCAAGTTGAAGCGACCCAGATAAGCCTGCCACACCTTGATCAACTTTTTATCACTGAGCCCAGTCAGCCTGACCGGCAGGCGTATGCCGTCCTCAGCAGACGCTGGCAGCAGCGCCTCGATGATCGCAGCGTGCTCCTCTAGATTGGGCACGAGCACCGCGATATCGCTCGGCTGTCTTGAGGTATCTTCGCTCAGCCACAGCGCCAGATCCTCGCGCAAAACCTCCACCTCACGCACCAGATCCGCGCAGGCGTTTAGGCGCAAGCTGGGGTCGGCCCAGCTGGACGAAACCTGATCAGCTTCATGATTTGGGCGGGGAGCCGGGCGCATCGAGGGACTCAGCGTACAGATCCCACTTTGGATCAGCTCAAGCGCACTTAAGTTTGAGCCGCCATCACTGATTAGTGGTTCGTCAAAGAGGTCATTTTGCTCAGCTTCAAACGAATCTAACCTCTGCGCCTCAGCGGCGACAAACCAATCTTCGTTATCAATCTGTCCGGCGCCAAGTGAGTTGCCTGAGAGACCGGCGAGCAGGCGAAAGCGATCGCGCGCTTGCTTGCCGAGGCGTGCCAGCAGCGGGTGACCCGTCTCACGGTACTGTTGATCAAAATCATCGGGGCTTAAAAGCGCCTGCTCTTTTAGCCACAGCGGATCAGCGATGTCGCCAAAAAACTCACGGCTCGGGGTTTGGTTCAAAAACAGCACATCGACATAGCGGCTCAAACGCAGCAAAAACTCAAGACCAGATAGCGGCAGGCGCTCCTCAGTCATGATCGCGATCTGACGAGGCAACAAATCCGCCGCGCCGCTAGCCAAGCGCTGCCAAAACAGCGCCTCAACGCTGAGCAAATCTAAGTGATCCTCGCTAAACACCAGCCGCCAGATCCGCCGCTGCACAGCCTCTAGCTGCTTAACCCGCTCAAGCTCAGTCTCACTAACCTCACCTTCCTCGCCAAAACGCGTACGCAGCTGATTGAGTCGGCTGAGCATCTGATCCGTATCAAGCGGCAGGTCTGACTCGCTCCACCCGCGAACCCACTCAGGCCGGTGGGTTAAGTAGTCGCTGAACACGCGTGCCAGCTCGGATGAGACAAATCGCGCGGCATCAAAACTCAGCTCACTGCTCGCTAAAGCTCGCCAAAGCTCAGCGGATTCAGTGGTTTTGGACAGAAAAAAACCCAGCAGACGAAACCGCATGGTGCTGGAAGAAAGCACGCCAGACAGGGAGCTGATCGACCGCAAGCTTAAGCGCGCACTCAAGCGCGTAGGCAACTGATCGCGCGGCGTCGCCTCAAGCACCCACCGCTCAAGCCCCCAGCGATAAGTCCCCCAAAGCTGCATGTTGATCTGCGCGCAAACCGACAGCTCACGGGCAAAGGCGCGCGTCAACCAGATCCGAAAACCGCTTGAGGGCACCACCACCTGATAGGCATCGAACACACCCAGCGCGCCCGCGCTTAGCTGCGCCTCATGATCGGCAATCAGCCGCGCCAAGAGCACATCGACCCGGTTTGAGTGAACCAATTTGAGCATGTCAGACCTCACGTTTGCTGGTTCATTAAAGGTGGGTTGCGGCGCCCGCGCAAGTGCTGATCAACCTCAAGCGACTGACTGCGTCGCCTGAGTTCTACGCGCGCCCATCTATTTGATCCACTCAAACCGGCCACTTTATGTGATCATAACCAAAATGCCCACTCTGGCCGACCCATGCAACAAAGAGCGACCCACCGCCAAAAAAACACTCGATACTCAAGCAAGCTTAAAACCTGGCTGATGCCGCTCGCCGTGGTGCTCACGCTTGTCGCTTGCGGGTCGCCTGAAAAATCCGAAGACAAAGCCAAACTGTCTGTCGGTGCGGCAACCAGCCTAAAGCCGGTCATGGTGGAGCTGGCGGCTGACTTTAAAAACCAAAGCGGTATTAATCTCAGCACCAGCTTTGCCTCATCTGGCGCGCTCTTTGCTCAAGTCTCACTGAGCGCACCCTTTGAAGTGTTTTTGTCCGCCGACAGCGCCCGCCCTGAGGCACTTTTCAAGGCCGGTCTTAGCACTGAACCGGTAAATTATGCGCGCGGTAAGTTGCTGCTAGCCTCAACCAAGGCACCGGTGTGTGAGCTGTTAACCGCAGCTAAGCCTGCTTTATCAACGATCCCCAGCCTAAACACCTTAGCCATGGCAAATCCGGTCGTGGCCCCTTATGGGCTAGCCGCTAAAGAAGCGCTGATTACCGCTTTCCCGGGTCGCTTCGATGGTCGATTGGCTCTGGTGCAACCGCCTAAAGACGTGCCGATCAGCTCCTTTGATGCCGCAGATCAGCTGAGCGTTGGTTCTGCCAAACCTGCTAATCCCACTCAGTCTGACGCCGCGCTCCCAACTTCAAACACGCAAGCTGAGCTGAACAACCCTGACCTGCCGCCGCCCGGCCAAAGTGAGAAAGCAGCAGAAACTGACGAGATCATTGAGCCCACCAACAGCACCGCCGATCTTGCGCCGGTCTCTCAAAGCAGCGCTGAGCAGACTCAGCCCACCTTGCTCACCGCCCAAAACGCCGCGCAAACCTTTGGGTTGATCGTCTCCAAAAATGCCGACGCTGGCCTGATCGCCTCCTCTGACTGGACCCTCTACACCCAAACCGAGGGTAGCGATGGCTGTGCTTTTGAGGTCGATCCCAACTTATATACGCCGATCAACCATGCGCTAACCTTGATCCCGGCCAGCCAGCCAAGCGCGGCGGCCAAGCAGTTTTCTGCCTATCTTAATTCGGATCGTGCTCAGGCTATCCTCAGGCGCTATGGTTTTAGTTCACCCTGATCCATGCATCGCTCACTGAAACGGCAGGGCTTCGCGTCATGTGTCAAAACCGCGAGAGCACTTAAGTGAACTGGCTCACCCCATCAGACGTCACCGCCTTGGTGCTGTCGTTAAAACTCGCGCTGATCAGCTCGGTGACACTTTTTGTTATCGGTTTGCCGCTGTGTTACGCGATCTTTCGCTCAAGCGGTTGGCTGCGGCACTTAAGCGTCGCGATCACCGCGCTGCCTTTGGTGCTGCCGCCCACGGTGCTCGGCTTCTACTTACTGGTGCTGCTCTCACCCGATTACTTGGGGAGTATCCCCACTTGGTTTGGCTTTGAGCCGCGTTCCTATGCGTTTAGATTTGAGGCCTTGGTTTTGGCGTCATGCGTGTCATCGTTGCCATTTTTCGTGCAACCGGTCTTAGCCGGCATGAGCCGCATCAACCCGAGCTTGATCGACGCCGCCGCAACGCTTGGGCACTCCCCGATCTCACGGTTTTGGCGAGTGATCCTACCGGAGTCGCGCGCCGCGATCGCTGCTGGCCTGATCTTGGTGGCGGCGCACACGCTTGGGGAGTTCGGGGTGATTCTGCTCATCGGCGGCTCGATCCCCGGGGAGACCCGCGTGTTGTCCATCGCGCTGTATGAGCACGTCGAGAGCTTCAACTTGAGCGCGGCGGCGGGGGCTGCACTCACGTTGCTGCTGATCTCACTTAGCCTAGTGATCCTGATCAGCGTGCTCGGCGGGCGCGGTCAGACCAAAAACCGCTAGCGAGTAAGCTGCAAATCTTGCGCGTTGCCGCTACACTGTGCCCCGTGCCCCTGTAGTTAAATGGATATAACGGCCCCCTCCTAAGGGGCAGTTCTGAGTTCGATTCTCGGTGGGGGTGCCACTTTTTTTAATCTAAAATGCCCATGATCGCAGGCTCAACCCACAGGTTCGTGTTAGCCAAATCTTTAAACGTCAAACCAGCCTTAAACCAACCCCTCCCTATCTTAAAACCCATACCAACCCCAAGCCACCTAAGCTGAAAACAAAAGTTTGGCATTTTCTTAACAGCTACTGAATTGCTGATTAAGCTTGTAGATCCAGAAATTTAATTCTGGATTTAGCGACTTGAAACTGGCCTGCACAGCACCCTTCAACCTGACTCAAATCACCTCATAAACCGAATAGTTCGTTTGCGCAATCGGCTCAAGCACCGAGGTGAAACTGAAAAACTTCACCTCATATCGCCCCGGTGTCCAGCCATCTTTAGGCACGACACTGACCCAACTTTGGGTTGTGTTATCAGCCACGTCTTTTTTCTCAAACAACACCACCTCGCCCGTGGTGGCGTTAGTCCACTTAACAAATATCCGCCCGTTGACTGGCACCGGCCCGTTGGTGTTTAGGTGTGCATACAGTCGGGTGTCTGCTGGCAGCGCGCCAGTATCAAAGTAACCTGCTGCACCGCTTGATTCGGGTGAGTTGGTGATGCGTATATCGCCCGTCAGCGGGACGCTGTCGTTTGGCTCGAAGTAGGCCTCAATCGCGCGCGAGGCGAACTGTCTGGGGTTATCGATATAGGCAAGGTCAGATGCGTGCATGAACTGAGCTAAGTGCCCGGCGAGCTCGTCCTCTGGCATGTTTTCCAAGATTCGCTGAGCGGTTTGGTTGTCTAGGTTGATATCCAAGCCACTTAAATCAGCGCCTCCGCTCACCCCATCAACCAAGGACTGGATCTTCGATGCCGAAGCCTCTTTAGACTCAAGCTCACTGGTGAGTTTGGCGATCGTGGCGCGCTGGGCGCGTGCGTCTGAATTGCCTGCGCCCAAAGCAGACGAGTCACCAGATCCAAAATACTGCCCCAAAAAAACACCGGCTGCAAAAACAACCGGTGTCACAATGACATAAAACTTATTCATACAGCTGTTTTAGTTGGAGCAACTAATCTGCGTGCCGTTGATGTTGATTCCCATATTGGAGGTAAATCCGTTAGCGCCTGTTAGCGTTCCGTTGTTGCAACTGTAAGTCACAACCGCGCCGCCATTGATAAAGGCGTTGCTGTAAGTGCACTGCGAGTTATTGGGAACCGTCACGTTATTGCCGCTCACGCTGCAAGCAGCGACAGGCGTGTTGCTGGTGCCGCCCTCTTTTTTGCAGGAACTTTGCGCCGCACAGGTGTTATCGCTCGTGCAGGCATCTGCCGCCGCGCGAGTGGTGCAAACATAAG
>CAJXOR010000045.1 GCA_913057715.1 uncultured Moraxellaceae bacterium
AGATGTGTATAAGAGACAGGATCAATCAGCACCTGTCCAACTGGACAGAAAGAGAATCCACCGCGGAAGCCATGATTCCGCTGATCGGCCGCCTCTACCGCAAAAACAATGTGGTTACTTCTGTATACGGCCGCGCCATCATCAACCAGTCGGTTATCGATATCATCCGTGCCCACCGATTTGTGCGCCAGGTTGAAGACAGCGAGCTTTCTGTTCACGACACCCTGCCGATCCTCCAGGCCATGGACAAACTTGAACTCGGTCGTGCCCACGTGGATATCGGCAAGCTGGCGGTCAAGTTCAAAGAGGAAGGCGGCGACCTGACCGAATTCCTGAAGCGTGAAATCGGCCCGGTTGTGGGGCAGTACGCTGCCCAGTCCGAGGAAGATGCCAACAATGACACCAAAGACGTCGTTCTGTACGGTTTTGGCCGGATTGGTCGTCTGCTGGCTCGTATCCTGATCGAGAAGGCCGGGGGTGGCAACAACCTGCGTCTGCGTGCGATTGTGGTTCGCCAGGGCGGTGCGGAAAATGATCTCGAGAAGCGCGCCAGTCTGCTTCGCCGTGATTCCGTGCACGGTCCGTTCGATGGCACCATTACCGTTGATGAGAAGGAATCCGCCCTGATTGCCAACGGCAACTATATCAAGGTTATCTACTCTGATGGGCCGGACAAGGTGGATTACACGGATTACGGCATCAACAACGCCATCGTGATCGACAACACCGGTAAGTGGCGTGATGAAGCCGGTCTTGGCCTGCACCTGAAATCAAAAGGCGTCAGCCGCGTTATCCTGACGGCGCCGGGTAAGGGCGATATCAAGAACATCGTTTATGGTATCAACAACGACTGGATTACTGACGAAGACAGGATCCTGTCAGCCGCCTCCTGTACCACCAATGCCATCACACCGGTATTGAAGGCGATTGAAGACGAATACGGCATCGAAGATGGTCACGTGGAGACGGTGCACTCCTACACCAACGACCAGAACCTGATCGATAACTACCACAAGGGCAGCCGCCGCGGGCGCAGCGCCGCCCTGAACATGGTAATTACCGAGACGGGGGCCGCCAAGGCTGTCTCCAAGGCGCTGCCGGTTCTGAAGGGCAAGCTGACCGGTAATGCGATCCGGGTGCCAACGCCGAACGTGTCCATGGCGATCCTGAATCTCAACCTCAAGAAAGACGTTGATGTGGAAGGTGTTAACGAATACCTGCGGGATATGGCGCTGCACTCGGAGCTGCAGAAGCAGATCGACTTCGTGAACTCTCCGGAAGTGGTTTCCACCGACTTTGTCGGTTCCCGCCATGCCGGCATCGTTGATGCCCAGGCAACCATCACCAGTGGCAAGCGTCTGATCCTGTATGTTTGGTACGACAACGAGTTTGGCTACAGCTGTCAGGTGTTCCGCATCGCGCTTAAAGCCGCGGGCATCCACTACTTGCAGATCCCAGCGTTTGAAGACTAAGACTTCAAGTCTGTATAAACCTCCCTTTGGGGAGGTTTTTTTTGCGTATTTTGTCGCCGCTAGCTGACTCAGCCAGCGGCGACATTTTGCTTATCTGTCAGCTATAGACAGCTGCTTGGCGTGTTAAACTGCCACACAAATGCGAAAGGCAAAACCCCATGAAGTTCATCGATGAAGCCCTGATAACCGTGACAGCCGGAGACGGCGGCAACGGCATCGTCAGTTTCCGCCGCGAAAAGTACGTCCCCAGAGGCGGCCCAGACGGCGGCGACGGCGGTGTGGGTGGTCATGTGTACATGAGCGCCACCGATAACGCCAACACGCTAGTCGACTACCGCTTCACCCGCAAATACTTCGCTGAGCGCGGTGAAAACGGCGGCTCGCGTAACTGCTCCGGCAAAAATGCCCCCAATATCGAGCTCAAGGTGCCGGTTGGCACCACCGTCGTCGATGCTGATACCGGCGAGGTCTTGGTTGACTTCACCGAAGCAGGACAGCGCGCGCTGATCGCTCAGGGCGGCTGGGGCGGACTTGGCAACACCCGCTATAAAAGCTCAACCAACCAAGCGCCGCGTCAGACCACTCCGGGTAAGCCGGGGCAGGTGCTCAATTTAAAACTAGAGCTCAAAGTCGTCGCTGACGTGGGTTTGCTGGGTCTACCCAACGCCGGTAAATCCACCTTCATGCGTCAGGTCAGTGCCGCCAAACCCAAAGTGGCTGATTATCCGTTTACCACCTTGGTGCCAAACTTAGGCGTGGTCGATGTCGATTCGATCCGCTCTTTTGTGCTGGCCGATATCCCCGGCTTGATCGAGGGAGCAGCAGAGGGAGCGGGCTTAGGGGTTCGCTTCTTAAAGCACTTGGCGCGCACGCGCCGTTTGATCCACCTGATCGAGGTTGCCCCGATTGACGGCTCAGACCCAGTGAACAACGCCGTGGTGATCCAAGGCGAGCTTGAGCGCTTCTCGCCTGAGCTCTCCAAACTCCCGCAGATGATCGTGATCAACAAGATCGATCTGGTGGATGATGAGGAGGCCAACCGTGTCGCCCAAGCCGTCAAAGAAGCACTCGGCCTAGACTCAGAGCCTTTGTTAGTATCGACGCTCACCGGACAAGGAGTGGAGCAGGTCTGTTTTGATCTGATGAACCAGATCGAAGCAGAGATTGAGCTGGAGCATGACGATCCACTGTATAAAGCCAAGCGTGACGCTGACTTTGAGCGGCTTGAAACTGAGGTGCGCGAAAGCACTGAAGATCAGCGCGCTGCGCACCGAGAAAAGCGCAAGGCTGAGCGCGAGGCAGGTGAAGGTGATGATGAAGACGATGGCCAGATGGAAGTTCACTACGAGCGCTAAACGCAGACTTTCACGATTCGTCCCGCCCAAAGGGCTGATGTTGAGCGCTTTGGGGTTTGCTGCTTATTATCGGTACATCAGCCAGCCTGCTGAGCTGATTTATCAGGATAACGAGGCGAACCGCGCGCTGATCCAGCGTAATCCTAGGTTGACCCGTCGCTACTACCCAACCCCTTGGTTGATCAACACCTACCTGCAAATTGGCTTTGTTGAGCTCAAGCGCGCCTTTAGCGCTGAGCTTGAGTACGAGCGAGTTGATCGCTTGAGTACGCCAGACGGGGCAGCGACAGCGCTTTACTGGCTGGGGGAGGAGCTACCTGCAGATACGCGTGTATTGATGGTGCTGCACACCATCACCGGCACGCCTGAAAGTATGAGTTTTTTCATGCGCGACCTGCAGCGCTTAACCGACTTTCGCGTCGTGCTTTGTGAGCGGCGCGGTCATGGCGGCTCAAGCTTAGCAACCGCTCGCTTTAACACCATGGGTGACGTGGACGACGTCAAGCAGCAAGTGGCGTGCATACAGAGCCGATATCCTAACGCGCCTCTATATGCCGCTGGCGTGTCTGCTGGCACCGCGGTGTTGGTTCGTTACTTAGGCGAAAACTTGGGCAGTCACCCAATCAAGGGGGCATTTTTGTATTGCCCTGGCTACGACATCGCCACGGCTTTTGCGCGCTCGGTGCCCTGGATATCAAAGATCATGACCAAAAAACTGATCAAGCACTTTGTACACAGCAGGCCCGAGCTGTTTGAGAGTTTTGCAAGCTTAAACCCGCTGCTTGCCTCTAAAGATTTACACCAGTTTCACCTCAGGCTTTATGAGTTTGCCGGTTACGCCAGTAGCGAGGCGTACTATGCGCACTGCAACCCGGTCAACTTCATGAACCGGCTCGATATCCCGCTACTGATCCTAAACTCCGAGGACGATCCGGTGTGTCGACCGCAAAATGTCTACGATCAAGCAGCCACGATCAAGCAGCTACCGAGCGCTGTGGTGGCTGTGACCAAGCGTGGATCACACTGCACGCACTTTGCTGGCCTGAAACCCTACAGCTGGTCACACCGCTTGGCCGCTGAGTTTTTCTTAAGCCTCGAAAAAAAAGGGTAAGCCACAAATCTGTGGCTTTTTGTAGTTAGCTTACGTCTTCAAACTCGCTGAGCGTTAAGCTGCAACTCAACCTGCAAACAACAACTCACATGACAAAATACTGGATACTGTTTGGGCTGGCGGCCGCTGTGCTGGTGGGCATTTTGCTGATCTCCTCAAGCCCCTGGGGCATAGTGTGGTTGGTGCCAGCACTGATCGCCGCAGGCGTAGCGTTGTTCGATGCACTGCAAACCCGGCACACGCTGCGCAGAAACTACCCGCTGTTTGCGCGGATACGCTGGGGCATGGAAAAGTTGCGTCCCTATATCCGCTCTTATGTGGTGGAGAGCGATCTTGAGGGTCGCCCCTTCAATCACGATGAGCGCGCGCTCATATACGCCCGCTCCAAAAACCAAGTGTCCGACCACCCGATGGGCACCGAGCTTGATGTGTACTCAGACGAGTACGAGTGGCTGGGTCACTCGATGGCACCCAACGATAAGATCCCGCATGAGTTTCGCGTCACTGTCGGCGGGCCTAACTGCACTAAGCCCTATAGCGTGAGCATGCTCAACATATCAGCGATGAGCTTTGGCTCACTCGGTGCCAACGCGATCGAGGCGCTGAACTTGGGCGCTCGGCGCGGTAACTTCTACCACGACACCGGCGAGGGGTCGCTCAGCCCCTATCACGTAAAACACGGCGGCGATGTGGTCTGGGAAATCGGCAGTGGCTACTTTGGTTGCCGCGACGATGAGGGCGAGTTTTCAGAAGAAGAGTTCACCAAGGTGGCGACTCGCGATCAGGTCAAGATGATCGAGATCAAACTCTCCCAAGGCGCCAAACCCGGTCACGGCGGCGTGCTGCCCAAAGCCAAGATTACCGAGGAGATCGCCAAAACCCGTCAGATCCCCATGGGTCAGGACTGCGTGTCTCCGGCGGCGCACAGCGCCTTTTCAACACCTACGGAGCTGGTGCTCTGGGCCGACAAACTGCGCACGCTCTCTGGCGGCAAGCCGGTGGGGATAAAGCTGTGCGTCGGTCAACCGCACGAGGTGTTTGCGCTAGTTAAGGCGATGCTGGAAACCGGCCTCGTGTTTGATTTTATCGTGGTCGATGGGGCAGAAGGGGGCACGGGCGCTGCCCCGGTTGAGCTGTCTAACCGCGTCGGCATGCCGCTGCGTGAGGGTTTGATCTTAGTGCAAAATGCCCTCGTTGGCAGCAATCTGCGCGACAAGATCAAGGTCGCCGCTGCCGGTAAGGTACACTCTGGCGCAGGGCTTGCCATGAATGCGGCGCTTGGCGCGGATTGGTGCAACGCCGCACGCGCCTTTATGTTCTCGATCGGCTGCGTGCAGTCGATGCGCTGTCACACTGGCACTTGCCCAACTGGGGTCGCTACTCAGGTGGAGTGGCGCCAAAAGGGGTTAAACGTCGAGGACAAAGCGGAGCGCGTCACCGAGTTTCACAAGCAAACCTTAGCTGCCATGCGCGATATCGTGGTGGCGATGGGGCTTGAGAGCCCGTGGGAGATCAAGCCTGCTGAGCTGCACGAGCGCACCAACTCAGCACGCTCGGACAGCATGGATCGGATCTACAAGTTTCTGAAACCCGGTGAGCTGCTGGATCACCCTGAGGAGACCCACTATGCGCGCTACTGGAAAGTGGCGCAGGCTTCGAGCTTTCGGCAGAAGGGGAGGATAGAGGTGGCTACTGAGTAATCTACAACCACTCACGTATTAGCTTATCTTTATAAAGAGCTGGTAGGGTCAAATATAAAAATCAGCTTTTAGGTGGCTGCGGCAGATCAACACCAGCTTGAAGAACAAAATCTTTAAGTAAGTTATAGGCTCTCATGTTGACCCTAAACGTGGCAAGCGCCGTGCCTTCAAGTGCCTCAAAGTAAGTCTTGGCCTTATCTAGATCAACACTCCTTTGCAGCTCATCAAATCGTCCAAACTCGTTGAGGTTGGCCTCTGTCACGTATGAGCGCGTCAAGCTGCTAAGCTGATCTTTAAAATTTTTACTCTGCTCATTATCTTCGAAACCCAATCGACTAACCACTTCGTTTATTTGCGATGTTTTCGCGTCAGCCATGTACTCGGCTATATGATCTCTGAAAGTTTTACCTTCTTTAGGTGTTACATCTCCGCGCTGCACATCGTTTAGAAAGATATTGGCAAACTTTTGCTCTTCTTGAGTCAACATAGCAAATGACTGATGTAGCTCATTGATCGCGCTCTCCATGCTTGCCTTTTCATCACCGTGCTGAAGTTTTTTCAGAAACTTATCAAAGCGGCTGTTCATATAATCAGCGTCGATTTTGCCAGTATCGATCTCGGTTAAGTGATTGGAGATATCAAAGGGTACCTCATCCAAACTAGCGCTGGAGCCGCCACTACTTGAAAGCTCTTTATAGCGCAGAGCCAGTACCAGATAAGTCTGCTCATCTAAATTGAGCCTAACCTCATAGGTTGCCCCATCGTCATGGGTGAAGTTATAGCTGAGCTGCTCCCATGTGAACCTCTGGATCTTCGCAGCCTCTAAGTGCTCACTCAAGCGCCTGAAGTGTTTAGCAAACTGGCCACGCACATCGTTGTCCTGCGGCAGTTTTTCAAAATTTGTCACACCAGCCTGCTTAAACAACCAATCGATATCTGCAAAAGCAGCGTTCATCTTGATCAAGTTGGTCTCTAACTGATCAACAAACAAACCAACGGGCTTGTCACCCGAATAGAGCTTCACCGCGTCGTTGATGTTGCGCTCCATAGAGTGCGGATAGCGGTAGTAGCGTACGGTGCCAAAAGGCTTATCAGGGCCAAAGAGTCGGTTGGTTCGTGAAAATGCCTGAATAATCGACTCATACCTGAGTACCTTGTCCAGATACAGGGTATTTAGCCACTTTGAGTCAAAGCCGGTGAGCATTTGATCGACCACGATCAACAAATCCAGCTGTTGGTCAGGGGTTTTGCCAACATGTAGGTAAGACTCCTTATGAGCTAAGCGCTCTGCTAAGTCTTTTTTGAACTTGGCATGATTGGCTAAGCTAAAACCATGCCCGTATCTTTGGTTGTAATCTTCTATTATTTCGATCAAGCCTTGCTGCTTTAAAGCGCCACTGGTTTGATAATCGTCCCCTTCTGAGATGTTTGGATCAAAAAGTGCGGTGACTTTTAGCGGCGCGCCAGACGCCATACCAGCCTGTTTAATGAGCCGGTAGTACTCGATCGCTTCAGGAATACTCTGGGTTGCAAGCAGGGCATGGAACTTAGAGTTTCGGCTCAAGGTCGCCCAGTTATCCAATATATCGGTAACCACCTGCTTTCTGTGACTTTCTCCATACTGAGAGGGGGGCACCTCATCCTCGATACCCTTGATGTATTTACCCGAGTCATCGACAAAACCCGCCATCGGCACATCGTTTATATAGCGGTAAAAGGTTGCGCTTTTATCCGGGTCACTTAGGGCTTCAGCCACCGTAGAGGCTTTGGCTTTTATCAGAGCAACCTCACGCTTGAGATCAGCATCTTTAAAAGTACTCACTTTATAGGGATCAAAACCAAGCACGTTTTTGTCACGTATCCCGTCTGCGATACTGTAGCGGTGAAGCTCATCCCCAAACACCATGGCGGTGGTGGTGTTTTTCTTTTGGTTTTCTTGGTGGATTGGGGTCCCCGTAAAACCAAAAAACATGGCCCTTGGAAAGGTTTTTTTGATGGTTCCAAGCATACCGTCTTTGTTGCCAGAGCCACCAAAGGTGGAGCGGTGCGCCTCATCGACGATAAACACGATCCGCTTAGAGTTGATCAGAGCGATATCAGCACTGTTCATACTGACGCCTTGCCCGTCCTCAGATTCATAAATATTGCTCATCTTTTGGATGGAGCTCACGATCAAGGTATCCGCAGGGTCACTGCTCTTAAGTTTAGTGATCAGCATATAAGTGCTTTCGGTTTTCTGCACGTCTTCGCCGACACTCGCAAAAGCTTGGTACTGCAACAGTGACTGATTTCCCAGCTCAATCCGATCCATCAGAAAAACCACCTTATCGGCGTCTTTGGATTGGGCAATCAGCTGAGCTGACTTAAAGCTGGTCAAGGTTTTACCTGACCCCGTGGTGTGCCAAACATAGCCGCCAAGCGGGTTTGGGTCACTCCAGCTTTGCATTTTACCCACCTTGTCCGAGATCGCGTTTGCGGCGTGGTACTGGTAGCTTCGCAATACCTTGAGTAGGCCCTCCGAGCCATCGGCGACGGTGTAAAAGCCTATCAACTGGTGCGCCATGGGGATCGATAGCAAACTGCTGGCGATCTGTTTCCAATGATTAACTGACTCGTTGTTAAAATCAGCCCAACTAAAGTAATAATCCTGATTGAACAGACCGTCTGGCCCTGGATTGGCAAAGTAGCGCGTCTGATCAGGTGTCATGGCAACAAATACCTGAACCAAGGAAAACAAGCCGGTAAACACGCCCTCGGCACTGTATTTTTCGATTTGGTTGTACGCATGACTCACGGGGACACCGCTGCGCTTAAGCTCTATATGAATCAGCGGCATACCGTTGATCAACAGCATCACGTCGCCGCGCCGGTCGTTTAGGATCTTGGAGGTTTTGGCAAAGCGCGGCTGCTGCACGATCTGGTAGCGACTTTGTCCGCCTGAGATCTCTTGGCGATCATAAATATTAAGGCTAACCTCTTTACCCAAATGCAGCGGATCAGCAGGATTGTCTCGAGTGATCGATACGCTTTTCCCGTTGATAAAACCGTTAAGCTTGAGCGGGGTTTTCAGCTCGCGGATTTGCTCCACGATCTGCTGCATCTCAGTGTCCGTGAGGGGTGTGTCGTTTAGCTTGTCGATAGCCCGGTTGTTTTCAAACAGTATGCTGGCCCAGTTATGCAGTAAGTCTTTTTCGGTTGGGTTTTTGAGCACACCGTTTGTCCAGCCCTTGTTGAGTTTCAACTCGCTGATCAAGGCGGTTTCAAAAGCGGCTTCGCTGGTAAATGTCATAGTTTGTTAGTCCTTACCCTCTACAGAAGCCATTAAACAAACATCTTTTCTAAGCAAGCTTGTTTGATGTTGTTGAGTTTTTTCAGTTGGGCTTGGTGTTGAATAACGGAAGCATCAAGGCAATCCAATAGTTTGGCTATCGTGTTTTGCTCCTCGATATCTGATGGAGTTGTTATTTTTATTTCACTCATCACATTATTCATTAACTTTGGGTTACCAACATGTGATACGTGTTTCCAAGCAGTGAGATTTAGTATCTCTGCAATCGTTTTGTTTGCATAACCTTTATCTGACAATAAGACCCCATTTACATTAGTGCTGTAAAACTTTCCTTTTCTAAAATTTACCGTTCCTGCATTTGCACCATCTGTTGTCCAAGTAATTGCATTTTCAAAAAGGAAATCTTTGTAATATCCCATCAATCCATCATTTTTTGTTTGTGATGAATACACTGGATAAGGCTTTTCAGTGGTTTTGCTATTTGATGTTTCCGTCGCAGCCAACACATCCCCCCTTGTCACCTTAAACATAACTTTTATCGCCTTCTCCTCCCACTCCCCACTAAAACCCGCAAATCGAATCGCTGGCTCAGTTGCTCCTTGTTTAGTGAACATCTTCTCTAACAGGGCTTTTTTAAGATTTAACAGCTTGTCGTGCTTTTTCTGATGCTGGGCGATTAGGGTGTCGAGCTGTTGGAAGTAGTTGCCGATTTTGGCTTGTTCTTTTACATCAACTGGTACATTTACAGGCGTAATTTTCAAAATTTCTGTATTAATTGATGGCATAGTTTGCCCAACGGCTCTGGACACTACGCTTTTTTTAACTCGTTCTGTAGATAACTCATAATGCAGAAACTCACTATCTATAGAATCGCTAGTACGAACGCGTAAAACTCGACCAGAAAACAGCCACCCATTTTGAAACATTGTTACATGAGCATTAATATCAACTGAACCGACGCGTGAAAAAACAATATCACCTAATTGAAGCAAATAGGATTTGAGACGTAAGTAGTCATCATCACTTACTTGTGGGATTCCTACTTTATTCTTTGGTAAAGCCCCAGATTTAAAATGCTCAGTTGTGATAATAGGCTCTCCATCCTCTACATAATCCTCAGCATGTAGTGTGCTTCCAAATGGACCTGTTTTGACGTCTGCTATACTACCAAGAACATTATCCTCCCACTCCCCACTAAACCCCTCAAAGCGAATCGCAGGCACGTTATTTTCTGCACTCATGTTATTCACCCTAGCTCTCCACCCACCAAGAAGGCTTTGAGTTCAGCCAAGCCTTGCAGGTCAAACTCGTCACCCGTGAGTTCGTCGATCATACCGGCTAGGGCTTGCTCGGTCTGTTTGATGTCTTTGGCCATATCGGCGTAGGTGGTGGCGTATTTATCCGCCAGTTTTTGCACTTGGCTGGTAAGCTGGTGAATCAGGTTGGTGGGCAGTTGACTAAGCTCACTGAGCAGCGGAGTGATCCACTTGGCGGCGAGTAGGGTGTTCACTTGCTCATCACTTAAGTTCTCTATCGCGTCTTTGGTTTTTAGGTGCAGTGCATCGGCGCTCTGTTTTGTTTCTTTCTTGAGGGTTTTTTCTTCCTCTAGCAGGGTGCTGACTTGTAGGATCTTGGCCGCATAACTCTCAACATCCAGATCTTTGACTTTTTTGTTGTCCAGCTTTAGATCCGCCCTGATCTGCTTGGCTTCTTTAGCTACAGCCGCAGCTACAAAACTGTCTTTACCCTCTTTTACACTGTCGCTCTCTTTCTCTTCTTCGCTGAGCGAGTCAAGTATGCTCTCAATCTCTGCGCTGATATCGGCTAAGCGATCATCTTGCTGCCTTAGAGCGTCCAGCTCAGCGGTGAGGTAAGCGCTCTGGACAGTTTCAAAGGGCAGCAAGCGACCCATCCAGCCGACTTGCACGTCAGTATCTTTGCCTTTGACCTTTTTGTTGACCATGATTGGATCAACTTTGCGGCTAGCTGCAATGCCTTCGGTTTGTAGCACCTCCAAATCAGTCGATATGATTTGCCACTGGTTGTCGAGCAGCTGATACGCCTGGTATTTGTCGATCAAGGCGGTGCTATGCGTGTTGGTTTTCTCTATACGAGCAAACATCTCACGCGCCAACACCTCTTGTTGCTGGCTGAGCTTGATCTGCTTGCCTGCCTGAGTTAGTGGTTCGATCAGCTCGTTTTTAAGGTAGTCATCAAAACCACTAAAGGCGCTTGCGTAAGTTTGAGCAAAGCTTTTGACCTCGGCGTGTTCAGTGATCGTACGCTTGACGTCGCTAGGCGCAACAGTAAGTTTGGCAGAGTGGCTTGAGGTTTTACTGAACAGCGCAAGGCGAAGTTCAGGAAAAGCTTGCCAGTAGTGCTCAAGCGCACTGATCTCACTCACCGGTAACCCGCCGAGCATGGTGGCGTGCAAGTCCCAAGATTCAGCTTCAGGTGCAGAGTCAACGTAGCGCGGTATGTTTAGATTGTAGTCATTTTGCCGGAGCTCTTCTTTACTCACGAGCCGAGAAAACTTGGGGCGACTCCCCCGGCTAATCACCGTATCGGCGATGCGCTTGATATCTGAGGCTTGCAGCTTGTTGGTTTTTCCCACCTTTAAAAAGTGTTTGGATGCGTCGATAATCAGCACGTCGGTGTTGTCGCGCTTTTGCCTCAGCACCAAGATCACAGTTGGGATACTGGTGCCAAAAAAGATGTTGGCAGGCAAACCGATGATCGCGTCGATGTGGTTGTACTCAATCAACTGCTTGCGGATCGCGCCCTCTTCACCGCCCCTAAAAAGTACGCCATGGGGTAGCACGATATTCATGATCCCGTCGGGTTTTAGGTGGAAGAGGTCGTGCAGTAAAAAAGCAAAGTCAGCTTTGGTTTTAGGAGCCATACCAAAGCGCGAGTAGCGCGGGTCGTTTTCTTTGTGTGCCGGGTCCCACTGCTGTGAGTAGGGCGGGTTTGAGACCACCGCATCGACATACAGCGGGTCATACGAGTTGATGGGATCGTTTTCGTTGAAGTAGGGCCAATCGTCCTCGAGCGTGTCGCCGTTGCGCGTGGTGATGTTGTCAGGGTTGATCCCACGCATGATCAAGTTCATGCGGGTTAAGTTGTAGGTGTTGGCCTTGAGCTCCTGAGCGTAATACTCGATGTTGTTCACGCCGTCTACGTGCTTAGCCACGCTGTTACCAATGTTGATGAGCAGCGAGCCTGAGCCAGAGGTCGGATCGTAGATCTTGATCTTGTCCCTGTCTTTTAGGTGCTCTGCAATGATCTCTGACATGAGAAGTGAGACTTCGTGCGGGGTATAAAACTCACCGGCTTTTTTACCGGCGTTGGCAGCAAACTTCTCGATCAGGTACTCATAGATATAGCCCAGCACGTCATAGTCTTGCTTGCCGTCCATGGGGATCGCTTTGATCAGCTGCAGCAAGTCACTGATCGCTTTGGTTTGTTTGGCGGCACTTTCACCCAGCTTATGGAGGCCGGTTTGCAGGGTGTTAAAGATATCGTCGAACAGCTTTTTATGATTGGGGTGTATGTTGCGCTCAAAAGCTGACAAGGCGTCTCGCACGTTTGCTACGTCAAAGTCTCGCCCCTGACCAAGCCAGGTTGAAAACAAGTTTTCATAAGAGATGAAGTAACCCAAGCCTTCTTTGACATAGTTGGTTGTCTCGATGTCGTCTTCGCTGAGCTGCTTGATATCGGCGTCGGACATACCTTTTGCTTTAGCAAATCTTTCAACGCCATCGGATAAGTACTTATAAAAGATAAAACCCAATATGTAGTCTTTGTACTCGTTTGCCTCGATCTTGGAGCGCATCTGATTGGCAGATTCCCAAATCTTGGCTGCTAATTGTTGTTTGTTCAAAGTTGTCTTCCTTAGGCAATCCGATGACAAAAATCACCGTGTTTGAGCTTATATAAACTGGCTCAAACCTTACATGGGTTTGTCTTTTTTATCAAAACACCAATGGACTTTGGTGCAATAAAATTAAGTAAATTGTGGCGCGATAGCTCAAAAAAACGGGCTAGTTAGAGCATGATAGAGGGTCAGCTAAAGTTGGCACTTGACTGAGTTTTAAGGTCTTAAGTCCGGCGGTGTTTCTTTGTTTTATGGTGACTCAGGGAAGCTGTTTAGCGAAGCGGTAAAGCTTGGATCGTCTGATCGCGGGGAAGTGGTGGGCCAAGTATCAACTGTATTATATTAACAAGATATTGATTTATAAGACTTTATTTAAAATTATATTTTCTTATACCAACAGTTATACCAACAATTTAATATTGTTATTATTCAAAATCAGCATAGCAGGAAGCAAGTATATAAAAATGTTAAATTTTGTTATTAGCATAGCTTTATGGGAGTCAATGCATCTTCATACGTAAATGACCTTGCGTGACGCCATCATAGTACAGCTTTTCCTCGATAATTTAAAGTTCACTTATTAGCACATGTTAGAATAGGTGCCATAAATTAACATCAACTTATAATTGCTTGTATGCGCTAAATGCATTAGTCTCTCTTTCTCGTAGAATGACTAGTGGACTATGTTATTGCAAACCTTAAATTACAATATGATTCAGTGGTTGTTTGCTATTGCATCGATTAAAAGGCTTAACTTAAGCCTTTATATTTGTTGATGTATGGCATAAGTTAAAAACAGTTTGTTGACTTTATTCATGAGCATTTTATTTATTAGATTATATTATAAGGAAGTAAGAATGAGCGATCCGAAAAATGATAGTAAAAATTCAAACCCCCATATCAACAACATCACCTAAGAAAATTAGACTTCATAATCTAGCCTTATACACTATATGAATAATAGCATTCAGAGCCTTTCGACTTATCAAAATAAAATAGACCTATAGTAGGTCTACATATTATTAATATTTTGAACACTAGGATATTGAGGTGTATGCTACTTAGCAATCAATAATCCTACAGTAACTTCAAAACAATACTCATCTTTGTTAGTGATATTGACCGTCCCTTTATGAGCATTAGCAATAGCCTGAACGATAGATAAACCCAAACCTGATCCTGAATGGTGCTGGCTAGTTTTATCATGACGATAAAAGCGCTCAAACAATCGATCTGCTTCGCTTTGGTTTAGAGGTTTTTCTAGAAGGTTAGTAAAAGTTATCTCTAGCCAAGATTGCTTCGCGGTTTGAGTGTTACTTTGATCGTCTTCAAGCATCTTATAATTATTAACGGAAGTATTTGGAGTGTTGACAGTGGCTGATATTGTGACGACGCTATTACTAGCGGCGTAGTAGATCGCGTTTGATAGCAGATTAGCAAATAGCCTTTGTAATAAACCTTCATCGCCTAATACTGCCTTAAAATCTCCTAATTTTACAAAAGTTATTTTACGATCCTCGGCAATCATTTCAAAGTAATCTAACAGCTTATTGATTAGGACCTCAGTATCTACAGTAGTCACTTGCGAATCACTCAGTCCTTTTTGGGTTTTTGCTAGCAGTAGCATGTGGTTAATCATCGCCGATAATTGCTCTAAGGTGTCATGTTGCTGATGTAATTGTTCGACATATTCCTCTTCCTCTCTAGGCTTATTTAACATGACTTGCGTTTGCGTAATCAGCGTCGCTATTGGCGTGCGTAGCTCATGCGCGATATTGTCTGAAAATCGCGACAACGACTCAAAATTGCTTTCAAGCTTAGCCATCATCGAGTTATAGGATTCTGCTAAAGGTCTTAGCTCTAATGGCATATCACTAACTATTACTCTTTCGCTCAATCTTTCAGGATGAATACCTTTCATCCTTTTCACGATAGTGGATAAAGGGGCAAAACCCCAATACACGCTTAAGGCTGCTATTGAAACCAACAGTAGTGTGATGGCAAATAGGATCAGACTAAGTTGATGGTTAAACTGTAATAAATACTGATGATGCACGTCAATGGGTAAGGCGATAAGGGCAAGCATGTCATCGTTTCCAATAACCATAGCTCGATAACGTCTGTCTTTAATATTTATTACAAACTGTCTGTCATCATGATTTTGCTGTAATGATAATAGGTTAAAGTCGGCACTTAATTCATTAGCAAAGTATTTGGGAGTACTAGATAGCAATCGCCCCTCTTTATCAGCAATGATAGTTTTTAGATCGTAATCTAGCGCTGATGAATGCAGGTGATCATCATTTTCTGTGGCTATTGTAGGAAGTAGATTTGAAGAAGCTTTCGAGCTTAGCGGTTGTTGAGTGTTTGATGGACTTTGAGGCTTAGGTAGTGTCTGAGAGGCTATTTGGTTATCCGCCTCTGTTACGCGCTTACGTAGATTAAAGGCTGCGTGGGTAATGATTTCAGCATCCATTTGCTCAAAATGGCCTTTAACAGAGTGCTGTACCCAGATATAGATTATCAACTGCGATAAAACGACAAATATCGTCAATAAAAACACAGTTCGCCATAGTAAGGGTAAGCGTCGATTGCCCAATCTATTTATCATATTGGCTATCTTCCGTTTCGCTGGCAGCTTTATTACTAGCTGAAACGTCGACAGCATCTAATCGGTAGCCCATGCCACGCACAGTATGAATTAGCTTGGTATCAAACTCATCGTCTATTTTTATACGCAGACGTCTTATTGCCACATCAATCACATTAGTATCGTTATCAAAGTTCATATCCCATACTTGTGAAGCAATGATTGAGCGTGGTAATACTTCACCGCGGCGCTCTAATAGAAACTGTAATAGGGAGAACTCTTTTGCGGTTAGTTTAATGGGCGTGTCTCCTCTATGTACAGTGCGCTTGGCAATGTCCATTTTGAGATCCGCTATTTGCATGAGCGTACTTTTATAGTCGGCTTGATTGGCGCGTCGTAATAAGCTTTTTATCCTGACTATTAACTCTGCAAAGGCAAAAGGTTTGGTCAGATAATCATCACCGCCAATCTCAATCCCCTTGATTTTGTCATCTAAATCATCTTTTGCGGTTAGAAATAACACTGGCGTATGCTTGCCAGCCGCTCGGTAATTACGTACTAGCTCAAAACCGCTAACATCAGGCAGCATAACATCCATGAGTATCACGCTAAACTCTTCAGTCATCATAGCATGGTAGCCATCTAAACCTGTCAGCTGATGATCAACAATGAAGCCTGCTTCACTTAAGCCTTTTTTTACATATTCGCCGAGTTTTAATTCATCTTCTACTAGTAGTACTTTCATAGTAATCCTTCAATATAATTATGATTTTATAATACCCAAATCAATATAAATGACAAAACGGACTGGTATCTGACAAAGATGTCATGCGCTCGTCATCAAATGGTCAGTCTTCGTTTGTTAATCTATATCTATAGTACTTAGCGGCTCATTCTTGATACGAGTAGCTGCTATGAATTATTACTACAGGTAATTAGTTTCAATATTTAATAATTTATTAAGGATGTTATATGAAAAGCTATGTTGATGCACGAGTCGCTTGCCAAGTTCAGCATCAAGATCAACATCTGCAGTCTGAAAAGTATTTTATAAAAAAATATAGTAGCGATCGTTATAGAAGTGCTGATGCCATACTAAATGAATACGTGCAGCATTAAAATATAAAAGTAGCAAGATGACAATATTGTCATCTTGCTGTCATCTCTCTGTCAGAATCAATAAGTTATGCTTTAGACTGAATTAATATCCTAAAGCTTTATGTGCCCTCAACTAAATCAATTAAGGATTAACCATGTCACTCTTTAAATCAAAGTCTTTACCTAAAGCAATCGTAGCCACTGCCGTCGCTCTTGTCGTATCGACCTCAGCTATGGCGCATGATCCAAAAATGCATGCGCAAAAGGATCAAATGAGCTGTGAAAAGTTGGAAAAGCATATGCAGATGATGGGAAAAATGGATCATAGCAAGATGGATATGAAAGATCCTGCTATGAAAGCAATGATGGCTAACATGGGTAAAATGAAGCAAATGTACCAAAAACACTGTGTTACTAACGACAGTAAATCTTAAAAACTTTAGCTCTGTTAAATAGCAGTCAACACTTAACGAAAATAAAGTTTTAGGAAAACATATGAAATTTTTATTGGGTGCGCTCTTTACCGTATTTGTGGCAATCGTTGGCGTGTTTGCGGTTGTTACTAGTGGCGTTGTCAATGTGGGAGCTGACCAAGAGCATAGCCCAATGATGTTTAGCTTTTTGGAAACCGCTCGCAATCGTTCCATAGCAAATGCCAGTAAAGATATTGTGGTACCAGACTTAGAGAAGGTCGATATCAGCTCTGGGGGCGCGGACTATAAGGATATGTGTGCAGGCTGTCACTTGTCTCCGGGAGTGGCACAAACTGACTTTAGTGAGGGCTTATATCCAAAGCCGCCCAACTTTACCAAGGCTGATATTGTCAAACGTTATCAAACAGAAGACGGTGCAAAGCAAGGCTTTTGGGCAATCAAGCACGGTATTATGGCATCAGGCATGCCAGCATGGGGTGCTTCTCATGACGACGATAGAATGTGGGCAATGGTCGCTTTTATCAGATCGTTACCTGAATTAGATGAAAGCCAATACACGATGCTAACCACTAGGATAGATGGCGATATGATGGACATGTCATTTGACGGTGATATGAATATGTCGGATGATGAATCTGGAATGCAGCATTAATTCTTCCATATTCCTTTATAAAAGCGCAGTGCTAAATAGTGCTTCCTTTTGGGATTTAAACTTTGCCTATACTACACTTAGTTATAGGGTTTAAATCTTTAGAAGGCTCAACAGATAAGCAGACGCTTAGGAGTAAGTTATGAGACGCTATATAAATATAATGGGCAATGGACATAAAAAGGTATCAGCTTCTGCTCTTTTACTAGTAGCAACGTCAACAGTAATGGCTTGTAGTCAGCCCGATACTAGTGTTTCAAATTCTACTCAAACTGAGCCAACGCTTGCCACCAAAAGTGCTCAAATAGAGCAACCACAACCGCAAATGATGTCTGTCAGTGCTAATTCAGGTACTGGGTCGACAATTCTACAAAACGTCTCGGCTACAGTTTACAAAGATGCTAATTGTGGCTGCTGCAAAGAATGGGTAGGCTATGCCGAAGGTCATGGTCTAAGCGCAACTGCGCAAGACGTTACAGATTTATCTTTATTTAAAGAGCGTTACGGTGTCCCGCAGCAAATGCGCTCTTGTCATACCACCGTCACTACTAATGGTTATGTTTTTGAAGGGCACGTTCCTGCCAAATACATGGCACAGTTTCTAGCCAGTCCGCCAACTGATTCCATCGGTCTTGCGGTACCGAGTATGCCAGTTGGTAGTCCGGGCATGGAATATCAAGATAAATTTATGCCCTATAAAGTCATGCAATTGAACAAGGATGGCAGCACTCAAGTGTATGCGGCTATTGAGTCGCCAGCGCAGCAGATGTAGTTCTATTAATAAGTTATCAGACTGTCTCTTATACACATCTGACGCTGCCGACGAAGAGGATAGTGTA
>CAJXOR010000046.1 GCA_913057715.1 uncultured Moraxellaceae bacterium
AGCCTTGGTAATGGCGGGTGATCTGATGCTCAGCGCCGCAAAGTCCTCAGGCGCACAAATCTTGCCAGTGGACTCTGAGCACAACGCGATCTTTCAGTGCCTGCCAAGTGACCCCCAGAGCTTACGCGGTTTTCATACCCGCGGCGTTGAACATGTGACATTGACCGCATCTGGCGGACCCTTTGTAGGCATGACCACTGAGCAATTGGGCCGAGTGACTGTTGAGCAGGCCTGCGCTCACCCCAACTGGAGCATGGGCGCCAAGATCTCTGTTGACTCAGCCACCCTCATGAACAAAGGGCTTGAGCTAATCGAGGCTAGCCTGCTGTTTGATTTGGCTCCCGCGCGCATCAAGGTGGTTGTTCACCCGCAAAGCATCGTGCACTCAGCAGTGCACTATAGTGACGGCAGCGTGGTGGCTCAGATGGGCGCACCCGATATGCAAATCCCAATCGCTCATGCGCTCAGCTGGCCGGAGCGTCAAAAAACTGGGGTTAAACCGCTTAGCTTTATCGAATTGGGTCGTCTGGACTTCTTAAAGCCCGACATCAAGACATTTAAAGCCTTGGGCTTGGCTTACCAAGCGGCCGAGCAGGGTGGATCTGCACCGTTAATCCTAAACGCTGCTAACGAAGCGGCAGTTCATGCCTTTTTAGAGTCAAGAATCAGTTTTTTGCAAATCGCCGAGGTCGTTGAGCGCGTGTTGGATCTGAGTCAACCCTCCTCAGCGACGGAGTTAGATGCTATCTATGAACAGCACAAACTAGCCTATGCACTGGCCGGGCAACAAATCCAAATGATCAGCAGGCAAGCCTCATGAACCTACTCTGGGTCGTACTGGCTTTTATTGTCACTTTAGGCCCGCTGGTGATCTTGCACGAGTGGGGTCACTTTTTTGCCGCACGGCGCTTAGGGGTTAAAGTGCTGGCCTATTCGATTGGTTTTGGCCCCGTGCTTTTCCGCCGCAGCGACAAACAAGGCTGTGAATATCGCTTAAGCGCCATACCACTTGGCGGCTACGTCAAGATGCTGGACAGCCGCGAAACAGAGATCACTGAAGAGCAAAAAGCGGTGGCATTTGACCACCAAAGTCAGTGGAAAAAAGTGTTGATCGTGGCCGCCGGTCCACTGGTCAACTTTGTGATCGCTGTGGTGCTTTTTTTCATGCTGGCGGTGCCTGCAAAAGACGTGCTCAGCACTCGGGTGGGGGCGGTTAGCCCTGATACGCCAGCCGCGACCGTACTCAAGCCAGGTGACTTAATCACTGAGGCGGATGGCCAGCCCGTCAAGCAATGGGGTGAATTCAATCAGGTTTTAGCAGGCTACATCGGCGAGAGCGTGGAGCTGCCGCTTCAAATTAACCGCGATGGTCAACTGCTCAGCACGGAGTTGCCACTCAAGCAATTCATGGCAAATGACACTCAGATTAGCCCACTAGAAGCAGCCGGCCTGATCACTTATGAGCCGTTGATCATACCCACCATCGAGCAGGTAGAGGAGGGCGGCGCGGCGGCCAAAGCAGGACTTAAGCCGGGTGACACCATCTTGTCTATCAATGCTAAGCCCACGCCCAGCTGGTTCGATGTGGTGCGCTTGATTCGTGCCAACAGCGAACAGGACGTACAGATCGAGGTAGCTCGAGGCTCAGAGCAGCTTGTCTTTGCTGTCGCCTTGAGCTCTCAAAAAGATGCCATGGGCAAACGCAGTGGTTACTTGGGCGTCGGCGTGGCTCAAGCGCCCATAGAGATCCCCAAAGACTACCAAACCACCATCAACTTAAGTCTACCCGAAGCGTTTATGGCTGGAGTTCAGCAAACCTGGAGTTTGAGCATACTCACCCTAGACGGCATCAAAAAGATGGTGCTTGGCCTAATTGGCCTTGAGAGTCTCTCAGGCCCCATCACTATCGCCAACATGGCGGGTGAAAGCCTTGAGATGGGTCTTGGGGTGATGGTGGGCTTTATCGCCTACATGAGTGTTGCGCTAGGCGTGCTTAACTTGCTACCAATTCCCGGGCTTGATGGCGGACATATCTTACTGCACACCACAGAAGCACTGATCGGCACCAAGATGCCAGAGAAGATCTGGATGGTTGTCACTATTGTAGGGTTTTCAGCACTTTTGGTACTGATGGGGACGGCGATCTTCAACGATATTGTGCGCCTGTTTGCCTGACAGATGAGATGAGGGGTTTGGTTTTTGTCAGCTGTGCAGCCCTGAGTTGACTCCTGATATCGCCGTCACTCATCCGCAGCCGATCATCTAGATCTGAGTTAATTCCGCGGTGATACCCCAACAAAACCCTCGCTTTAACTGGACATAAGCGCCTGTTTATCTTAGCCTAGGTTAGTTTTTGTAATGATGATCTGGCTGAATTTGCACTTTTAGCAAAAACGCCCAAATGCTTGATTTTAAAGGATGTCTCTTACGTGAAATACCGGTTAACAACTTTAGCAGCCGCCATGATGCTCAGCCTTGCCGCACAGGCAGCCACTGAGAGCTTTGTGGTGAGTCAGATCGAATTTGATGGACTCAGCCGGATTCCCGCTGAATCACTCAAGCGACAACTGGCGATACAGCCTGGTTATACCGCAAGTCCTGAGGCGATATCTCAAGCCATCAAGACGCTTTACCAAACCAAACAGTTTCGCACCATCGTCGCCAAACGCGACGGCAACACGCTGGTTTTTGAAGTCGAAGAGCAGCCGGTTGTCTCAAGCATAGAGCTTGAGGGCAACAAGATGATCCCAACTGAAGCGCTTAAAGACGGCTTAGCATCTTTTGGTCTTCAGGAAGGTGAAGTCGTTGATCCAGTGCTTCTCAACAAGATTGAGCAGGATCTTGAACGTCAGTATGTCTCTCAGGGTCGCTACAACGCCGATATCGTGATCGAGCAAAACCCATTGGCGCAGCCCAGCGCTGAGCAAATTGACATTAAGTTTTATGAGGGCGAGCCGGCCAACATCGTCGATGTGAACATCATCGGCAACCAAGCGATCAGCGATTCTGATATTCGCCGGGTGCTGCTGTTCAGAGAAAACTCACTACTGACGACATTTAGTAAAAAAGATCAGTACACGCAGGAAAAACTTCAGGCGAGTCTTGAGAATCTGCGCAGTTTATATCTGGATGCCGGTTACGCGGATTTCGCCATCAATCATGCCGTGCTCAACGTCTCTGAAGATCGCGAAAAAGTTTATATCGAAGTTGGTCTGTCTGAAGGTGATCTATATAAGTTTTCAAATGTCAGCTTTTTGGGCGATCAAAAGTTCACGCCGAGCGATCTGAACGAGCAGGTAACCATCGAGTCTGACGAGCTGTTCTCTCGCGCCAAACTGACTGAGTCTACGCAAAATCTGAAGCGTCTTTATGGTAACGCGGGTTACTACTATGCCGACATCCGTCCGGTTCCTCAAATCAACAAAGACAACCGCACCGTTGCGGTCGATTTCTTTGTTGATCCAGGTCAGCCGATTTATGTTCGTCGCATCAGCTTTCAGGGTAACGAGAAAACCGATGACCTGGTTCTGCGCCGCGAGATGCGTCAGTTAGAGGGATCTCTTGCCTCTAACGACAAGATCCAATTGTCCTCCGTGCGCTTGCAGCGTACCGGTTTTTTTGGAAAGGTTAACACCCAAGTGGTTCGCGTACCTGGCACCTCAGATCAGGTTGACATCACTTATGTGGTCGAAGAGCAGCCATCAGGAACCACCTCCTTAGCAGCTGGTTACTCTCAAAACGGCGGGATAACCTTTCAGGCTGGCTTGACCCAGACCAACTTCTTAGGAACGGGTAACGCGGTGAGTATCCAAGTTGCTAACTCGGAAACTTATAACGATTACTCGCTCAGTGTCACCGACCCTTACTTCACGGTTAACGGGGTTTCGCAGACTCTTTCAGGCTACTTTCGTGAAACTAAGTCAGATAACCTCAACATCAACAACTACCTGACTGATTCGATCGGCTTAAAAGCAACTTACGGCTATCCAGTCGATGAAAACACACGTGTCAGTGCTGGTATCGGTGTGGATCAAACCACAATCAAGGCCGGTAGATCCATCGCCATATCCAACTTGGACTACCTGCAGCAAAACAACGGGCTGGATGCCAATTTTGTTAGAGATGAAGCAGGTGATCTTGGGATTGATCGGTTTGAGTCTGACTTTTTAACCTATAACTTAAACTTGGGCTGGAGCCGAGATACTCGCGATCAACCGCTGTATCCAACCAAAGGTAGTCTCAACACCGTCTCAGCTGAGATCGCTGTACCGGGCAGTGATGTTGATTACCAAAAAGTGACCTACAGTGGTAACTACTTTCAGCCACTATTTGGTTCAAACTTCATCGCTCGTGGTTACGGCAAACTGGGTTATGGCAACGATCTGCCATTTTATAAAAACTACTTTGCTGGAGGTTATGGCAGCGTCCGAGGTTATGACAACGGCTCAATTGGACCTCGCAGTGATTCAGCTATCTTTTTACCGACTCCTGGTCAAACGACTCCACGTATCGAAGATCCCGATCCCGAGTTCATTGGTGGTAACGCTTTGGTTCAACTCGGTGCCGAGTTGATCTTCCCACTTCCCTTTAAAGGTGACTGGACTTCAAAAGTGCGTCCCAGCTTATTCATAGAGGGCGCTCAGGTGTATGACACCGAAAACCTTGACAGCAGGACATTTGAAAACACTGGCGTGCCGCTCAGTATTGCCTCGGACGAACCTCGCTACTCGGTCGGTGTCGGTGCGACTTGGCTGACGGTGATTGGGCCGATATCGCTGAGTTACGCCAAACCACTTAATGAGCAAGAGGGTGACGATACCCAACAAGTTCAGTTCGAAGTAGGTCGAACGTTTTAAAAAACCAAAAAGGAGCTTCGGCTCTTTTTTTTGTGGCCAATCACTTTTATCGTTTACTCTCTTAGGACCAACCACTGAGATTAATTAAGCTTAGAGGGAGGGATTGATCAATGCTTACTTGGATAAATTACTCTTCAAATATCAAGCGCCTAAATCACGAAGTCCGAACCCCCTTAATCTTACGGCTTGAGAGGGATTTGGGTTTCAGGCTTGAGCTAACAGTCGCCAACAGCATAAACTACAGACCCGAGTCCCAATCTGTTTTGCTGCTATGAGTCTCAACCAGGCCAATTTAACCATCGATCAGATAGCTCAAACGCTTGGCGCCCAAGTAGTGGCACCACGCGGGATGACTGAAGCCGATGCACGTCAACAGCCAATTGCACACATCCAAACCCTCTCTGACGCCAAGACGGGTAGCATCAGTTTTTTATCCGATAAAAAGTACCTCAAGGATTTGGCCGAAACAAAGGCCAGTGCAGTCCTGATCAGAGAAGCGGATGCTGATCAGTGTCCCTGTGTTGCTTTGGTGGTTAAAGATCCTTATCTGGGCTTCGCTAAACTGTCGCACTTTTTTGACCACCGCTCCGCAGCTGAGGAATCACATGCGGTACCCAACTCAGCAGGTTATATCCACCCTCACGCGATCGTCGATGCCAGCAGCAAGATTGCGCCAAACTGCTATGTAGGCAAAGGTGCTGAAATCAGCGCTAACTGCATCCTTGAAGCGGGTTGTTATGTGGGTGACTATGTCACTTTGGGGTCAGGGTGCCGGATTGGCGCTAACTCTGTCATCCATCACCACACACAAATTGGAAGCCATTCGCATATCTACAGCGGAGCAATCATCGGCGCTCAGGGTTTTGGTTTTGCACCCGACACCTCATCGGGGCAGCTGGCCTGGCAGCCCATCGCGCAGCTAGGTCGCGTGATCATCGGTGATCACGTCTATATAGGCGCTAACACTTGCGTGGATCGCGGGGCGCTTGAGAACACCGTGATTGAGTCAAATGTCATCATCGACAACTTGGTCATGATCGCCCACAACGTCCATATCGGGGCTGGCACCGCCATCGCGGCCAACACCGGTATCGCGGGCAGCACCCGTATCGGCAAGCGCTGCATGATCGGCGGCGGAGTGGGTATCGTCGGTCACATCACCATCACTGACGATGTGCATCTATCAGGCATGTCGATGGTAACCGGACACATACGACAATCAGGTCACTATGCCTCTGGCACGTCAGTTCAGCCGGTCGCTGAGTGGCGACGCTCCGCCGTTGGCTTTAAAAAATTGGCTCAGTTTAACCCAGCGCAAAACAGCGCAGTTTCTGATAAGGTGGCGTCGCTGAGCCAAGAAGTAGCTGAACTTAAGCGCGAGCTTAACGCACTGATTAACACAGATAAGAGATCGATTTGAACAAAACAACTGACCAGATAGGCGAACACAAACTTCCTGCACTCCCCATAGAGTCATGGCAGCTAGACGAGTTTTTACCCCATCAGTACCCCTTTAGATTGATTGATCGGGTGGTCGATTTCGACATGACTCTAGGCAAGATCGAAGCGATTAAAAATGTCACCATCAATGAGCCTTTTTTCAAGGGACATTTTCCCGGTGCTCCAGTGATGCCGGGTGTTCTCATGCTCGAGAGTCTCGCCCAAGCTGCGGGCGTCTTGTTGTTTATAAACCAAGGCCTACGCCTAAAAGACAACGTCACGCTTTTATATGCCGGTGCAGACGATGTGAAATTTCGCCGTAAAGTGGTTCCCGGCGATCAACTCAAAATTGTGGCTCGGATTGACGCGATGCGCGCCAACTTAGCCAAATTCACCTGTAGCGCTTCAGTCGATGGCAAATTAGCTGTTCGCGCGCAAATATCTCTGGTTAAGCAGTCACTTGATCAGATCATCCCCCATCATCAGGTGAAACATGATTCATGAAACCGCGTTAATCCACTCGAGCGCCCAGATCCACGAGAGCGTCAGTATTGGTCCGTTTTGCGTGGTTGGGGAGTCGGTGAGTATCGGCGCCAATTGCGAGCTTAAGAGCCACGTCGTGATCGGCGGCTTTACTCGAATTGGAGAGGGCAACCGGTTCTTTCAGTTTGCTTCGATCGGCGAGGTTTGCCAGGACCTTAAGTACGCCGGTGAAGAAACCTGGCTTGAGATCGGGGACAACAACACCTTTCGTGAGTCCTGCAGTGTGCACCGCGGAACGGTTCAAGACGAGGCAATCACGAGCATCGGCTCCAACAACTTGTTCATGGTAAATGCCCACGTGGCTCACGACTGCCGTATTGGATCCAACTGCGTGATTGCCAACAACGTCGGTCTGGCTGGTCACTGCAAGCTTGGCGATCACGTTATCGTCGGTGGTAACAGCGGTGTTCACCAGTTCACAACCATCGGCAGCTTCGCCATGGTTGGCGGCGCCAGTGCGATCAACAAAGATGTCGCTGCCTTTGCTTTGGTGGGCGGCAACCCTGCCAAATCTTACGGCGTGAACTCAGAGGGTATGCGCCGAAAAGGCTGGTCAGATGAAACCATCAAGGTGCTGAAAAAAGCCTCTTTTTTATTGCGTAACAAAACCCTCAACACCGCCGATGTGCTCAGCCAACTCAAATCTGACTTCTTGCCCGGTGAGCCTAAAGTGTCCCTATTGATTGACTCGATTGAGAGCTCCAGCCGTGGCATCACGCGCTGACGGTTTTTCAGAGTAGTCTCAATGAGTGAATCCGCAGCCAAGCCTCGAGCGCCCTGTATCTATATCGATGCAGACGCTTGTCCGCAAGCGATACGCACCATCATCATCAAGACAGCCGAGCGCACTGGCCTTCGGGCGATCTTTGTCGCCAACCATGCGATCGGGGTCAGAAGCGGCGGGCTAATTGAGCAGGTTCAAGTTGGTCATGGTTTCGATGTGGCTGACGACTGGATCGTTGATCAGTGCCAGGCTTTCGATGTACTGATCACCTCCGACATACCGCTCGCAAGCGACGCCATGAAAAAAGGAGCAATGGCACTAAATCACCGCGGCGAGATCTACTCAGCTGACACAATCGCTCAAAAGCTCTCGATGCGCGACTTCATGGACACCATGCGCTCAAGTCTGACCAAAGAGGGTCAGGTGATGTCAGGCTCTCAAAACTCGTTTGGTGCACGTGATAAGCAGCTCTTTGCTGCCAGCCTCGATAAGTTGGTGGTCAAAGCACAGCGGCTAGCGCCGAAGTCCTAATAAGTCTCAATCATCAGGCCTGATCTGGGAGTGCTGAATTAAGCTTAGGTTTATCAACAAGCCCTGCACCAGCCCTTTGATTTGAACCTCAGCGCAATCAACCTTTCTATTTTGGATGGTGCTAAGAGCTAAGCCCAACCACTTAAATCAAAGCGCGCCTAGTCTTTAAGCAAAACTTTCACGGGATCACGGATTGGGTGGGCATTTTCAGGCTTTCTCAACGTCTCGAAGCCGGTAAAACTCAGCCACAAACTCGCTCAAGCGGTGTTCGCTAATCGCGTCCCGCATGCCTTGCATGAGGGTCTGATAGTAGGTCAAGTTGTGGATGGTGCCCAGCTGCGCGCCCAGCATCTCGCCGCTGCGGTTAAGGTGGTGCAAGTAGCTGCGTGTGAAGTTTTGGCAGGTGTAGCAGGGACAGCGTGAGTCAAGCGGGCTGGTGTCATGGCGGTGGAAGGCGTTACGGATCTTGACCACACCGGTGTGGGTGAACAGGTGGCCATTTCGGGCGTTACGGGTGGGCATGACGCAATCAAACATATCCACACCGCGCAGCACCGCTTCAACCAAGTCTTCGGGTTTGCCTACGCCCATCAAGTAGCGCGGTTTGTCAGATGGCATCGCCTCTGGCAGGTAGTCCAACACCTTGATCATCTCATCTTTGGGTTCGCCAACCGACAGCCCGCCAATCGCGTAGCCATCGAACCCAATTTGCTCAAGGCCCTCTAGTGACTGATAGCGCAGCTCCTCATACATACCGCCCTGGATGATCCCAAACAGCGCGTTGGTGTTTTCTAGCCGGTCGTGCTCGCTTCGAGAGCGCGCCGCCCAGCGCAGCGATAGCTCAAGGCTTTGTTTGGCCTCGCTATAGGTGGCCGGGTAGGGCGTGCACTCATCAAAGATCATGACGATGTCTGAATTTAGGACCGACTGGATCTCGATGCTTTTCTCAGGACTCAAAAACACCTTGGAGCCGTCGATGGGGGAGGCGAAGCGCACACCCTCTTCAGTAATTTTGCGCATCTCTCCCAAGCTGAACACTTGAAAACCGCCCGAGTCGGTCAGGATCGGCCCGCTCCACTGCATGAACTCATGCAGTCCGCCGTGGGCGCGTATGACATCGAGCCCCGGCCTCAGCCACAAGTGAAAGGTGTTACCGAGTACCGTTTGAGCGCCGGTCGCCACGATATCGCGCGGCAGCATACCCTTAACCGTGCCATAAGTACCAACCGGCATAAAGGCGGGCGTCTGCATGGTGCCGTGCGACAGCTCAAGCTCGCCGCGGCGTGCGCGTCCATCGGTGGTTTCAACTGTAAACTTCATGAGGACTTCCTCGTAAAACCTAAAAATGCCAGCGCTAACTGACTCATTCGTTGAGTCAGCATCACGCCAAACGCAATCTTGTTATAGCAGGCCGCGCTCACGAGCCCGACGCGCTTTTGGCTTTTTCAATCAACATCGCATCCCCATAGCTAAAAAACCGATAGCACTCGTTAATCGCGTGCTCATAAGCACTGAGCACCGTTTCGCGTCCTGCCAGTGCGCTGACCAGCATGATCAGCGTGGATTTGGGTAAGTGGAAGTTGGTGATCAGCGCATCGATCACTTTGAACTCATAGCCCGGAGTGATGAAGATCGAGGTATCTCCGCGCCAAGCCGCCAACTCCCCGTGCACCTGATAAGCACTCTCAAGCGTACGCGTGACCGTGGTACCGACCGCAATCACCCGCCCGCCCGCCGCCTTGGTTGAGCGGATCTGCTCGGCGGCCTGCGCGCTTAGCTCGCCGTACTCTGCATGCATGACATGCAGGCTTAAATCTTCAGTTTTAACCGGCGCAAAGGTTCCCGAGCCAACATGCAGGGTCACCTTGGCTAGGTTTACACCTCGATCTTCAAGGGCTTTGAGCAGTTTTTCGTCAAAGTGCAGGCTCGCGGTCGGCGCAGCAGCACTGGCTTTTTTGGCCGGATCTCTGAGCAGGCTTTGATAGCGGGTTAAGTCATCATCGGTTGGGGCGCGCTTAAAGTAGGGCGGTAGCGGTATCTCCCCGAGTCGCTCCAGCAGCTCAAGCACCGGTTCACTGAACTTGAGCACAAACAGCTGCTCTTCACGGCCGAGCACCTTGCAGCTAGCTCTTTGAGTTTCCAAAAAACCATCGCCAAACAAAAGCGCATCGCCCGTTTTCGGTGTCTTGTTTGAGCGCACATAACAGCGTGCCGTGCAGGGATCTTCGCTGATCCGCTCAACTAGCACTTCGCATTTGCCGCCTGAGGGTTTTACCGCCTGCAAACGCGCTTTGATCACGCTGGTGTCATTGAACACCAGTAAGTCGCCAGGATTGAGCAGTTGAACCAAATCCATCATGGTGTGGTCAGCTAACGTTGCCATTTGACTCAAAAAAAGCAGGCGTGAGTCGGAACGCTCAGCCAAAGGCTCCGTGGCGATGAGATCGGTGGGCAAGTCGTAATCAAAGTCGCTTAAGTGCACAAATCAAAGCTTGAAAAAAATGGAGCCAGAATTATAACCGATGGTGCTGGTTGGGGCTTGACTTATCGTGGACAGACGCTAAGATATCCACCTGCAATTCGCACAATCATGCCAGTGTGATGAAATTGGTAGACATGACGGATTCAAAATCCGTTGCCGCAAGGCGTGTCGGTTCAAGTCCGACCACTGGTACCACTCTTTAAGCGCAGGTTGAAGGCGCCATGTCCGACACCCAGCTTATCCAAAGTCGCCACCATCAGGTCTTTATCGAAGATCTAAACGTTAGCGCCGTGATCGGTGTTTACGATTGGGAGCGCACCATCAATCAGACGCTGCTCATCAGTGCTCAGATTGATCACGATTTCACTTTAGCCTCCAAATCAGACGCCATCAAAGATGCGCTTGACTACAATCAGGTCTGTCAAAAGATCACTGAGCTGTGCTGTCAAACCAAAGCCAACCTGCTTGAACACCTAGCAGAGCTCCTCGGCCACATGATCCTAGATGAGTTTGAGGCCACCAGCGTAAAGATCACCATCAAAAAACCCACCGCAATTGAAGCGGCGAGTTCTGTTGGGGTCACTGCTGAGTTTTACCGCTTATGATCAAGGGTTGCTTGATTGGGTCAGATTCAATCTGAGGAGCAGCTTAAGTTAGATCCTAAGTTGAGGCCGGAGCAAGTTCCGCTGTGCCGTCAACTTAACCGGCGATACTAACCCCCAGATGCACATCTAGCAGACCAATCTCGCCTGAACCTTAAGTTGAGATAATCGCACTCGCACAAGCCACATCTAATTTAACGATCGATTGAGATCAGAAGTTGATTGCCTCATTCATGCCTACTCCATCGTTACCACCTGAGATAAACCCTGCCCAAAGACATTTTTCAAACGCCTCAGAGCTAAGCCGATGTGGCAAAATAAAAAACCCGATCAATAGTGATATTGATCGGGTGAATACCTAAAGCAGAGGGATTTACACCCTATGCGCCTCAAGAGCCCTTTGGCTCGGAAACACGCCTCGAACGCAAAGGGGCTAAAAAATGAGCTGGATTAATCCATGGTTTGCTCAGTTTTTTCCTCGCCAGCCTGACTTGAGGCATCGGCTGAGTCAGAAGGGTGCTGATAGCCATGCTCAGCTGGGGCGCTTTTACTCATGACAACCTTTGAATAGGGGCTTCTGACATCAGCATGGAGCAAATCCTTATCAAACGCATCGGTCAACAGAGCGTCATAGCGCTTAGCGTTATAGGTTTTAATTTGATCGATTTGCGCCTGGGTAAAGTCTCCAGCTGATACCGCGTCGCTGAAGTTTTGCTCCAGATCCAGCCCAGCATAGGCACCGCTCAGTTGTTTTTTACGGAACTCAGACCACAGCGGCTCAATCTCAAGCAGCATCTGATACGTAGATTCAATCCGGCCAAACGCATCTTCAGGATCTTGCGTGTTGTAAACGTACTCGGCCAGTTTTTGGCGGAAAGGGTTGTCCTGCATCATCTGGGTTGCCACTTCGACCCTGAGCTCATCGAGTGGAGCGCGGACTGCAGCGCCAAAGGGAAATGCCATCCATTGCACCAATCGCGCAGGAATCTGTGCTGGAAAGTTAGCATAAAAACTATCGAAGGCAGTTTGCGCAGCTTGCAACAAATCTTGCAAAGCTAAACTGGCGTGCGAGCGATCAACTTCAGTTTGCGCGCCCTGCTCATAGTAGTAGAGCACACTGGTCGCCATCAACAGATTGGAGTGGATGTCGGCCAAGCGACCCGAGAGCATCTCTTTACGCTTCAAATCACCAGCCAATATACCCAGCGCCATATCAGCGGTCAGCGCAAAGGCGCTGGAGAGCCGGTTAATGGTTTTATAGTAAGGCTTGGTAAATTCTGTGGCGGTGTTAGGCGCTGGTGTAAAATGCCCACCAGTTACGCTGTTAACCAAAGTGACGACCGCACGGTTAAAGGTATAGGCCATGTGTTTGAAAAAGATTTTATCGAAATCCTCCAACCCTTGTTTTTGATCCTCCGCCTGCAGGGTTTGCAGCTCATCAAACAAGTAGGGGTGGCAACGCATCGCGCCTTGACCAAAGATCATCAAAGAGCGGGTTAAGATATTGGCGCCTTCAACCGTGATTGCGACGGGTACCGACTGGTGGGGTAGTGCTAAAAAGTTGCGGGGACCATGCTGAACACCACGACCACCGACGATATCCATCGCATGATCCAAGACGTCGCGCATCATCTCGGTCGCATAGTACTTGGCCATCGCCGTCATCACCGAAGGCGTGCCACCTTGGTCAAGTCCGTAGGTCACCATGTGGCGGAAGGCTTCAAGCGTATAGGTTTTAGAGGCGATGTCGCTTGCCGCCATCTGCACCCCTTCAAATTTGCCAATCTCAAGCTTGAATTGACGGCGTATGGTACTAAAGGCACCAACTCCGCGATATGCCATCTCGCCTGAGGCAGTTGCCATGGCAGGCAGGGAGATCCCTCGACCAACACCTAAACACTCCATCAGCATGCGCCAGCCGATACCCGCGTTTTTGGCACCGCCGATAATAAAATCAATCGGTATGAAGACGTCTTTGCCGTTAACGGGTCCGTTCATAAATGGAGAGCCGGGATTGTGGCGGCGTCCGATCTCTATACCCTCAACATCAGCTGGCACTAGAGCGCAGGTAATCCCGATATCTGCTTTTGGCGCGCCCTTATCATCAGTGATCTTTAGCAGGTGATCAGGATCGTATAGCTTAAAGGCTAAGCCCACGACGGTTGCCACTGGTGCCAGCGTAATCCAGCGCTTAGCAAAGTTTAAGCGCAGGCCCATGACTTCTTTACCTTCATAGGTGCCCATGCAAACCACACCAGTATCAGGGATGGATCCAGCGTCAGATCCAGCTTCTGGACCGGTCAAACCAAAGCAGGGAATCTCGATTCCTTTGGCTAGGCGCGGCAACCAGTGATTTTTTTGCTCCTCAGTACCATAGTGCATGAGCAGCTCACCAGGGCCTAAGGAGTTAGGAACCATGGCAGTAACTGCGGTCGTGGCGGATCGCGAGGCAATCTTACTCATGATCCGGCTTTGTGCGTAGCGTGAGAAGTCCAGACCACCAAACTCTTTGGGGATGATTAAGCTCAAAAAGCCTTTGTCTTTTATGTACTCCCAAGCCTCTGTTGGTAAATCTTTGAGCTCATGGTGAATCGTCCACTCATCCACCATGCCGCAAAGCGTTTCTACTTCGTTATCGATAAAGGCTTGTTCTTCTTCAGATAAGACCGGTAGTTTGAATTTCTCAAACTGAGTCCAGTCAGGTCTCCCCTGAAAAAGCTCCTTTTCCCACCAGCTGGTTCCCGCATCCAAAGCTTCGCGCTCGGTATCACTCATCGGCGGCATAGCGTTTGAGAGGATGCCGTAAACTGGTTTGGTGATGATCTTTTTACGCAGATCTTCAACGCATAAGATTACCGTGATAGCGATAATCGGCAGTCCTATCAACAGCGTCCACGGGCTGATGAAAGCTGCAACGATTGCTCCTGCGATCATGATCGCGGAACCGGTTAGCCGGGAGGGGGAGACATAAAAAACTGCTGCCAACAGAGCGAGTAGCAGCAAGCTGGTGATCAAAAAGGTGACAAAGGCCATGACCATTACCTAGAAGTGTTAGTTAACCTAGATTTAAGATCAATTGAGCCTACTTTGCGATACAGGGTGTGTGAGATCTTTTGGTATTTTGGTTAAACCGCTCATCAATCCAAGCTAACCACTCATAATTAAGCCACAGCGATATAGATAAAAAGAGCGCGTTAGCCAAATCTAGGCCATTTTTATAAATGTCTTGGCTTGAGAGCTTGGTCTAAAGTTGTCGTCAAAGCTGTTAAAGCAAACCCTCAGAGAAGAGTCCCAAGCCAATCAAATCCGGTGTGTGGTGGTGGTCATGACTTTTGCCATCCAGCCCATCAGGGTATTCACCGGACCGGGCAGCTCAGATCCGCCCTGATTCAGCGCCTCAGCGCGGTGGCGCTGTTCGTCATCATGCATCCGAGTCACGATCGCGCGTGAGCGAAGATCCTGCTCAGGCAACCGCTCAAGGTGTGAGCTCAAGTGTTTCGATACCTGAGCTTCGGTCTCCGCAACAAACCCCAAACTAAAGGGGTTGGAGAGTGCGCCGGCCACCGAGCCAATCACAAAACTCATGCCATAAAAAACCGGGTTGAGCAGACTGGTTTGTCCGCCAAGCTCAGCCAAGCGCTGCTCACACCAAACCAAGTGATCCTGCTCCTCGGTTGCTGCGCCCAGCATATGCGTACGAATCTCAGGCGTCTTGGCAGTGAGCGCCTGCCCTTGATAAAGTCCTTGCGCACAAACCTCGCCAGTGTGGTTAACCCGCATGAGTGCTGAGGCCAGCTGGGATTCAGCAATCGATAAATTAACTTTCTCAGCTCCCTCAGCAGGAGAAGCTTGTGATCCTTGAGTCACGCCAGGGACATTGGTTTGGAGCGCCAAATCAAGCTGCGATATCCAACGATCTAGGCCACTTAAGTTTCTCATCGACACACTCTCCTTTTGCAAAATGCCCACTAAGGTTGGCATTTTAGTGATTTACCGCTCCCAGCAACGTTTGGGTCTTCTTAAGCACCAGATAACCCACCAAGGCGTTTAATGCTCCAATCATCACCAGCAGCGCAGAGATGCTCAGGCTCAAGAGACTGAGCACGATGATGGCCAATATCGCCGCCACCACCATGAACAGCGCGTTTAAGATGTTGTTGGCAGCCACCACGCGAGCGCGTCGATTGGTCTCAGCCTTACCCTGCATGATTGCGTACAGCGGCACGATATACAAACCGCCCGACACGCCTATCCCCAGTAAGTCAAAGTAGAGCTTGAGGCGATTCACATGGGTCAACCCAGCCTCAGGCGTCGCTGCAATCTGCTGCAAACTCCAAGCCATATCCAGGGTAAACAGACTCAGTCCGGCCAGCGCGTAGGGCAGTAGTTTAAAAGATAACTCAGCCCCGCCCAAGCGCTTGCACAAGAGCGAACCAGTCATGACGCCCACTAAAAAAAGCAGCAGCAACCCAATCACACCAAGCTCTTCGGCTTGAACATAGACCTGAGTCACCTCAGGAATCTGCGTGAGCAGGGTGGCGCCGTAAAACCAGAACCACGAGATCCCAATCAGGACATAAAAAAGCCCTCGGTTTTGCCAAACCTCAGCCACCGAAGTAAAGGTCGTGCGATAAAAGCGCCAGTCGATTGCCTCGCGCTTCAAAATCCCGGCAGTGTCAGAGGTGCTTGCCTCTGGCAATTCTTTCTCGTCGCTGGGTGTACCTGGATTGGCATGTGGACTAGTTTTTGGAACAAAAAAGGCAGCGCCAAGGCCACCTGCAGCAACCGCTATCACCAGCAGACTCACCAGCACCATCTGCAGATCGCCGCTGAACTTCAGCAGCACTCCCGCCACGATCATACCTGCCAATATCGAAAAAGAAGTGCCGCTTTGAAACAGTGCGTTACCGCCGACCAACTCATGAGGGGGCAGTGCTTCAGGCAAGTAAGCGTATTTGATCGGTCCAAAAAAGCTCGACTGCACGCCCAGCAAAAACAGAGCCACAAACAGCAGTATATAATTGTGGGTCATAAAACCGACTGCCGCGATCACCGCGATAAGCAGCTCAAGCAACTTGATGTAAACCGTGAGCTTCTGCTTGGAGTAGACATCGGCTAGCTGACCAGCTGTCGATGACAGTAAGAAAAATGGCAGGATAAACAGCAGCGCCGCCAGATTGTTGAGCAGGGGAACCGACATGCCGAGTGCTTGGGCGCCTTGGTAGGTCAGCAGCAGGATCAGTGCCTGTTTAAAAAAGTTGTCATTAAATGCACCCAAGAACTGGGCAAGAAACATCGGCAGAAATCGTCGCTTAGATAAAAGCGCAAACTGAGAGGGGCTGGTAGGATTGGTCGACATGTTAGAGCAGCGATAGAAGATCACTCATGTTAGCAGGCTGCACCGAAGCAATTTACTAAACAGCTTAAAATCGCGCATTATTCCTGTTGAATTATCGTTAATATTATCTCTTTTACGCATTACTTTATTCATGTCTGTCGGCACTGATTTTTCTAAATCCGTCAAAAATCAAAGTCTTGACGCAAGCTTAAATCATCGCGGCGCGTCTGATTTAAGCTTGCTGGTACCTGGGTTTTCTCGCCATCCACTTAACCGCTGCGTGCGGATGATCAGTTATTCGGCGGCGATCTTAAGTCTGCAATTAAGCGCGGCTGCTATGGCACAAGTTGCGCCTCTGTCCTCAGCACAGACCACTCAAGAAACTCCGATCTCAACTGACCAGACGCCCCTAGAGCCTCAAATGGGCAGCTCTGAAACGCAAACCGAAGATCAGCCCCTAAGCCAAACCAGCACAGCAGAACAGATCGGCCAGCAAGGCGATGAGCCAGATCAGCTAGACAGCTCAAGTTTAAATTTTGCTGATAGTCAAGCAGGCACCGAAGCCGGCTCCCTAGCTACGACTGATCAAACTGTAACCGCTGGATCACCCCAAGCGCAGCGCGCAGCCTCAGCACAGCTTATGAGTCAAGAAGCCGTAGTCTCTGAACTTGCCGCAGAATCCTCTATTCAAAATCCAGTAGACACCGCCAATCCAAGCGAGTTTCAGGAAGATCCAGACAGCCAGGGGCAAGGTATCGATCCAAGCCTGTACCTGCCTGAGCTTGTCGATAGTGAAAGTGATCCGACAACCCCAACTCCAGTTAAGGTGGACAAGCCGCCATTTTATAAGCGGCTTTACAACCGGTTTTTTGGTGATGAGATCGGCGATGTCAACTACATAAAGGTAGAAACAAAGGTCAATCAAACCGAGCAGGCTTACCCCGACTTGGCTTTAGAGCTTTTGGCCCGCAACGTAGAAGAGGCGCTGATTCAGGTAACCGAAGAAGATCTGATGCTAGGCAAGTCTATCTTTCCGCGTCTAAGAAGCCTGGCAACTGAAGCGGCCCAAGCGGTCGGTTTCTATGAAACTAAATTTAACTTCTCGATCATCGATTCCAACGAGCTTTTTGTGATCATCGATGCGGGTGCGCCAGTGTTGATCATCCAGTCAACCTTGAGTGCTGGCCCTGAAGCCACTGACAACAAAGACATCAAACAAATCCTCGATACGGAGCAACTTGCGGTTGGCAAGATCTTTAATCATGGGTTTTATAGCACCACCAAAGCTAGCCTGATCCAGTCTTTGGAGGACAACGGTTTTTTTGAAAAAAGGCCACTCCAGACCGATGTCGAAATCGTACCTGTCTCTTATACACATCTCCGAGCCCACGAGACTAGGCATGATCTCGT
>CAJXOR010000047.1 GCA_913057715.1 uncultured Moraxellaceae bacterium
GGCAGCGTCAGATGTGTATAAGAGACAGCCACCAAGGCAACTGGAAGTAACCAGCCCACGGACCCAAAGATAAAAAATACCGCTTGCGCTAAATTGGCACCAAAAACACCTAGCAAATTATGGATGGGCAGCTCAGGCACTGTCTGCAGTCGCCAGCTCGCATCGAACGGGCTAAAGCTTAACAGTGCCAGCGCTGTGATCAACGCGAGTCCAACCCACAGGCAGCAGACTGCAGCGCGGCGAAGTCGCTTTAAAAAACCAGTAAATTTTTGAGCAGCTAACAAGTGATATCCATATGTGAAAGTTGGGCAATACTAGGTAACGCCAAGAAACTAACAAATGCTTAGTTTAAGTGGCTTGAGTCATAGGGTAAAGCTGAGTGATCTAGCAGCCCTCGTGAAGAGCTTCAAAACCACCTGAAACTACTCAGAGGTTTTTTACGGCAAACAGGAGTCCAACCAAGCTTACTGAGGCAACTGGTTGGTTAAACAATTGCCTAACCAAGAGTGCCGATGTTTTAAATTGATCAACTCAGCCATGAGCTAACTCAGGTTTAGCGGCTCAGCAATCTGTGGCAAACTAACGCCCAATTAACCGACTGATCAGACTCCACAGGAAGACGCCCATGAATAAGCATCACCGACTCATCATACTGGGTTCAGGCCCTGCGGGCTACAGCGCTGCCGTATATGCTGCGCGCGCCAACTTAAATCCAGTGGTGATTACCGGTATGCAGCCAGGCGGCCAGCTGACCACCACAACTGAGGTGGATAATTGGCCGGGTGACGCACACGGACTCACTGGTCCAGTGCTCATGGAGCGCATGCAAGCGCACGCCGAGCGCTTTGGAACCGAGGTGATCTTCGATCAGATCGATAAAGTCGACTTATCTGCCCGTCCTTATAAGCTCACTGGAGACTCTGGCGAGTATAGCTGTGACGCCCTGATCATCGCGACCGGCGCGTCCGCTCAGTATCTGGGCCTTGAATCGGAAACCGCCTTTATGGGTCGCGGCGTCAGTGCCTGCGCTACTTGCGACGGTTTTTTCTACAAAAACCAGCGCGTCGTCGTGGTTGGCGGAGGCAATACGGCAGTTGAAGAAGCGCTTTACCTCTCCAACATCTGCTCTGAGGTGGTGTTGGTTCACCGCCGCGACAGCCTACGTGCCGAGAAGATCCTGCAAGACAAACTGTTTGAAAAAGAGCGCAGTGGCAATGTCACCATCATCTGGAATCACCAAGTAGCTGAAGTACTGGGTGATCAAGCAGGCGTAAATGCCGTCAAGATCAGCTCCATGCTGGATCAAAGCGAGCAAACTGTTGAGGCGCAGGGGTTATTTGTGGCGATCGGTCACAAGCCAAATACCGGGCTGTTTGTCGATCAACTCAAAACCAATCAAGGTTACTTGGTTGTTCAAAGCGGCCTGCAGGGAAATGCCACTCTGACCAGCACCTCAGGTGTTTTTGCTGCTGGTGATGTGGCTGACCAAGTCTACCGTCAAGCGATCACTTCTGCCGCTTCTGGCTGTATGGCAGCGCTGGACGCTGAAAAGTACTTGGACGACGTCCCAGCGGATCAGCCAAGCGGTTATTGAGCTTAAGTCTTCCTGTCTTGAACGCGTCTGAGTTTGTATTTCCAGATCCGGCCACCACCGATTTAACTGGCGATGGTCTGATCGGCTTTGGTGCTGACTTGGCTCCTGCCACGCTGATTCAGGCCTACCAGTCAGGCATCTTTCCTTGGTTTAACGAAGATGAGCCAATCGCCTGGTGGTCGCCGCCCATTCGTGCGGTTTTTAAACCGGACATTTTTAAGGCCAGTCGAACCCTCAAACGCTCAGCCAGACGAGGCAACTGGCGATTTGGCTTCAATCAGAATTTTGAATCCGTGATTCGCCAATGCGCCGACACGCGCTTTTACACCGGCACTTGGATCACTGAGCAGATGATCGAGGCCTATGCTGAGCTGCATCGACTGGGGTTTGCTCACAGCTTTGAGGTTTACGACTCCGAAGATGTGCTGATTGGCGGTATCTATGGCCTAAAAATCGGCAAGGTTTTTTGCGGCGAGTCGATGTTTCACCATGTCACCGATGCCTCTAAGGCCAGTTTTTGGTTCATGAGCGAGTGCTGTCAGCACACTGGTATCGAGCTGATTGACGCCCAGCTAGAAAACCCACACCTCATGAGTTTGGGCGCTACGCTGATCCCCAAAGCTGACTTTTTACAGCAGCTAAGCGTCTTGAGAACCCAGTCAGTGGATTGGAGCAGTCCCAGAACCTTTGATCAGATAGCCCGCCTACTCAGTGCAAATTAAGCTGAGCATGAAACAGCAGCGGGTTTGGCAATTAAGCCCGATACCGCTGACAGCACTCACAAAGCCGCTTAGTTCTTCGGCTTGTTTGCAATAAAGCAGAGCGCTAGACTGAATAAATCAGTCATCCGCCTGGAGTCAGCATGAGCAAACAGACGGATATCGGGCTTTTCATCACTCCGCCCCATCCATGCAGCTACCTGCCCGAAAAGAGTGCTCGCATGCTCTTTGTTGACCCGAGTCTGACCGTCAGCGGCGGGCTGATGTCAGAACTCTCGCGTCAGGGCTACCGGCGCAGCGGCAACTACCTGTATCGGCCCGAGTGCAAACACTGCGCTCAGTGTTTGTCACTCAGGATTCCAGTAGATGAGTTTAAACCGGGACGTACTCAGCGAAAAATCATCAACAAAAACGCCGATCTAACCCAGCGCCTTGTTCCCAGCAGCAAAGCTCGCGCTGCCCACTATCGACTGTATGAGCGCTACATCAATCAGCGACACGTCGACGGAGATATGTACCCGCCGAGCCAAGATCAATTTGCAAAGTTTTTGATGCATGGATTTGAGCAAAGTTTTTTCATGGAGTTTTGGCTCAGTAGCCAATTAGTTGGTGTTGCAGTGATCGATGTTTTGGATGACGGACTGTCTGCGGTTTATAGCTTTTATGACCCAGCACTGAACTCAAGAAGTCTGGGTACCTACATGATCCTAGCGCAGATCAATTGGCTGACGCGGATTAAAAAAACCCACTTGTACTTAGGTTACTGGGTTCCTGACGCTCCAAAGATGCGCTATAAAAGTCGCTTCACCCCTTTTGAGCTGTTTAGCCCTGGCGGTGACTGGCAGCGGTTTGAGCAAGCGCCCACGACGGCACAATTTCATCAAATCACTCAGCGCCGCAGCGAACCTCAAGTCTTTTTCAGCTCAACTGAGTCGTGAGTGGATCTGCCGATAATTAGGCAGGTAGTGATAAACCAGTTCCCAAAAATGCCTTCCATGGTTGGCATGTTTTAAGTGGCATAGCTCATGAACGATTAGCGCATCCAAACACTCAGGATCATACATAGCGATCGCAAGAGAGATTGAGATGTTGCCACTTCTTTGACTACAACTCCCCCACCGAGTTCGCATGAGCTTGATGCGGGTTTTTGATGGCGTAAGTCCAGTCACTTGTACCCAGTGCTGCATACGCGCGCTTAGGCGCGCACTGAGGGTTGTCTTGAGCTGCTGTCGATAGGCCGCGATCAGATCAGACGCGTCAGACTGCTGGCTTGAGTCTATAACCAGCTCGCTAAACCCCAGCTTGTCTTGGTCATGAGTTTGAGCTGAAGCTTGACTCACCAGCATCGGGGTTTCCCCCCAGAACCTCACCCGATCTCCAAGCATCAGATCACTTGAGAAAACACCCTTTATATCCTGAGCAGTTCGATTTTGATGTTTCTGATAAATTGCATGAGCCCAGTCTAACTTTTTAGACACAAGCGCCTGCAGTTGATCAGCTGAGATGTGCTTTGGAGCACTGACCCTAAGCTGTGGGTGGTGGTACCTAAAATTGACATTTTTAACTGGCTTGAGTTCCAGTAACAACTGGATGCCCAATTGCGCATATTGAGTCGTAAGTAGCTCAAGAGTGGTTTGAAGTTTGATCTTTTTAGACATAAAAAAACCCAGAGCGACTCTGGGCATCAGATGGTTCGCTTACCAAGTACCTGGATTGTAGAGCTTAACTGGGCGCTTGGGTGATAAAGGCTCACTCTCACTGGTATAACCCCTGCCAACCGCGCTTTTCTCTTCAAGCATGAGACTCTTTTGTTTGACAGCCTGAACCTGATTGGGGTTTTGCACAAAGCGGTAGTTAGGTGACTTGTTGATCGTTGAGCTGATTTGCTGCAAACCAACTGGATTGGGCACCTGAATCAAAGGACGTGCAAAAAGAAGCCCCTCAGCGTTATCGGGCTTGGGCTCGTTGTACTGCTCAGCGTACTTAATATAGTAGTCCTGACCAGATTGCAGCGTGATATCGGCAACCGTGCCCTTTTGAAAGTATAGATTCAGCAGTGGACGGCTTACGGCCAAACGATAAGTACCCGGTGGCACCTCCATGGCGTAGTAGCTGTTGTTCAGCAGGCTTTTTAAGCGCTTGTCGTTTAAGAAGATACTGGCTGCGACGGTTTCGCTGCGGTTCCATGAAGAATCGGGTCGGTACATGTACACGATCGCTGAGTCAGCTCGGGTGCGGATCATCGGCTGAAAGCCCGTGCCTTTCTCATTGATGTCCAAAAAACTGCCGAAACTAAAACCTGCCAATTTGATTCGGTCAGTAAACTTAACCGGTTCAGAAGTATCAAGCTCAGGTAGCGCCGTGACTTTTACCTGCGGCTTAGAGGAGCAAGCAGCAACGAGTAAAACACCGCTCACCATGGCGATGGCACGAAGATAGGAAGATGGAATCGGGTGCTGAAGATTTTTCATCGTCATCCTTTGACTTTATGAAACGCTTACATGCGTTGTTCAATTCTGCCACATAAAGCTCACGGATCAAACCCGAATCTAGACCAAAAAAAACCAGCTCAAAAGAGCTGGTTAATTGCTTGTAAAAATTACAGGCTGGCTGGTGGCATGATGCGGATTTCAACGCGGCGATTTTGCGCTTTGCCTGCCTCAGTGTCATTTGAAGCAATCGGCTGGCTCTCACCCATACCCATCACTTGCAAACGACCACTACTAACACCCATGCTTGCTAAATAGCTTGATACTGAGCTAGCACGTTGAACTGACAAGTTCTGATTGTAAGAAGCTGCGCCAGTGCTGTCAGTGTGACCTTCAACCACGATAGTGGTTCTGTCATATTGCTTAAGAACACCAGCAACGTCACTCAAAGTGCCAGTGAACTGGGGTGCAATGTTAGATGAGTCAGTAGCAAAGGTGATGTTACCTGGCATAACCAAGTTCAAGGCACCAGTAGCTGCGTCTTTTTGCACTTCAACGCCAGTACCCGCCATATCTTGACGAAGTTGCTTTTCTTGTTTGTCCATGTACAAGCCAATACCACCACCTAAAACTGCACCAATCGCAGCTGCGCGGTTGTTTTGCGCGCTCGTGTTGGCACTAGATTTAGAGATACCGTAACCAGCAGCTGCACCAGCAAGTGCACCAATGGCGGTTTTGTTGTAGTCGCGCTGACCAGTCATAGGATCAGTGGTACAACCTGCAACGATTAAGCTTGCTGCAACAGCAGATAAAGTAAGAACGCGCATATCAACTCCTTTTGGAATTATTAATGAAGTTTCAAAGGGTGTAGTCCCCTAAGACATGGTCAGCATAGTGGATAGTGAGTTACATTGAAAATGTAGTGATGATTAAGTTGTGTTGGATTCTTGTCGGAGGCAAAACCGCTAATCACCGCACCAATCAACCGACGGTGGTCATTTGCCTCTCCAATATCGACTGCGCCATAGCCAAATCACCCGGGTAGGTAATTTTGATGTTGCTGGCACAACCGTTTATCAGCAATGCTTCATGACCACACTGCTCTAGGGCTTGCGCATCATCGGTTGATTTCGCATCTACGCTATCTAGACTAGAGGATAATTTGTGGTAATCAAACAGCTGAGGAGTGAGCGCCATGAACATCTGATCTCGGTTCACTGTCTCGATAGATCCGTCACCGCCTTGTCGCTTAAGCGTCGCGGTCACCGGAGCAGCTAAAAACCCGCCAACTGGGTGGGTCAAACAGTTGTTGATTAGGCTGTGCAGATCGGATTGAGTGACACAAGGTCTGGCGGCGTCGTGAATTAACACCTTATCGCCGCGCTGAACAACCGAGCTCATCGCAATCAGTGCGTTGACCACTGAATCTTGACGCTCAGAGCCGCCCTGTACCAGTTGATGCGGATAATCAAGGGTCAAGTTATCTGGCAAGTCTGCGGTATGAACCACCCAAAAGCTTTTGGGTTTTAGCTGTGCCAGTTTATCAAAGCTGTGCTCAAGCACCGTCCTGCCTGCGATCACCTCTAGTAACTTTGATTTCCCACCATAACGACTACTAGTCCCTGCCGCCAAAAGCATCGCATGAATCTCACTCATAGATAGAGGAGTTGTTGGTGGGCGAGCTGCCGCGTTGTAGCTGGACAAATGTCTCCCCTGGCCGGATCAAACCCAGATCCATGCGAGCGCGCTGCTCAAAGAGTAATCGGCTATCGACGTCTTTATAGATAGCCACTTCTTGGGATAATTTGTGATTGAGCTGCTCCTGCACCTCAAGTGCTTGGAGCTGAGTGTCATAAAGCTGTTGCAAGCTCGCTTGATCTCGAATACCTGAGTCACCCAACCACCACAGCAGTATGAGCCATACCAGTATAAAAGCAGCCAGCAGCAAACCCAGCAGATAGCCTGCTCTTGGATGTTGCCACTGAGTCAGCATAAAGCTTACAAGCCTTTAAATTCTTTTTTACCGCGATAGGCCGCATCGATCATCTCTTCAATGCGCAGCAACTGGTTGTACTTGGAGACGCGATCAGAGCGACAAAGCGAACCGGTCTTGATTTGCCCTGCAGCGGTGCCAACTGCCAAATCAGCGATGGTTGAGTCACTGGTTTCACCCGAGCGATGCGACATAACCGTTGAGTAGCCGTGTTTTTTAGCCAAGTAGATCGCATCCATAGTCTCGCTCAACGTGCCTATCTGGTTGAATTTGATTAGGATTGAGTTGGCTACTTTTTCATCGATGCCGCGCTGCAGGATCGCAGGATTGGTCACAAACAGATCGTCCCCAACCAGCTGGATCTTATCTCCCAACTGCTGGGTTAAGTAGCTCCAGCCGCTCCAGTCTGACTCATCCAGTCCATCTTCAATCGAGATGATCGGATACTGACGCACTAGGTTCGCTAGGTAGTCAGAAAAACCCTCACTGGTAAAGGCTTTGTTGCCCTCACCGGCCAACACGTACTTGCCGTCTTTGTAAAACTCACTGGCCGCACAATCAAGCGCCAAGTGAATCTGATCACCGCCGCTAAAGCCAGCCAGATTGATCGCCTCAAGGATGACGGTGATCGCCTCCTCGTTGGTGCGCAGGTTGGGCGCGAAACCACCCTCGTCGCCGACCGCGGTGCTCAGGCCCTGTTTTTTGAGTACCGACTTGAGTGAGTGAAAGATCTCTGCTCCGGCGCGCAGCGCTTCAGAGAAGCTATCAAAGCCCACTGGCTCGATCATGAACTCTTGGATGTCGATGGTGTTATCGGCGTGCTCGCCGCCGTTGATGATGTTCATCATCGGGACTGGCATGGTGAGCACTGACTGCCCTCTGAGATCAGCAAAGTGCTGAAAAAGCGGCTTATCTGCACTTGCAGCAGCGGCTTTAGCAGCGGCCAGTGACACGGCGAGCATCGCGTTTGCGCCCAGTTTGGATTTGTTTTCAGTGCCATCTAACTTGATCATGGTTTGATCGAGTTCAGACTGTGCCGCGGCAGACTGACCGAGCAGTGCGTCGCGAATGTCACGGTTGACATTTTCCACGGCTTTTTTGACGCCCTTACCTAAGTAGCGCGACTTGTCGCCGTCACGTAGCTCAAGCGCTTCGCGAGTTCCGGTGGAGGCTCCGCTAGGGGCAGCGGCGCGGCCAAAGGAGCCGTCGTCGAGGGTTACGTCTGCTTCAATCGTGGGGTTACCGCGTGAGTCCAAAATTTCGCGCGCGCGGATGTCAGTAATCGTGGCCATAAAAAAATCTCGTCTTAAGTTTCTGTAATTTAGTGGGTATCTAAAGTGGGCTGGGATTTAACCAGCGTATCAATCGCTTTGAGTTGCGCCAAAAATGGCTCCAGTTGATCGAGCTGGAGCGCGCACGGGCCGTCGCACTTGGCCAGATCTGGGTAGGGGTGTGCCTCTAAAAACAAGCCGGCGATCCCAGTTGAGATACCCGCTTTAGCTAAGGTAACAATTTGCTCGCGGCGACCACCAGCTGAAGATTCGCGGGCGCCCGGCTGCTGCAAACTATGGGTCACATCAAAAACTACCGGAACATCGTGTGCTTTAAGACCATCGAAGCCCAGCATGTCCACGATCAGGTTGTTGTAGCCAAAAGCAGTGCCGCGCTCACACAAGATGATCTTGTCGTTACCAGCATCTAGGCACTTACCGATGATGTGGCGCATCTCGTGAGGGGCTAAAAACTGTGCTTTTTTGATGTTGATGATCGCACCGGTTTTCGCCATAGCGACCACCAGATCAGTCTGGCGACTTAAAAAGGCCGGCAGTTGGATAATGTCAGCCACTTCGGCAACTGGCGCGCACTGATGAGTCTCATGCACATCGGTGATGATTGGCACGCCAAATTTAGATTTGATCTCAGATAAAATCTGGATGCCCCGCTCCATGCCGGGTCCCCGAAAAGAGGACAAGCTTGAGCGGTTGGCTTTATCAAAGCTGGCCTTAAAGATATAGGGGATATCTAATTTCCCGCAAACCTCAGCAAATCGCTCAGCGGTTTCAAGCGCAAGCTCCCTCGACTCAAGGACATTTAGTCCGCCCATGAGCACCATGGGTGCGTCGTTGGCGATGGTCATGTTGCCAAGGGTGATGGCCGATTGAGCTTTCATGTAGCTTGCGTCCCTTCTGGATTATCCAGCGCGGCATTTTTAATCGCTGCGGCGACAAATGACCCAAATAGTGGGTGTCCGCCCCGAGGGGAGCTGGTGAACTCAGGGTGAAACTGAACCGCCACAAACCACGGGTGGTCGGCGATCTCGATGGTTTCAACCAAATGATGGCGCTTAGAAAACCCACTGAAAGTGAGTCCGGCTTCGGTCAGCGGCTTGATGTAGGCGTTGTTAACTTCGTAGCGGTGACGGTGACGCTCGGCGATCTCGCCGCTGCCATAAACTTGACGAATCAAAGTCCCCTGCACTAGCTCACAGCTTTGCAGACCCAGTCGCATGGTGCCGCCCAGATCAGCTTCGGCAGAACGGTACTGCAGTTGCCCCTCTTCATCCATCCACTCAGTGATCAGACCGATGATGGGCTCAGCCGTGGTCGGGTTGAACTCAGTTGAGTCCGCAGCAGCGATACCGGCTACGTTTCGCGCAAACTCCTTGACCGCAAGCTGCATACCCAAACAAATACCCAGATAAGGCACCTTGTTCACCCGGGCATACTCAATCGCACGAAGCTTGCCTTTAGTACCGCGCTCACCGAAACCGCCGGGAACCAATATCCCGCCGCAACCAGCAAACACTTCGCTTAGGTCTTTTATCTTCTCTAAGGATTGCGCCTCAACATACTTGATGTGAACTTTACGGTTGTTGGTAAAGCCAGCGTGCAGCAGTGATTCGTTGACTGACTTATAGGCGTCTGGCAGCTCAACATATTTGCCGACCATCGCGATGGTGACTTCACCCTCTGGGCTAAGCTCACTGGCAACCACTTGATCCCAGTCGGAGAGATCCGGTATCTCAGATTCAAGACCCAAACGCTCGCAAACCAGCTCATCAAGTCCTTGCTCATGAAAGATACGCGGGATCATGTAGATACTGGCTGCATCTTCACACAAGATAACCGCACGTTTCTCGACGTTAGTAAACAAAGCGATCTTTTTACGCGCATCTTCACCGATCTTATGATCAGAGCGGCAGATCAGTACGTCGGGCTGGAGGCCAATTGAGCGCAGTTCTTTGACCGAGTGTTGAGTAGGCTTAGTCTTGGTTTCACCAGCCGATGCGATATAAGGCACCAACGTTAAATGCACCAGAAGCGACTGGCGCGAACCCAACTCTACCTTCATCTGCCGGACCGCTTCCATAAATGGCAGACTTTCGATGTCCCCTGCGGTGCCGCCGATCTCGATGATTGCAACATCGTAGCCTTGGGCACTCTTGATGATCGAGTTTTTGATCTCATCGGTGATGTGGGGAATCACCTGAACCGTCGCACCTAAGTAGTCACCGCGGCGCTCTTTGTTGAGCACGCGCTGGTAAATCTGGCCACTGGTGAAGTTGTTGCTTTGGGTCATGCGACTGCGCTTTAAAAAGCGCTCGTAGTAGCCCAAATCCAGATCGGTTTCAGCGCCGTCTTCAGTCACGTAGACTTCTCCGTGCTGAAAAGGACTCATGGTCCCTGGATCGACGTTGATGTAAGGATCCATCTTGGTCATGGTGACTTTGAGGCCACGCGCTTCAAGCAAGGCGGCCAGCGAAGCAGCTGATATCCCCTTGCCAAGAGAGGATACGACTCCACCGGTAACGAACACATACTTGGTCATAAGCACCTAGGTTTGCAGATGGACATTTTTAAGGCGCAATTTTAACGCGCCCCTGCCCGCCTATGCAAAGTAAACCTCAAGAAGAATCCGCATGAAAAAAATTCAGGCATAAAAAAACCCGCCGCTGGTTGCCCAGCGGCGGGTAGATCGTTCGGTTATTCAGGCAGTAGTGCTTAGAACTTCAGCTCAAAAGAAGTACCAGCTACCAGACGATCTTGATCTTCTATGCCGTTGCCAAGATCGGTGTTGCGGTTAGCCAGATAAGCCAGTGCTTTAGCAGCTTTGGTGAATTTGTATTCACCAATCACGCCGTACTGTGCGATATCAACATCATCTAAACCGGCAGTGTTGAACTCAGTAGTTGAATACTGGTACTGAGCGCCAACTGAGTATTTGGTGTCAGCGATGGGGTACATACCTGAGATCAAGAAGGCGTTTTCACTGTCGATTACTGAGTCGTCGTCAGGATTTGCGAACTGGTACAAACCAGACAGCTCAACACCAGCGTATTGATAAGTGGCAACAAATCTCAGCACATCGGCGATCAAAGCGTCATCTGCATCAATACCTAAAGCATCAATTAAAGCGCCCGCACCGTTAAATTCAGCTTCAAAGTTACCAGCGTAAGCTACGTTTAATCCCAGTCCTTCGTATTCATAGCCTAGCAAACCATGGATACCAACTTCACCATCAGCACCATCCACTTCACTTTCGGTGGCGCCGTCAAGTGAGACACCAAACGCGGCGTTGACTGGCAGGCTTGAAGGAGCGTTGTACTGAATCAAGTTGCTCGCGCGCTCTTCACCCGCGAAGGTGCGCTTGTCGTCTAAGTTGCCAGCATTTAAGTCGTTGAACAAATCAGCATCGGCACCAACGTCTTTAAGCAGCGTGTCGTTACGACCAAACAACAGCGAACCCAATTCTTTGTGCTTCAGACCAGCATAAATGTTACGCGCTGAGAATTCATCGCCACCTTTAGAGCCTGAGTCAAAGTAAGCTTCGTACTCTGCTTTATAGAACGCCTCAATATCATCGGTGATTTGCTCGCTGCCTTTAAGGCCGATACGCGAGGCATTTGATACCAACTGAACAGCGTCTTCTTCGGTGATGCTGCCATCGTTACTGACGTAATCCAGGCCTAGAAAAGCTTTACCGTAAACAGTCACTTCAGCGTGTGCGCCCGTCGTGGCAACCAAAGCCATAGCGGTAACTAATGCGATCTTTTTCATAAGTACTCCTAAAAGGGTTTTTTAAATTTGAGCGACTCTTGCCGCTTGGGATGCACTATGCCTCTCTCGTGTGACACAAATATGACAATCGTTACCTAATATGACAGAGACTCGCCCCACCCAGAGCCCTTAACACTTCCATCACTTTTAGTCCAATTGAGTCACTATGCTGAGATGCTAATAGGATTTAGATTATTTGAAAACCATTTTAAATTCATAAGCTTATGAGTAAATTGAAGATCAAACCAGGCTAAAATCTCAAATCAAAACTTAAGTCAAATGGCCACCATCCTAGGCATTTGGCATAAAAAAACCCGCCCAAATTGCTTTGGGCGGGTTAGGTTTGCTTGTTAAAGCTTAGCTGGCTTTAAGCTCCAAGCGAGCCGCGTGCAGTAGTGGCTCAGTGTAGCCTGAAGGCTGTATGTCACCCTTGAAGATCAGATCACTTGCCGCGTTAAAGGCCAGACCGTCAAAGCTTGGTGCCATGGGCATGTAGTCTTTATCGCCGGCGTTTTGCTCATCGACGATCAGCGCCATGCGCTTTAGGCTCTCGTTGACCTGCTCGGTAGTGACCACGCCATGCGTCAACCAGTTGGTGACGTGCTGAGATGAGATACGCAAGGTCGCGCGATCTTCCATGAGGCCGACGTTGTGGATGTCAGGCACTTTAGAGCAACCAACGCCTTGATCGACCCAACGCACTACGTAACCCAAAATCCCCTGACAGTTGTTGTCGAGCTCGTTTTGCACTTCTGAATCCGACCAGTCGGTGTGGGTTGCCAGCGGTATGGTGATGATGTCGTCCAAAGAAGCGTGCTCGCGAGTTTTCACGTCCTCAAGCACGTCCATGACGTTGACCATGTGATAGTGCAGTGCGTGCAGTGTGGCGCCGGTTGGTGAAGGCACCCAAGCACAGGTTGCGCCTGCTTTAGGGTGCGAGAGTTTCGAGGTCATCATCTCCTTAAACGAGTCAGGTTTTGGCCACATACCTTTGCCGATCTGCGCTTTGCCCTTGAGGCCACACGCCACGCCCACATCCACGTTCCAGTTCTCATATGCGTCAAGCCAAGGCTCCGCTTTCATCTGCGACTTGGGCACCATGGCACCGGCGTGCATGGAGGTGTGGATCTCATCCCCTGTGCGGTCCATGAAGCCGGTGTTAATAAAGATAGTGCGATCCTTGGCCACACGGATACACTCTTTTAGGTTCACCGTGGTGCGGCGCTCCTCATCCATGATCCCCATCTTGAGCGTGTTGACCGGCAAGCCAAGCAGCTCTTCAACTTTGGCAAACAGATCGACTGAAAACTGAACTTCTTTGGGGCCGTGCTGCTTAGGCTTGACGATATACATAGAGCCGGTTTTCGAGTTACGAAGCGTGTTCTGATGCTTGATGTCGCAGATTGAGAGCATGGGGGTGATCACCGCATCCATGATCCCTTCAAACACTTCCTCGCCGTCGATCAAGATCGCAGGGTTGGTCATGAGGTGACCTACGTTACGGATCAACATGAGTGAGCGACCAGGCAATGTCAGCGAGCCGCCATCTGCTTTGTTGTAGGTACGATCCGGGTTCATGGTACGGGTGATGGTTTTGTCACCTTTTTTAAACGTGATCGAGAGATCACCCACCATGAGTCCTAACCAGTTGCGATATACCTCAGTTTTTTCTTCAGCATCGACCGCAGCTACCGAGTCTTCACAGTCCTGAATCGTGGTCAGCGCTGACTCAATGAGCACGTCTTTGATACTGGCCAGATCATCGCGGCCAATCACACTGTCCGCGTCGATCTGAATCTCGGCGTGCAAGCCGTGGTTGCTCAAGAGGATTGACTCAGGCGCCGCCGCGTTACCCTTGAATCCAGCAAACTGAGCCGTGTCTTTTAGGCTCACCTTTTTATCGCCTACGTGAACAACCAGCCCGCCGCTCTCAACCGTGAAGCCAGTGACTTCAAAGTAAGACGCTCCGTCGAGCGCAAAGTTATCGTTTAGGAAGTTTTTGGCGTAGGTGATTACTTTCGCGCCGCGCTCAGGGTTGTAGCCCACGCCCTGCTCGTTGCCTTCTTCCTCGGGGATCACGTCGGTGCCGTAGAGTGCGTCGTAGAGCGAGCCCCAGCGCGCGTTAGCAGCGTTGAGCGCAAATCGTGCGTTACGCACCGGAACTACTAGCTGGGGGCCGGCGATGGTGGCGATCTCTGGATCGACGTTTTGCGTGGTGATCGAGAAGTTGTCACCCTCAGGGACGATATAACCGATGTCTTTTAGGAAGCTTTTATAGGCTGACGCGTCGATCTTGCCAGCCGTCGCTGGGTTGGCTTTGTGCCACTCATCGATCTTCGCCTGCATCTCTTCACGCTCATCTAACAGCGCTTTGTTGCGCGGCGTGAAGTCTTTAAAGATCTGCTCAACCCCACTCCAGTAAGCACTTGAGTCGATACCGGCATGCTGCAGCGCTTCGTTTTCGATGAAATCGTAAAGTTCTTTGGCAATACTGAGCGAGCCTTTTTGGATGCGATCGGTCATGGCGAGTCCTTTGTTTAAAAATGATTGATTGACGGCAGGCGAGCGCCACGTGACGCTCAAAATTTGCACGCATTATAGCGTTTAGGCCTTGAAAACTTAAGGTCTGATTTGTGTGCGCTTGGTTTTGCAGCAGGTTTAAGTCTGGTTTTAAGCAAAATGCCCGCCATGGTTGGCATTTTGCTTAAAACTTAAGCCGCATACTTAACTCGCTTAAGTTTCGGCGACTATGACGGTTTTGTTATGATTGGCGCTCAATTTGACGCTGGCAGCTCCCCATGAATCCTGTGTTTACGACGCCTCTTTCGCCTCAGGCCAAAAAAGTGCTCATGCTGGGGTCTGGCGAGCTCGGCAAAGAGGTGGTGATCAGCTTGCAGCGTCTGGGCGTCGAGGTTCATGCGGCCGATCGCTATGATCATGCCCCAGCTATGCAGGTCGCGCACGCAGCCCATGTGTTAGATATGACCGATGCTGCAGCACTCACTCAATTGATAGAGACGATCCAGCCGGATCTGGTGGTGCCTGAGATCGAAGCGATCGCAACTGAAGCGCTGGTTACCCTTGAAGCTGCTGGGGTGCAGATCATCCCGACGGCTGAGGCGACGCTGTTGACCATGAATCGCCGCGGCATAAGGACGCTTGCGGCTGAGGAGTTGGGACTGCCAACCTCAAACTACCGCTTTGCCGACTGTTACCAGAGCATGAAAGACGCTTGCTTGGAAGTGGGTTTTCCCTGTTTTGTTAAGCCGGTCATGTCTTCAAGCGGCAAAGGACAAAGCCGGCTGCTCAGTGACACCGATATCGATCTGGCTTGGGAGGTCGCCTCAAGCGGGGGACGCGTGAAAACCTCTGAGGTGATCGTGGAAGCTGGGATCGACTTTGATTATGAGATCACCTTGATCACGGTTCGCGCAGTTGGCGCGCACGAGACGGTGGAAACTCACTTTTGCGATCCGATTGGCCATCGCCAAGAAGGCGGCGACTATGTGGAGAGCTGGCAACCGATGCCGATGAGCGAAGCAGCTCTTGGCGAAGCACAGCGAATCGCCAAAGCAGTGACCGACCGCATCATGGGATTTGGAGTATTTGGGGTTGAGCTGTTTGTTAAAGGTGATCGGGTTTGGTTCTCTGAGGTATCTCCGCGCCCGCATGATACTGGCTTGACCACGCTGGCCACTCAGTTTCAAAGTCAGTTTGAGCTGCATGCCCGCGCGATCTTGGGGCTAGCGGTAGACACTAGCCGCCACTCAATTGGGGCGAGCGCGGTGATCAAAGCGGATCAAGCTATGCAGAGTCCAAGCTTCACCGGCGTGCAAGCAGCCCTGAGCACTCCTAACACCGACCTAAGGCTGTTTGGTAAGCCCGAAGCCCACTTAGGTCGCCGTATGGGCGTGGTGCTGGCGCGAGGTGAAACCATCGATAGGGCTCGTCAAACCGCCAGCAAGGCAGCCAGCTTAATCCAAGTGGTTCCAGCAGACGCTGCTCAATGATCTCAGAAGCCATATTAACCAGCATGAAAACCGCTGACGCCGATCAGTCAGCTTTAGGCGATCACGCTCAAGACGGCTTGGACGTGTTAGGCGAGACTTCATTGACCCAGCCCCACCCGATAGACGCGGTGCTTGAGTTTTTGGGCTGCGTGACACCAGATGCTTGGGTAGCTGAGGCGCTCAAGCAGATCCCGCTACTGCTCCAAGATCACGCCAACTGCGAGAAAAAAGCTGCTGGCACCGCCATGAACCTCATGTTCCGCTACGAAGTTCACCGCGAACTGCAGATTAAGTTGGCTCAGCTCGTGCGTGAGGAGATGCTGCACTACGAGCAAGTGCTCGGGCTCATGCAGGAGCGCAGCATCGAGTGGCAACATGTGTCAGCCGGCCGCTATGCCGCTGCCATGATCAAACACAAGCGCACGCACGAGCCTGAAGCGATGGTCGATGTGCTTATCATCGGAGCGTTTATCGAAGCACGGTCATGTGAGCGCTTTAGCCGTCTGAGTGGGTTAGTCAGTGATGGGGGTTTGGCTAGGTATTACGGGTATCTGCTCAAGTCCGAATCCCGCCACTTCAAGGACTATCTGGCGCTCGCCGCTGAGCTAAGCGCTGAGCCAATCACCGAGAGAGTCGCACTCTTTCGTGAGATTGAGGCCGATCTGATTCAAGGCACTGATCCGGTATTTCGCTTTCACTCCGGAGTGCCAGCTTAAGCGTTCAGGGCGATGCCAAATGCCCACCCTGATTGACTTTACGCAGGGTTAAGCTAGCAATGGTTAGTAGCCACAAAGCTTGTTCAACAGGTACTTTTGTGCGCCGAAACCCGCCTCACCTTCAGATGCGTGAACCCGTTGCCATTTGCCTGACGCTTCAAGCGTCCAAGCCTGCTCGGTATCACGCAAGTAGTTGAGCAGACCGTCTTGGTAAACCTGCTGCTTCAACTTAGGATCAAGGATCGGGAAGCAGGTTTCCTGTCTCTTATACACATCTCCGAGCCCACGAGACTAGGCATGATCTCGT
>CAJXOR010000048.1 GCA_913057715.1 uncultured Moraxellaceae bacterium
GATCTACACTATCCTCTTCGTCGGCAGCGTCAGATGTGTATAAGAGACAGCTCGAAGTATCAAGAGTTTGAATGGGTTGATCTTTATTCGCTTGATGGCTTTTAGCGGCTTCAGCAACTTGAGTCCCCTCAGGCACCCCTTTGGAGTTTGGATATACTGGAGGTAAATCAGAAGCTGCTGCCGCAGACTCATGATTGGGTTTGGCCGGCGAGCCAGAAGCCTGCGCATTTAACCTATTATCAATCTTAGGGTCACTTAGGTCACCAGATGGTTGATCCAAGTTCTCCGTAGATTTGGTTTTGTGGAGCTGGGCGGCAGATGATTGAGCACTTGAATCTACTGCTGGGTAAGCTGCTTTATCGTTTGCTGGGTTAGCCCCAGTTAAATCCACGGTAGATGTTTGAAAAACTGGCTCATCACCCAATCTGCCCCAAAGCGTGATGCCGAGCCTGCGGCTGAGCTGTTGCTCGCGCACACTGACTAAGCGCTGCCGAGCAGCGCCAGATTCAGGCTCAGCGCTACTGGGCAAGATCAGCCCTCAACACTCACGCCGGCGTTATCGACAGCGTCATCGACCAACTGGAGCGAGTCACGATTTTTGGCGCTGTCGTTACGGTGTGCAGCCAAATCCTGCAAAAAGTCATCGTCGATATGACCGGCAATATAACAACCATCAAACACCGCGCAGTCAAAGCCATCGAGATTGGGATTGCCCTCAATTACCGCTTCTTTTAGATCGCCCAGATCTTGATAGATTAAACGATCAGCACCGATCATGTCGCAAACCTCATCGATACTGGCACCTGAGGCGATCAACTCACTACGTACCGGCATATCGATCCCATAGACATTTGGGAAGACGACTGGTGGCGCCGCGCTTGCGAAAAACACCCTTTTGGCGCCAGAGTCACGCGCCATCTGGATGATCTCACGGCAGGTTGTCCCGCGAACGATCGAGTCGTCAACTAAGAGGACATTTTTCCCCTTAAACTCGAGTGACACGGCGTTGAGTTTCTGGCGAACCGATTTGGCGCGCTTTTCTTGACCCGGCATGATAAAGGTTCGCCCGATATAGCGGTTCTTCATGAAGCCTTCGCGGTACTTAACGTTGAGATGGTGCGCCAGCTCCATCGCAGAGGTACGCGAGGTGTCAGGAATCGGGATCACCACATCAATCTCGTGCTGCTCGCCCCACTCGCGCACGATCTTTTGCGCGAGCTTCTCGCCCATGCGCAGACGCGCTTTATAAACCGAGACGTTATCGATCACTGAATCGGGGCGTGAGAAGTAGACAAACTCAAAGATACAGGGTTTGTAACTGGTCACTTCGGTGCACTGCTGCGTGTGCAGGCGGCCGTCTGAATCGATGAAGATCGCCTCACCTGGCAACACGTCGCGCACGATATCAAAACCCAGCGCAGTCAAAGCAACCGACTCAGAAGCCACCATGTACTCTTTTTTGCCACTTGAGTGACGACGCTCGCCGTAAATCAGCGGGCGGATACCGTGAGCATCGCGGAAGGCCAAAAGTCCGTGACCAGTGATCATCGCCACACACGCAAACGCACCCTCGCAGCGGTTATATACCGCCTTCATCGCTTCAAACACATCGCCTGGAGAGGGCTGCTGCTTGCCCAGTGCTTGGAGTTCATGCGCTAAGACATTGAGCAGCACCTCAGAGTCAGAGTTGGTGTTGATGTGACGCATGTCGGTTTGAAACAGCTCAGCAGCGATCTCAACCGCGTTGGTCAAGTTGCCGTTGTGCGCCAGCGTGATGCCGTAAGGCGAGTTGACATAAAAGGGCTGCGCCTCAGCCGAGCTAGAAGTCCCTGCGGTCGGATAGCGCACGTGCCCGATACCAAAGTTGCCAACCAGCCTTAGCATGTGGCGCGAGTGAAACACGTCCCGCACCATACCGTTGTCTTTACGCAGAAACACCCGGCCGCCGTGACAGGTCGCAATTCCCGCCGCATCTTGACCACGGTGCTGAAGCACGGTGAGCGCATCGTATAGCGTTTGGTTGACCGGTGATACCGCAGCCACACCTACTACTCCGCACATAACTGATTCCTCATTTGAAAAATGTCGACACTGGCGCCATCGGCTCAGGGCGAAGTTTACCGCGAATCGACGGGGTCGTGCGCCCCAAAGCGTCGCTTGATTGCTGAGTTTCTCTGGATATCTAAACTAGGCGCCCTGCTCGTAAAACGCTTGGCCTCTTTTTTTAAGCCACTGAGCCGAGGTCACCGCAACCGGCACATAAGCCTGAGCACGCGCTGCCACCATCGAGTTTTGATAAAAAGAAAACTTGCTAAGCAGTGGACCCAGCGCCCCCATGAGGAGCAGGATCACAAAGGCATTTTTGAACACTCCAAAACCTGCGCCCAGCACCTGATCGGTGAGCCTTAGTCTGAGCACCTTAACAAACTGCTGTAGTATCCGAACCACCAAGCCGATGGCGGTCACAACGATCAGCACCACCAGTGCAAAACCCAGTACCAGCGCGATATCGGGGTTTTCCATGGAGCTGAAAAACTTAAGCGCCACCGGTTCGGCGAACTTAAAACCGATCACAAAAGCGGCGATCCAGCCGATCAGATCAAATACCGAGCGCACCAGACCCACACTAAAGCCGCGATAAGCCCCGTAGCACAGCAGCAAGATCAACAGCGCATCTAACCAACCCACTAGCGGGTTAACCGGTCGATGGCGCGCACGCTGTCATAAATCAGATCAGCGCCCTCGTAGATCAGCCCGCTGTATAGCTGAACTAAGCTTGCGCCATTTTGGATTTTGTTGGCTGCATGGGCACCTTCAGTGATGCCGCCGACACCAATCAGGGGCACTTGGCTGCCTAAGTGCTCGCTGAAGCGCTTGAGCACCTCATCGCTTTTGAGTCTGACCGGGGCGCCGGATAAGCCGCCCTGCTCATCGCAGTGCGCCATACCAGCGACCTGATCCCGATCCAGCGTGGTGTTGGTGGCGATCAATCCGTCGATCCCGTTGTCGAGCACTGCTTTTGATATGTGCTCAATCTGAGTTTCATCTAAATCCGGAGCCACTTTGAGTACCAGTGGCACGGTGTGCTGGTGTTTGGAGGCCAGGTTTTGCTGACGGTTTTTGAGTTGATCTAGCAGGCGCGCCAGCTGATCGCCCTCTTGTAGATCGCGCAGATTTTTGGTGTTTGGAGAGGAGATATTGACCGTGATATAGGAGGCGTGCTCGTAAACCCGCTCCAGACAGTACAGATAATCTTGAGCCGCTTTTTCAACCGGCGTCACTGCGTTTTTACCGATATTGACACCCAAGATGCCCGAGTACTTAGCGCGTTTGATGTTGGCGATCATCGCCTCGACACCAACGTTGTTAAAGCCAAATCGATTGATGATTGCTTGAGATTCGGTGAGTCTAAACAGCCTGGGTTTAGGGTTACCTGGCTGAGGTCTGGGCGTGACCGTACCGATCTCGATAAAGCCAAAGCCCATCGCTGCGAGCGCGTCGATATAGGCGCCATTTTTATCTAGGCCTGCAGCTAAACCAACCGGGTTTTTAAATGTCAGCCCGAACAGCTCAGTTTTGAGCTCGGCGTCGGAGAACATAAAGCCAGATAAGTGGCTCTTGTGAGCCAGCTCACTCAGTTTTAGTGCTAGATCGTGAGCACGCTCAGGATCCATGGAAAACAGTATCGATTTGATCAGCGAATAAGCCATATTGGTGCCAGTCATAAAGCCGCTCAATTATAACAGCTCAGCTGGCTCATCACTCAAAATCATCCAGTCAATTGGGAGCTAGATTTACCGGGGAGCAGCCGAGTTCGCCAAAGTCGCACTCAGCACCGCTTGTTCACCTTGCTGCTTGAGAATCAGCTGATCAAAAGGGGCCATGGCGCTGATCTGAGCGGCGGTCCAGTTTGATAGCGTCGCCATGCTGGGGTGAGTGGCGCTGATCTGACTGCCACCCCCGCTTTGCGTGACGCTCATTGCGATCCCGGTTCTCATCGCACTGGCTTTGAGGGACTCGATATCGGTTGGGCTTGCTCCCTCAGTCAGTCTTGAGCCTAACTCCCGCATCTCAAGCAGTGTTTGCTTGGCGTTCATCATGCGTGTTTCGGCTTTGCCGGCTTTAAGCTGCGCCCAGATCGACAAACTTAGGATCATAAGAACAAAAAAACAGCTCAAAATCAAAAGTGCCCGTCGATCGTTTGGACCCAAAGCTTGGTAGCGCGTGCTTATAGCCAGTTTTAAAGAGGAGAAGTTCATGGTGAGCTAGCTCCTCTTTGTGGCTGATCAACTAAGATCCTATATCGCAATTGATCCTCAATTTGCTCGGTGTCACTAACCGTCACTGTAAAACCCTGAATTGCTAGCCTTTGCGTCAGGCGCTCAAGCTCAGCTGGATCTTCAGCCAAAATCTCAAGCTCCAATCGACCTGCGCTGTACTCAAAAGAGCTGACATTGAACCCGCCAAGGACACCTGAGATCTTATCTAGCTCAAGTTTGAGCGGGGTGGCCTCAGCTGAACCGCCTACTTTACTGTTGATCTGAGCAATCAGATCCGCGCTGGGACGCTCCTCTGGATACCAAGCCTTAAATTGCTCCAAAGCAGCTGCCTCATAAACCGCAGCAGCGCGGTTGTAGGTTGACCAGTTAAACAGGTTGGTGATCAGCCACAACAACCAAACCGAGCCCAGCAAGATCAAGAGCACTCTCACATACTTGGGTAGACTCAACGACCGCTGCATCTTCATGTTGAGTCGGTGAGAAGCGGGTTGAGGAAGAGGACTGAGTAAATTAAGCGCGTGACCACTGATCTCAACCGGAGCCAGTAGACGCAGCCGCGCTATAGTTTGAGCATCATCCAAGGTTTGAATCAGCTCGATGGATCGGGGCTTCATGCGTCTAACAAAAAGCTCAGGATCAATCAACGTCGCCCCGGCTAACTCGCGGTAACGCACCAACTGAGTGTCCGCGCTAAGTAGCATACTGGCATGAAAACCTAAGTTGGTTGGCTCAGCTGAACTCTCCTGCTGCGCAGGTTCGGGAGCGCTCAGATCTGAATCTGAGGCCAGCGGCAACAACAAATAATCCGGCAACACGCTGATCAGCTCAGCCCCTAAAGAGGCAAAAAACTCATCAAACTGGGCTAACAAAAGTTGATCAAGGGCGCTGACCCAAAGACCACCCGGTTCCACTGCGTAGCGGATGACCAGTTGATCTGGCGAAGTTAGGGTGTCGTTTTCAAGTAGGAAACTCACCGCTTCAGGTTTTAGCTGAGCAACTTGCTGGCGGCTTAGCGCCTTGTGAGCACCAATAAAACAGCTTGATGGCAAATATAGCGCCACTTGCTTTTGCTTGGTTCCCGTATCTAGGCTTGTGGTCAGCTCACTCATCGAGCGAGTGATCCAGTTTTTGTTTTGAAAGCTTAAGTATTCAGACTCAAGACTGGGCAGCCAAAGGTGGTGTAACACTAGTTAGGTTCCATCGGCAGACGCGTGGCCTCGCCTTTCATCATCAAGCTGACATCATACAACTGCATCTGCGCCAGAGCAAAATCAAGCCAACCCTCAAGGCAAAGCCAGTGATCAAGCGAGCTCACCAGCGGCATGTGACTGATCACGAGGACATTTTGCCCCTCAAAAACCTGCAGTGCTTCAAAGGCCGCCTCGGCGCTAGATTCAGGCCGAAAGGCTTTGAGCTGCAATGGCTCAGGTGGGCTCTTGAGCTGTGCACTCAGGGCACCCATGGTTTGACGGGCCCTTAAGAGATCCGAGCTGATCATGACATCAAATGTCAGCGAGTTCGCACTCATAAAACGCTCAAGGTTCTCGCCCTGTTTTTGGGCCTGCTCTAACCCGCGCGTGCTGAGCGGACGGGCAAAATCATCGGGGCTACTGAGCGTCTCGGCGTGGCGCATGATCAAAAGTTTCAAAAAACCAAACTCCGTTGGTTAAGGTTTCAGGCTCAAAGGTCGCTTAGGCTAAATTCAACATCGCTGCGCTGCCCTTCATCGAGCAAATCAAAAGCCACGGCAAGCGGCGGCTTATTTTCAAAGATGATCTCATACAGCGCATCGGTGATGGGCATAAATATCCCCAATTCCTGCGCTTTGACACGGGCCTGCTGAATCGTGTTGATGCCCTCAGCGGTCTGGCCGAGTTTTTTTGAAGCTTTTTTGATGCTCAGGCCCTGCCCCAGCATATGCCCCATACGGTAGTTACGTGACAAGCTTGAGCTGCAGGTAGCAAACAAATCGCCTACGCCCGATAAACCCAAAAATGTCAGCGGGGACGCGCCCATGTGTGAACCCAAGCGGCTCATCTCGGCGAGTGCTCGAGTCAAGATCATGCTGCGCGTGTTTTCACCGATCTCATAAGCGTCCGCCATGCCCATCGCCACCGCGTAGATGTTTTTAAGCGACCCGCCCAGCTCTACCCCGAGCACATCGTCACTGGTAAACACCTGAAAGATCGGTGAGTTCAGCGCACTATAAACCGCGTTTTTGAGTGGCGCTGACTTTGAGGCAATCACCGTGGCTGAGGGAACTTTGTTCATGATCTCGGTAGCAAGGTTTGGCCCTGAGATCACCCCAAATGGCACTTGAGGTAGCTCCTCTGCGATCACCTGACTCATGAGCGCGATGGTGTCTTTCTCGATCCCCTTAGTGAGCGAGACGATCGCCTGAGCCGATATCATCGGGGCGATGCTTTGCAGCACCCCGCGAAACGCATGGCTTGGAACCGCCACAAACACGATATCTTTACCCTTAACCGCTTCTTCCAGATCGCTTGTGTACTTAAGCTGATCGTGCAGTTTGTGATCCGGCAGGTAGTCTTTGTTGATCTGGTTGTTTTTCATGTACTTAACCGCGCGAGCGCTTCGCACCCAAAGGGTGGAGTCACAGCGGTTAGAGGCCGCCAGATTCGCCATCGCGGTGCCAAAACTGCCGCCGCCAAGGACGCAGATTTTTAGTGATTTTTGGACTTTATTTTTTCGAGTTGGTGTCAGCACAACATTCCTTCAATATCAATCTGGTGGCATTACTCATGTGCAGTCTACAACGCTTTGAGGAAATCATCGACGCTAAGTGCTGGTTTTGGCTTGGCTGGCTGCACCGGAGTACCGATATAAATCATGCCGCCAATTTGCTGGTTAGCGGTCATGTTAAGCAGGCTCTTGAGTCCTTTTGACTGACAAATGTCACCAGTTCGCCAAATCGTCCCCAGCCCCTGCTCGCTTAAGTAAAGCAAGATATGCTCGATTGCCGCCCCCAAACTCATGAGTTGTTCCTCAATTGGTACCTTTGGAGAATCAACGGGGGTGAGCAGCGCGATCAAGATCTGCGGGGCTCGTGCAAACTTTTGGCGCCATTTGTTCTCAAATTCAGGATCGCCCTCACCTACCGCCATCGCCAGCTTATCAAAAGCCGCATCACCCTCGACCAAAACAAAGCGCCAAGGGGTGAGTCTGCGATGATCGGGCGCTAAAAGCGCTAAGCGCACTGCCTCATTGATTTGCTGCGGGGTGGCTTTAGGCTCACCAACCAGCGGAACCGAGCGACGCATCTCGATCACTTGGGCTACTTTAGAGCCTGCTGGTTTGGGGTTTAAACCGAACTGGTCAACTGAACTTGAGCTAGAAGTTTGGTCACTCATGGGTTCCCTGTCGCTTTGAGTCGATGGACTGTGGCAGCAATATAGCACCGATGAGCGACTGAGTTAATTGGCGCTGCTCTGATCAGTCAGGCGCTTTGTTCAGTCAGGTGCTTTGATCAGTGAGGTGCTCAGATTCCATGTAGTAAAGCGACTGCATCTCAAGCAAGCGTGAGCGCGTGCGCTCAATCTCAAAGCGCAACTTGCGTCCGTCGTAAAGCTCAAGGATGGTTTGTTCAGCACTGATCAGCAAATTGACGCGTTGATCGTAAAACTCATCGACCAAGTAAATCAGACGGCGGGTTGGGTCGGTCATCTCGTCGGTTAACGCCGGAACATCACTGATGATCACCGTCTCAAAGCGCGCGCCTATCTCGATATAGTCACTGGCTGAACGCGCCTTGATGCAAAGTTCGCGAAAGCTACACCAAAGCACATCTTCAGAGCGCTTTTTGGGTTGAACCTCACGCCCGCCGATGGTGAAAGTGTCTGTGGTCCGTTCATGCACGTTGGTCAGTGCGTTGAAGCGCTCCATGACCCACTCGGTTGCTTGGGTGCCTAGCGGGTGAACATAACGCTGCGCTTGCTTTAGCACGCGCAGACGATAATCAAGACCCGCATCGATGTTGACGACTTGAGTGCGGGACTTGAGCATCTCGATCACACCCATAAAGCGGTCACGGTGGAGGCCGTCGGCATAGAGTAAGTCAGGGTCGACATTTGATGTGGCGACCAAGGTCACGCCGCGATCAAACAGCTTAGAGAAAAGATCGCCCAGGATCATGGCGTCTGAGACGTGGGAGACAAAAAACTCATCGAAACAGATCACTACGGCATCTTTATAGATGCTGTCCGCAACCTTCTCAAGTGGGTTGGCCTCGCCGCTGATTTGCGCGAGTTCCGCATGAACCCGCTTCATGAAGTGGTGAAAGTGCAGGCGCATCTTGCGGCGAAAACCCAAGGAATCAAAGAACATATCCATCATCCAGGTCTTGCCGCGGCCAACGCCGCCCCACATGTAAACCCCTTTGGGCGGTTTTGAGCGTCTGAGCCTGACCGCACCGCGCAGACCACTGTTAGCGTCCTCATAACGCTGCATCAGATCCTGCCATAGGGTCTCAAGCAAATGAACTGCTAGCGCCTGATCTTCATCGGGCTGGAACTCACCCGACATGAGCGCCTGGGTATAGCGCGCCGAGGGTGAGTGCTGAGTTGATATCTGCTCTGTCTCAGGTTTGGATAAAACCTTGGCTTTGTGCTCGCTTAACGACTTCTCTTCAGCTTTTTGAACATGATCTTCAACCTCAGCGGGCAGCGCAACAGGCACACTGCCCTGCTTTATAGTTTGGTCTGAGTGCAGCGGGGCATCTGAATTAGATGCGGAGTCAGAAGTGCTCTTAGAGGTTTCGGCGCCCAAGCTTGAAGGGTTAGGGTCAATGTCTTGATTGAGCGGATTATTCATGTGGGCTCGCTGTGTTGTCTGCTGGATCTGCTGCCGCAGACTCAGCTGATGCTGATTGGGCTGCCCAAGATTTGATGCGGGCCAGTTTCCCATGAAAAAAGTGCCCAGCGCCGTTAACCAGTTCGGGTTTTAAGCCCATCAAATCAGCAAATTTCTGCTGCTCACGGGTATCAACAACGTCGTCTTGATCGCCCAATATCATGCGGGTGTTGCTGGGCAGTTTCAGCTGGGTCATATCAAAGCGAGTACAGGCCGGAGCAATCAAAAGTAGTTCAGCAAGGGATAGATCCAGTGCATAACGCCCCGAACCAATCCAATCAGCCGCAACGGCTGCAACATAGCCGCCAAAAGAGAAGCCCACTATCGTTAGTTTGGCGTCTGGCAACTGCTCAGCGGCCCAATCTAGCACGGCAAACAGATCATCGGTTTCACCCAATCCGTCGCCGTAAGACCCTTCAGAGCCTCCAACACCGCGATAGTTAAATCGCAAGGCAGCGGCGCCTAAGCCAGTAAAAGCACGGAACACACTGGTCACCACTTTGTTGTCCATGGTGCCGCCATAGAGTGGGTGCGGGTGACAGACCACCATGACGTGCTCGGTTGTTCCCGGCGCGTAGTCAAGCTGAATCAGCCCGCTTGGCCCGTCAATCAGGTGCTCAGAACCGAGCATGAGTGAACTCAAGCTAGATTAAAGCTCAAGCTCATCAATCATGGATTTCAGTTCGCCGCTTTGGTGCATCTCAAGCAAGATATCGCTTCCGCCGACCAACTCAGAGCCCACCCAAAGCTGGGGAAATGTCGGCCAATTGGCCATCTTGGGGAGAGTCGCTCGAATCTCAGGGTGCTCCAAGATATTAACAAACGCGTAGGGCTTGCCAACATGAGCCAACACCTCAACCGCACGTGCAGAAAATCCGCATTGGGGGAACTGCGGTGATCCTTTCATGAACAGCAAGATAGGATTGGCGTCGATCTGCTCTTGGATTTGCTGAGTGACGGCGGCTTCATCGAAAGTTTGAGGTGCTTGCATAAAGGGATACTTTAACTTGCTTACTGGAATTGAGTATTATAGCAAACCTGCTGAGCTTAAACAGCTCAGCAAAGCCAAGAGCGCCAAACCTCAGCGGTTTTGTGTAAGCCGCGAGTACTGATCCAAACCTCTCACGCTTTGTCAGATGAGACATTTTACAAGTTGCCCGATATGCCAGAACCCTCAAGCCACCTGATACCGGTTTTCAATCGCCAACCCCTGAGCTTTCAAAGTGGTCAGGGCGTCTGGTTGACCAGCGCTCAAGGCACTCGATATCTAGATGCGCTCAGTGGTATCGCGGTCTGCGGTATGGGCCATGCCCACCCCAAAATCTGCCATACCCTAAACGAGCAGGTTAACCGCTTGTGGCACACCTCTAATTTGTACTCGATTGAGTGGCAGCACTTAGCGAGTGAGAAGCTGTGTGAGTTCTCGGGCATGGATCAGGTTTTTTTTGCTAACTCAGGCGCCGAAGCCAACGAGGCAGCACTCAAGCTCGCTCGCCGCCGCGCGCATGATCAAGGCAAAACTCGCCCCAAAGTGATCGTGATGGAGGGGGCTTTTCATGGCCGCACCCTACTCACCCTTTCTGCAACGGCTAACGCTGGCGTGCGTGATGGGTTCTACCCGTTAGACGAAGACTTTGTTCGAGTCGCTTTTGGTGACACCCAAGCGATACAGCAGATTTGCGAGCAGGACAGTGACATCTGTGCGGTGTTTCTCGAGCCCATCCAGGGTGAGGGCGGTATCCGCTTTGCTCCGCAAGGACTGAAGTTTTTAGAGGAAGTGGCTCAGATCTGCGAGGAGTTTGATCTCTTGTTTATGCTCGATGAGATCCAAACGGGAAACGGCCGCACCGGTAAGCCCTACGCCTATCAGCACACCTCAGTTAAACCTGACGTGCTGACCACAGCCAAAGGTCTGGCAAACGGCTTTCCTGCCGGCGCCTGTATGGTCAGCAACAAAGCGCTGGGTGTGTTTGGCGTTGGCGCGCACGGTTCAACCTATGGCGGCACCCCGCTGCAGTGCTGCGCGATTCATGCGACCTTGAGTGCGATCGAGGAGGAGCATGCGGTGCAAAATGCCCACGATATCGGCCAGTGGATGAAGGATCAGTTTGAGGCGCGCTTGCCAGCGAGTTGTCATGTCCGCGGATTGGGACTGATGATAGGGGTTGAGCTACCCGTTAACTGTGCTGAGCTCGTCAATATTGCAAGAGATGACTACCACTTGCTACTCAATGTCACGGCAGGCAAGGTGATCAGATTGTTACCGCCTTTGATAACCAATCAAAAGCAAGCGGAACAGATCGTGAGTTCGGTTTGTCAGATGACTGAGGATTTTTTAGCCAAGAGCTAAAAGTCAGACCGTAAAAAAACCGCTGATTCAGCGGTTTTTTTGTCTTAAAGGTTTTTAGCCATACATCCGGTTGCTGGTGATGAGCATGTCTTTGACTCGCTCCATCTGGGCGAAAAACTCGTTTTGATAGTAGCCTTTGATCAGCTCTGCCGCTTTGGCGATCTTAACGGGCTGTTGGCTCTGCTTCAGAGTCACGATGTATAGGCACAAATCGGACATCCGGATCTCTGGTGCTGCAGGCACCAAATCTCCACTCTCAATCTCATCGAGAACATCACATAGCGGAAGTTTGACGATACCGAGGCCATTTACGGCCAGATCTTTGGCTGTGTCTGGAGAGTTGGTCGCTAAGTTACTCGAACAACGCAGTTTTTTGTTGCCCACCTCGATACGAGACAAGTAACTGTCTTTGGCATCGTCAACTGTGATCAGGTTAGCCTGCTCCAAGGTTTTGCTGGTCAAAACCCCGCCAAACTTCTCCAGATACTCAGGTGATCCCCACAGCATCATCGGGATAGTGCCCAGCTCATAGTGATCGAAGTGAGCTTCGGTCTGTTTTTCACTGCAGCGAACTGCCAGATCAATCTGTCTGTCGATCAGATCTATGTGCATGAAGTCACTCAGAAGATTGAACGAGAGATCAGGCGTGTTAGAGAGCCATATCTTAAGACAGGGCATGATCAGCTTAAGTGCTAGCACTGGAGAGGTTGCTAAGCGCACAGTTCCAGACATGTCGTCTCTTAAGCCCTCAACCATGGCGCGGCCGATTGACGCTTCTTTAACCATGTTTTGGCAGCGCTCAAAAAACACTTCGCCAGGCTCAGTCAGGCTGATCTTGCGTGTTGAGCGGTTAAGCAAAACCACACCCAAATCAGTTTCGAGTGAGCGGATTTGTTGAGAAACAGCACTGGTGGTGATGCCAAGCTCCTCGGCACTGCGACTAAAAGAGCCATTTTCTACAACACTGGCAAAGATCGCCATCGCACGCAGTTTGTCTAACATAAGACGCTATTCTCGCTGAGCAAATTATATTTATACCTGAATTGTAACATCAGTTATTTATAATTAAGCAGAGTAAGCGCTGTTTTTATATGTTTTGGTAACAAAAAGCGATCATGACTTTTTATATAAGTAACAGTATGTAATCCCGCGACGTACTCACTGGACACTTTTAGTGCCGGACGCCAGCTTTTTTCCCATAAGCCTTGGTTGGCTTGCGCTGCGCAGACGGCTCGCCTAAGCTTAGCCCACCCAATATATAAAGAGTCCCCATGAGCACACCCGGCCTTCGTTTTAGACAAGCAGTAAAGAACAACTCCCCGCTTCAGATCGCTGGCACCATCAACGCTTATACCGCGCTCATGGCCACCCAAGTGGGCTTTGATGCACTTTATTTGTCTGGCGCTGGTGTCGCAAACGCCTCCTTTGGTTTGCCTGATTTGGGCATGACCTCACTTAACGACGTGGCGGAAGACGCATCCCGCATCACAGCGGTCACCGACGTGCCGCTGCTGGTTGATATCGATACCGGTTTTGGTGGCGCCTTCAACATCGCTCGCACGATCAAACAGATGGAGCGGGCAGGGGTCGCGGCAGTTCATATAGAAGATCAAGTGGCACAAAAGCGCTGCGGCCACCGTCCCAACAAAGCGATCGTGTCGACGGCTGAGATGGTTGATCGCATCAAGGCTGCGCTGGACGCCAAGCAAGACTCTGACTTTGTGGTTATGGCGCGTACTGATGCGCTCTCGGTTGAAGGCCTAGATGCTGCTGTCGAGCGTGCCGTGGCCTTTGCTGAGGCGGGTGCGGACATGATCTTTGCTGAGGCACTGACTGATATCCAGATGTACCGACGCTTCACTGACGCGCTCGATATCCCGGTACTGGCTAACATGACCGAGTTTGGCCAGACCGAGCTCTACACCACTGAGCAGCTCAAGGCAGTTGGCGTGGATATGGTGCTCTACCCGCTTTCTGCGTTTCGCGCGATGAACCAAGCGGCGCTAAATGTCTACCAGACCCTGAAAAACGAAGGGGTTCAGACCAGCGCACTAGCAACCATGCAAACCCGTAAAGAGCTTTATGAGTTTTTGAGCTACCACGATTATGAAAACAAGCTCGATCAGTTGTTTTCGGAAAAGTAAGCTGGCTTGATTGAAAAAACCCCGCTGATGCGGGGTTTTTTTGTGCTTGATAATGGCTACCGATTTTACGGCTACTTAGTGCTCAAAACTTAAATCTACAGTGGGTGCGGCTAAGGTTGGCATTTTGCATGAGCTTTAGCACTTGGGCGCTTAAAAATCCTCAAGCCCCATGGCTTTTAACATCTCACCGTCCGGCATGATCTCGCGCATGAAGCGATCAAAGTACAAAAGCTGCTTGAGCAGAAGCGCAAAATCACGGGGGAACTTGATCCCGTGGCGCTCACCCGCTTGAGTGACATGAACCAAAATCTGCGAGAGGTCGTCATCCATGTTGCTTGCGCCAGGTTTGCCCTCAACCAGACTCTCAAAAACCACTTTCAGATCACTTGCCAGCTCATCGGTACTGACCTTTTGCGTGGTCATGCCCATGCCGAGCATGCTTACCGCCATCTGCTCGTAATCCATCTGGTTAATCGACTCAAACAGACTGATCGCACTTTGGATCTTCTCAGGTGCGATCCGACCGACAATCCCAAAGTCGATGAATCCGATACGGCCGTCATTTAGTAGCATCAAGTTGCCCGCATGCAGATCGGCGTGGAAGCTGGCGCTTTGCATGAGGCTCTCAAACCAGGTGTTCAGCGTGATACTGAGCACGCCCGCCGGATCGTCGGTATAAGCGCGCATCTTGGCTGGGTCGGTCATGGCGACCCCGTGGAAACGGGTCATCGTCAACACGCGGCGGGTGCTGTGCTCAAAGTAAACTTGCGGCACAACCACCCGAGTGTTGCCGGTGTCATCTAAAAATTGCTGGAACTCGGTGATGTTGCGCGCTTCTTGGGTGAAGTCAGCCTCTAGGATCATCGCACGGCGAATCTCGTTGACGATGCCGGAGAGTGAGGCGTGTTTCATCTTGGGGACGATCTTCTCAGCCGCGCGCACCCCAAGCTCAAGCACCCCCAGATCGGTGTTGATCACGGTTTCGATAAAGGGTTTTTGCACCTTGATCACCACTTCCTCGCCGCTCAAGAGTTTAGCGACGTGCACTTGAGCGATCGAAGCTGAAGCCAGCGGATTGGGGTCAACGAAACTAAAGTGCTTGGCGATATCGCCCAGCTCCTGAGTCAAGATCTGCTCGATGTACTCAAAACTCACCGGCGTTGTCTGATCCAGGCACTGCTGAAACTCGGTGACATAAGCCTCAGGAAAAAGCGAGGGTGAGCTGGCAATCAGTTGACCCAACTTGATGTAGGTCGCACCCATCGACTCAAACGTTTCTCTTAACATCAACGGTCCGAAGCGCTCACCCGACGCCAGCTTCACCCCGGTTTCAGCAGCCACACGTGCAGTTTTTGCCATGCGCTTAATCGCACTTGGCAGATCAAGTCGTCTGGGGGTCAGGTTTTTCATGTGCTCTCCGGTGGTGTCCCGCAAACCTCGCATAAGGGGTCGCGGTGATAAGTTATCTTGCGGCTGGTCAGTGTTTTGGCTGACCACAGCAGTAGTTGGTTCTCTATATTGTTAACGCCCTGCCCAAGCCAGATCAGTGCTGCGTTGGCCGCCAACGCCCCCATGACTTGAGTGGTGGTGGTGAGCACCCCAAGCTCGCTGCAGCGCGTGTCCACCCCGCCTTCGCCAAATACGCAGCGATAGCACGCCTGATCTGATTGACTAAAGTCATAAAGAGCCAATTGACCATCGTAGCCGACCGCCGCGGCGCTGAGCAAAGGGACTTTTGAGTCAAATGCCACCGAGTTCAGCCAATCACGAGTCGCAAAGTTGTCACTGCCGTCGATGATCAGATCAAATCCGCCCAAAAACTCATGTGTGCAGTTTTGCACGCGATCCTGAACTGCGCTGAGCACCACATACGGGTTGTGTTTTTTAAGCTCACTAACAGCAACTTGAGCTTTAGATTGCCCTAAGTGCGCCTCGGTAAACAGGCTCTGACGCTGCAGGTTGCTCAGCTCCACCACATCGTTGTCGATCAGGCAAAGCGCGCCTACCCCAGCTCGGCATAAGCTGAGCGCGATGGGACAACCCAAACCGCCCGCCCCCACCACCAGCACACGAGCCTGTGCCAGTTTGCTTTGCGCCTCAATATCCCAGCCCGGCAAGATGATTTGGCGGGCGTAGCGCATGAGTTCAGCATCACTAAAGTGCTTTGAGGGGCGCTCAGGTTTTCGTGACTGAGGGTCTGCCTCACTCATGCTTCAGCCTTGAGCTGACCATAAGTAACGCGCTCGTTATCGCCGTAGTCTTTTAAAGTTGCTACCCCAACAAAGTGTTGAACAAACAGCGCTCGCACCGCCGGCCCCTGATCATAGCCATGCTCGATCATGAGCCAACCACCCGGGTTTAGGAAGTCAGGCGCTTGATCAATGAGCTGCTCGATATCACTTAACCCCGCGTCGCTCGCAATCAGCGCGCTCAAGGGCTCATGGCCAAGCTTCTCAAGATGCTCGTCATCTTCATCGATGTAAGGCGGGTTACTGACAATCAAATCAAAGCGTGCCTCTGTCGGCAGAGCTTCAAACCAGTCGCCCAACCAAAATGTCACGTCAGCCAAAAGCGCCGCGGCGTTATGGCGTGCTACGCTTAAAGCAGGTGCACTCAAGTCGGTGGCCCACACCGACCAATCGGGGCGATCAAGCGCGATACTGACCGACAGACAGCCGCTACCCGTGCCCAGATCACACACTTTAGGCGTGCGGCCACTAACCACCAGCTCATCGCCGATCTTAAGCGCCAGATCAACCAAGTGCTCAGAGTCCGGCCGCGGGATCAGCGTATCTTCGCTGACTCTAAACACTCGTGAGTAAAACTCAGCCTCACCTAAGATATAAGCCCTGTCTCTTATACACATCTGACGCTGCCGACGAAGAGGATAGTGTAGA
>CAJXOR010000049.1 GCA_913057715.1 uncultured Moraxellaceae bacterium
CGAGATCATGCCTAGTCTCGTGGGCTCGGAGATGTGTATAAGAGACAGAATATAAGCTTTGACTTACTTAATAATGATAGGAGCTTGGATGATGTATACATCGATCTAGATGTTTATATTAATCCAGTAAGAAATAATTTGGGTAGTAAAGATAAAACACCTAAGGGAAGATTATTAGATAAGATATACGAGTCAAATCAACACATAGTTGTCTTAGGTCAGCCTGGAGCTGGTAAAACAACTTCAATGAAAAAAATCTTCAAATCTTTAGTTGAAGGTAAGGATAAATTCGTAAATCAGTCAAAATTACCAATTTTAATTCGTTTGAGAGATTTTGATTCAAAACATGAAAATATAGAGTTTCCGATTAGAGAAAAAATTCTGAGTTTCTTTAATTTTCAACTTTATGTAAAAGATTTTGATGGAGCTTTAGTTGAATTAGTTCTAAAGGATAACTTTTCACTATTTTTAGAAGAAATTAATGCACTAATCATTTTAGATGGTTTTGACGAAATACCAAATCAGTATCTAAAAAATGCAGTATTAAGGGAATTTAGAGACCTATGCACATCGCTACATAAAAGTAAATTAGTTCTTACTTCAAGAAGCGCTGATTTTCAATTTGATATAACTAATTGTTCTAAAAACGAAATAGCAGCCTTAGATGATAATCAAATTTCTAATTTTGCAGAAAAATGGCTTGGAACAAGAAAAGAGTCTCAGGTTTTTTTAGATAAAATAAAAGCCAGTCCATTTAGGGATTCAACAATAAAACCTATTAATTTAGCTCACCTATGTGTTATTTATCAGCGTACTAAAACTATCCCAAAAAAATCCGAAGAGATATACAACCTCATACTGGACTTGATGATTAAGAATTGGGATTTTCAAAGATCAATCTCTAGAGAGTCTGTTTTTAACTTGAATGATTTTGAGCAAAAGAAGAAGTTTTTGGCAAACTTGGCTTATGTTTTAACGACTAAATTTAATTCAACTAGGTTTTCGGAAGTAAATTTACAAGACGCTTTCGATGAGTTTAAGAAAAAATTTAGACTTGAATCAAATGATTGTCTAAGTGTTATTAATGAATTAGAAGGGCATACTGGAATATTCATAAAATGCGGCATTGGAAAGTACGAGTTTTGTCACAAATCTATTCAGGAATTCTTAACTGCAATTCACATTTCTAGAAAATCAAAATTTTCAAGCGATCCAAAGGTTATTTCCTGTATTCCGGATGAGTTGGCTATCACAATTTCAATTTCATCAGACTCAAGTGAAGCATTTTGTGACTTCATTTTAAATAAATTTCCTAATGAGAAGTTACCAAATACTTTTTATAAAAAATTTATTAATAGATTAATAATAGAAAATCCAGATTTTTGTTTAAGTGCAGAATTAATTGTTTCAATTAACTTACTGATTCAAAATCTTTCAAAAATAACCGAAAGTATTAATTTTTTACCTGAGGTAAAAAGTGAAAACTATAAAGAAGATATCAATCAGTTAATCAGATTACTGGACTATCCTTACAATAACATTGTCCTTGCAAATTTTTATGAAAATACAGGTCTTACGGAATCAAAAAATATATTAAAACTCAAAAGAACGAAGAGCCATGATGAGTATAATTTTCCAGAGTATTTAGATTTTCACTTAATGTAATTACCATATTATGAAGAACAACTAAGCGACCCCATTCCGTCTGGGCTGGGTCTGAGCCAACCCTGGTTGGTGGGCGCCTCAAAAGGTTTGGCGAGCGCGTCAAACACCTGTTCGATCAACTCATACTCACCGGCCTCACTAGCGGCAATCACGCTGTCTAACAGGTGACGACGCGGGATCATGCGGATGGGGCGAATCGGGTGGCCATTTGACTCGGTTTTTAAAAGCTTGGCATGTCGATCCAGCAGTTCAGTAAAGTTATTTTCAGCCTCTGCGCTCAGATCACTGGAGGAGAGCGGCGGTTTGTCGCCGGTGAGCCAGACAAAAGCGTTGGTGTAGTCAAGTCGGTGGGTTTGCAGGCAGTTAAGCCAAGCGTTGGTAAAATCGCGCGTCTCATCTGTGTCGTTTAGAGAAAACTTAGCGGCTAGACCGCTGTGGTACGCACTCAAGAACTCAGGCGCAAACTGATCCAGTGCACTCTGTAAATCCGCTTTTCGGTGCTCACCAAGCGGCAGTAGCTGACCCGCCCAGATCGATAAGTTCCAGTGCGCTATGTGTGGCTGGTTCTGGTAGGTGTAGCGGCCGCGGGCATCGGTGTGATTGAAAATCCGCGTCGGATCAAAGCTCTCCATAAACTCATAGGGGCCAAAGTCCAGCGTGGTGCCGGTAATCGATAAGTTGTCGGTGTTCATGACCCCGTGGCAAAAACCCACCAGCTGCCAATCCGCGATCATGCGGGCTGATCGTTTAATCACGGTTTGAGCCAGCGCAAGGATCACATCACTACCGTCCGTGAGCTCACGCAGCTCTGGGAAGTGGCGATCAATCACGTAGTCAGTGAAGTCCGTGAGCGTGCTGGCACCGTAGGCATTTATCCACTCAAAGTGACCCAGACGTATGTGGGTGTCCGAGACTCTGAGCAGCGCTGCCGCACTTTCCATGCGCTCGCGCTGAACCGACGTTGACGAGCTAACCAACCCCAGGCTTTCTGAGGAGGCCACGCCGCAAGCGCTTAAAAACTGTCCAGCTAAGTGCTCGCGTATGCTTGATCTGAGCACCGCGCGGCCGTCTCCTCCGCGGGAGTAGGGGGTTTTGCCCGCGCCTTTTAAGTGGAGGTCATAAAGGGTTGAGTCTTTATCCGTCTGCACCTCGCCAAGCAACATGCCGCGCCCATCGCCGAGCTGACCGGCAAAGTGACCAAACTGGTGACCGGCATAGGCCATCGCGATCGGCTTAGCATCGCTTGGCACGTGGTTGCCACTGAGGATCTCAGCAGCTTTTGTTTTCCACTCACTTGGCAATCCAAGGCGCAAAAAAAGCGCTTGGTTCCAGTGAACTAAGCGCGGGCTGTTAAGCGGGTCCGGCGTAACCGAACTCCACAGCTTGGAGTCCAGTTGTTGGTAAGTGTGCTTAAGCATAAAGGGATTAAGCAGCAGCGCGAACCTTGCGTTTGAAGTCGCGCAAGATAACCTCTAAGCGCTGAGAGTGATCACCTAAAGTCGTCTCTAGCTGATTGAAGTCAGACTTAAGCTTTAGGTCGATCTCATGCAGCGTGTTTTTAACCGAACCTTGCAAGTCTTCTTTCTTTTGAACCAGCGCTTGTTTTTTCATCGCGATTGACTCTTCTTTTAGCTGCTTCCAGCGCTCAAGCGTCTCAGAAAAAGCCTCAAATTCATGCTGCACGTTCATCTTGATATCGTGCATGTCATCTTCAATGCTGTAACCAAACAACTGGATGCGCTGCTGTGCTGTTTTAAAGCGCATGGACAGTTCGGCCTGTTTGATCTGCAAGTTGGAGACAACCTTGAGGTTTGAGGTGAGACCGACTTTATTCAATCCTGCGATCAGCCACTTGGTTGGGTCGTATTGCCACCACTTGATGCCGTTACGGAAGTCCATCTGGAAGTAGTGGTGATAGTTGTGATAACCCTCACCCCATGTGATCAGTGCCAGCCACCAGTTGTCGCGTGCTGTGTTGGTGTCGGTGTAGGGCTGTTTGCCGATCGTGTGCGCCAAAGAGTTGATGAAAAATGTCACATGGTGCGAGATCACGAGCCTAAGCAGACCGGCCAAAATTAAGGTTCCCCACAAATCTCCGATCGCCAGACCGACCACCGCTGGCAAACCTATGTTGGTCAGCAGAATCCAAAAACCATAGTACTTATCCTGAGCCACCAGCATGGGATCTTGTTTGAGATCCTTGATGTTTTTAAAGTCGTAGCGGCTAGTGGGGTAGCTTCTCATCATCCAGCCGATATGGCTGAACAAAAAGCCGCGCTTCGCTGAGTAGGGGTCTTTGTAAGGGTGATCAACGTGCTGATGGTGAATTCGGTGACCGGCGCACCACTCAAACACGGTGTTTTGGATCGCCATGGTGCCACCAGCCAGTAAGAAAAAGCGCACCACAGGGTGGGCTTCATAGGTCTTGTGCGACCAAAGACGGTGATAACCCGCGGTGATCCCAAGTCCGTTCCAGATGATGAAAAGCACCATGGTGACGATAGCGCCAACACTAAAGCCGTAGGTTAAGCCGAACCAAGGCACCAGTATCAACGCAGCAATCGGCGTCAGTATCAGCATCAGGGTCGGAGTCCAGTCGATCGGCGCTTTTTTGTATTCGGCTTCAAGAACTGGATCAACGATATAGCTGTGTTTTGACATAAGACTCCCAAGTCTGAGCAGGGTATTGAGCAAAATGATCTCGATGATAGCACTGCGGGGCGTAGGGTTCAGCCACTTGCAGTCGAGATCAGTGAACACTTGTTTATTAGATACTATCGCATCCCGCACGCCATGTGAAGATGAGATGAGGCCAGTTGCCACCAAATGATAAGTGGCAGTTAATGCAGGCTGATTGACGATGAAAGTCACCAGAACATTGTGGGTGGCTTAAGCTGGGTAAGCGCGTTAAGCTTAAGTGATACAGGGCAGTCAGTGTCACATGAGAATTCCCGAAAACGCTATCTCGACCAAACAGAAAAAAAGACGCAAAAATCCATTGCAGAGCATACCTGGCGGGTTTTATGTTGCCTTGCTGTTGTTTTCAATTTGGGGCGCAGGCTCGCTTTTGGGTGTTTGGATTGAGCGTGTTTATCCACCAATTGAGCTTCCCGCTGCTTCAATCAAAAACCCTGAAGAGCCCTTTGAAACAGATGCTCAGACTGAGGTCATGACAGAAGAGTCTCAGCCAACTCTAAAAGAGCTGATGAGTTTTGCCTCTGGCGCTTTTGAGCCGGTGTTTAGAGCTGATGAGCTCACGGCGTTTGTCTCAGAGCTTGACCTTTATCGTGCCTACTTGGTGGCTGCCTGCACTCCCGATAGTCCTGATAGCGACGTGGGCGGCGTCTTCTCTAGTTTGGCTTTTGCCCGAGCTGCTCAAGCAGCGGCATCAATTAAGACCCTAGAATCTCAATTAGATCTGCAGGTTCAGGCTGAGTCCGATTGTCAGCTTGAGCGCCTCGAAATTAGCGAAACTAAGCCAAAGACTGATAAGCAGCAACTCGCGATGCGAATCAATCTAGCGCTTGAACCCATGAGTTTGGATGAGAGGCTGTTTTTTGACGAGGCTTTTAATTGGACTCAAAGTAGCGGACATCAGCTGCTTTTAATCAATCATGGTGACGCTGAAACAGGCGCAAAGCTGGTGGAGCGATTGGTTAATCAAGGATTTGCCTCCGAGCAAATACTGCTGCTTAAAGCGCCAACTGAAGATTTACAAGACACAGGGCTTTCTGATTACCTCACTGCCTACACCGTGCTTGAAGCACCAAAGAGCAAATAACAAACTACTTTAGGAGTAAACATGAGCGCTTGGCTTGCCCCGCTGATCACCGGCATATTGAGTACACTCGTGACAGCGCTCTATCTTCGCCAGCGCTACTTACGCGGCTTGGCACTGCAAATTGAGCGACTTAAAAATCAACTCTCAGTTTCTGAGCAGCAGCTGGCAAACTCCCAGGCTTCAGAGGGTGAGCTTCGTGATCAGTTGCTGCGCTTTAAAGAGGCGGGCATCAACTTAGACATGGCAAGCGAGGCTTCGACTGGGCGGGTGTTTGAGACACGTATCAATATCTCCAAGGGAGCTAAAACTAAAAGTACCCCGATCGATCCAACCTTGGAAGATAAATTGCCCAGCTCCAGCATCAATCCTCAAGAATTTGTTGAGACTCGCTTCAATGAGCCGCCAAGTCAATCGGATTCAGAGTCCATAGACAAACCTGCAACTGCCTCTGAGCAGCCGACACTCGCCTCTGCAAAGCCAGATGAGGATGCATCGAACCATGCTAGTGCTTCCAGTGTATCGCACCAAGATGCCAAATCTAGCTCAGCTAAGACTCGAAAATCAAAAGCGGCGAGCACCAAAACCAAAGCCTGGTTTGACACTAAAGAGGCTCGCCGGATCATGGGAAAGCCGGTTAAACCAGATGACTTGAAGCTGATTGAGGGTGTTGGCCCCAAGATCGCTGAGCTGTTTGAAGCGCAGGGTGTGCTCAGCTGGCAGACCCTGAGCAACCTTGGGGTTGAGGGCTGTCAGCAGATCCTCGATAACGGCGGCGGACGCTTTGCCGTACACAACCCGTCAACCTGGCCTGACCAAGCCGCCCTTGCGGCCAAAGCAGATTGGGCGGCGCTCAGAGACCTGCAGACTCAGCTCAAGGAGGGTTAACCCAGTTTACTTTAGTCAAATGTCACCAAACCCCAAACTTCGCTTGTTTTAAAACTCGATCAGGGCAGCGACACAAACCCTAAGCCATAAACTCAAGCCAAAAAAAACCGCCTTATCGGCGGTTTTTTAAACTCACAAATTACTTTTCAACAAACGCACGCTCGATCACATAGTCGCCTGGCTCACCCATGCGCGCGGAGATCTTGAGGCCGTGCTGGTCGAGCAGTGCTGCGGTGTCGTCCAACATGCCTGGACTTCCGCAGATCATCGCGCGGTCGACCGCTGGGTCGAAGCGCGGCAACCCGATGTCTTCAAACAATTTGCCATTTTCAATCAAGCTGGTCAGGCGACCTTTATTGCGGAACTCATCGCGGGTGACGGTTGGGTAGTAGATCAGTTTGCCCTGAACCATATCGCCAAAGTACTCGTTGTTCGGTAGCTCGTTTTCAAACAGGTCTTGGTAGGCAAGCTCTGAGGTCCAGCGAACTCCGTGCACGATGATCACTTTTTCAAAGCGCTCGTAAGTCTCGTGGTCGCGCGCGATCGCAAGGAAGGGCGCAAGGCCGGTGCCGGTTGACAGACAGTAGAGGTTTTTGCCGGGCAGTAGGTCGTCGTGCACTAAGGTGCCAGTGGGTTTCTTGCTGATCAGCAGCTCATCGCCAACTTGGATCTTTTGCAAGATTGAAGTCAGCGGGCCGTCCGGCACTTTGATCGAGAAGAACTCAAGCTCCTCTTCATAATTGGCGCTGGCAATCGAGTAGGCGCGCATCAGCGGCTTGCCGTTGACCATCAGACCGATCATGACAAACTGGCCATTTTTGAACTTCAGACCGGGATCGCGGGTGGTCTTGAAGCTGAACAGGGTGTCGTTCCAGTGGTGGACAGAGGTGATTGTCTCGGTATTAAATGCCGCCATAGCTGCCTCCAAAAAGGATGGGCCCAGCAATCACGCTGCTGGTCAATAAATTTAGGCGCATATTATAGCGCAATTGAGCAGGTGTTTTTTAGGATTATGGTGGATCACTAGCTCGCTTAAAAATGCCAACGGATTTGCCGTAAACTTAACGTACCGATCTGTCGCTGATTTGAGTTCCATGCTGATTAACCCCATCGCTGTGCTGCGCTCACCCCTGAAGCAAAAGTTTGGAGCGCCGCGTCAGCCTGGGCTCGTGGATTTGGAGTGCCAGATTGAGTTTTATGATCCTTACGGGGATCCTGCTGCCTTTGAGGGAATAGAGAGCTTCAGCCACCTGTGGCTGGTGTGGGAGTTTCATGCGATCAAGGCCATCACGGACTTCACTGCTCGCGTACGTCCGCCTAGGCTTGGCGGCAACCAAAAAGTAGGCGTGTTCGCCACCCGCAGTATGTTCAGACCCAACCCGCTTGGGCTCTCCGTGGTTAAGCTGGATCGGGTGGAGGTGAGCGATAATAAAGCGACGCTTTGGGTGCGCGGCGCCGATCTGATTGATGGCACGCCGATCTTTGATATCAAGCCTTATCTGCCCTATAGCGACGCGGTGGCAACTGCCGAGGCACCGGGCTTTGATGCGCCGATTGCTCATGAGGTGATCTTTAGTCAGTTAGCTTTAAATCAGTTAGCAGAGTTGGGATTTATGGAGGATCAAGATCTAATCAAAGCGGTGATCGCCCAAGACCCACGTCCAGCTTACCGAGCAGAAAAGCTGGACGAGCGAGTGTATGGGCTCAGATGGAAAAAACTAGATGTTCAATTTCGTGCTGCGGATTCAGGTTTTGAGGTAGTTGGCGTCAGCCTAATCATCGATTGAATGGGTTTGGTGCACTCAATCGATGATTGAAGCTTTTAAATTAAAGGCCTTAATCGGGCGGGTTAAGCCCTCAACAGCAATTAACTCTTGTGGCTTAGCTCACTCAACCACTCCCGAATCGGCGGCAGATCGGTTGAGACTTTCGCAGTGAAGTTTTGCTCGCGCTTCTCAAGAAAACTGGCGACGCCCTCTTTACCGTCTTTTAGGCTGGTGTAAAACATGCCCAAAGACTCCACTTTATGTGCGTCGGCAGGGTGAGCGAGTGCGCTGTTTTGGTACATCATGCGGCGGATCATTGCAGCCGATACACCTGAGCGCTCTACGATCTGCGCGGCGATGGCGTAAGCTTGAGTCAAGAGATCCTCAGGCTCACAGACTTGAGTCACAAAACCAGCTTTAAGCGCTTCATCGCTTCCAAAGATATCCCCGGTTAGCGTCCACTTAAGCGCCGTTTGCATGCCCACAATTCGTGGTAAAAACCAGCTGGAGCAAGCTTCAGGCACGATCCCTACTTTGCTAAAGATAAAGCCGATCTTGGCTTTGGTTGAAGCTAAGCGGATATCCATGGCGCAGGTCATGGTGGCGCCGATGCCAACCGCCGCGCCGTTGATGGCGCCAATCACTGGTTTGTCGCAGTTAAAGATAGAAAGCGCCACGCGGCCGCCGGTATCGCGCACGCCATCGACGATCTCAGGATCGTCAAAACGCTCGTTCAGATCGCGCAGATTGGGGCTGAGTGATTCGTTGAGACCGAAGACATTTCCCTCTTTAGATAAGTCCATGCCCGCGCAAAATGCCCGGCCTGATCCGGTCACCACGATCACCCGAACTTCGTCGTTTGCGCTAGCCTCATCAAATACCTCAATCAGCTCGTTGCACATGAGCGGCGTAAAGGCGTTCATGGCCTCAGGCCGGTTCAGTCGGAGGGTCAAGATGTGGTTGTTTAATTCTAAATCGAGCGTTTGATAGGTTTTCATAGGGTCTGCATCCTTGCGGTGAGTGTTGGTAAGATCAGCGGTTGCTCAGCGATTCGATGGCTGCGTTGTAATCGAAGGTCAGCTCAGCGATCAGCGAGCTTACACTGGGTGAGCTTTTGATTGCGCCGGCACCTTGGCCAGCCGACCACAGATCTTTCCAAGGCTTGGGGCCGCTGTGGTCAACTGATTGTTTGTCTTCAGCGCTGAGCTCTGCACCAAAGTCCAGTTTGGTTGGCGGCTGGTGCGTGGCAAGATCTACGCCGTGTTGATCCAGGCTTTTACTTAAAAAGGAGGCGGGAACTCCTGAGATCTTCGGGGTGTAGACCACATCGGCGCTGCCTGATTGCTCGATCATGGTTTTATAGTCGTCAGACACGTTTGCCTCAGCCGTGGCGATGAAACGCGTACCCATATAAGCGGCGTCAGCACCCAGGGCACGGGCTGCGGCGATGTCACGGCCACTACTGATCGCTCCGGCTAAAAGCAGCGTACCGTCAAAGAACTCACGGATCTCAGCTATGAGCGCAAAGGGGCTGCTGGTGCCCGCATGACCGCCTCCGCCCGCACAAACCGCGATCAAGCCATCGACACCGCTTTGAGCCGCTTTTTTAGCAAAGCGCAGGTTAACCACGTCATGAAAAACTTTGCCGCCGTAGCTGTGCACTGTCTCAATCACCGCAGGGTCAGCACCTAAAGAAGTGATCACCAGTGGCACCTTGTGCGACTTGATCACCTCAAGATCACTCGCCAGTCGCTCGTTTGATCGGTGAACCACCAAGTTCACGCCAAAGGCGGTACTTGTGTCACTTAACTCGCTTTTGATCTGGGTGATCCACTCATCTAGTTGTTCGGAGCTACGGGCGTTGAGCGCGGGAAATGTGCCAATCACCCCGCTTTGGCAGCAGGCGGTCACAAGCTTCGTGCCGCTCACCAAAAACATAGGCGCAGCGATGACGGGTAGTGTTAAGTTTTTTTGAAGTGGGGCTGGCAGCATAACGCAGTGGTTCCAAATTTCTTTGATCCCAAGCTTAACTCAGCGCTAACTGGGATAGCAGTCTTAAATGTTGTAAAACTTGTTGGGCAGTATCAATCAAATGCCCACCACCGATAAATCTTGCCGGCGTTAGGGCTTGAGCTCTTTGATAGTTGCTGTCATGTTATATTTTGCGGGTAGCTGCTGGTTTGCCTCTAAAGCACAGGGAAGAGGGTATTTGATCTAAAGTGTGCTGGATCTTAGCTTGATGCGCTCTGAGCCAGGCCAGTCGACTCATCTATTAGTTAAGGAAGCTGATGCAAAAGAACATGCCCTCGATCTTGGTTGATTTGCGCTGGTGCCTAGAGGAGCTCGAGAAAAGCGGATGGATCAGTGCCAGAGATAAAAACTTAGTGGCCACCACCAGCCGCAAAAAAGATCAGCTAAGACTCCACCCGCTAGAGTTTATCGCAACTTTTGGCCTTAAGCGACAAGACTCGGAGAAGCCTTTAAATTTGAGTTCACTCATGGTTTGGTTTGCCGAGCAGACTGAGCTTGAGGTGAGAAACATCGATCCACTAAAGGTTGATGTACCAGGCGTGACCGCGATCATGTCTTACGAGTATGCGCTGCGTCACTGTATCTTGGCGGTGGAGGTGAGCTCGGACACCGTGGTGGTGGCGACCGATCAGCCATTTTACACTGACTGGGTGTCTGGGCTTGCTCAGACGGTTAAGCCTAAAAAGATCGAGCGGGTGCTGGTGAGTCCAGCGCAGATCAACCGAGTGCGGCCTGAGTTTTATCAGGTTACCCGCGCGATCAAGGGAGCGTTTGAGGACGGCGGCAAGATGGGCAGCTCCATGGAGGCGCTGCTGCAGCTGGGAGACAACGAGAACCCAGACGCTAACGATCAGCACATCGTAAAGATCGTCGATTGGTTGTTTCAGTACGCATTTTCTCAAGGAGCTTCGGACATCCACTTAGAGCCCAGGCGTGAGTCGGGCAACGTGCGCTTCCGTATCGATGGGATGCTGAACACGGTTTACAACATGCCGCCTGCGATCATGCAAGCGGTGGTGGCGCGGATCAAGATCTTGGGTAGGCTAAATGTCGCCGAGCGCCGGAAACCTCAAGACGGCAGGCTTAAAACCCGAACGCCTAAGGGGCTTGAAACTGAGCTTCGCCTATCGACTCTACCAACCGCGTTTGGTGAGAAGTTAGTGATGAGGGTGTTTGATCCTGAAGTACTGGTGCGCTCGTTTGAGCAGTTGGGTCTGACCGGCGAGGATCTGGAGAAGTGGAAAACCATGGCTGCACACCCAAACGGGATTATCTTGGTCACAGGTCCAACGGGTTCAGGTAAAACCACCACGCTCTACTCAACGCTTAAGCAGCTTGCCACCGAACAGGTCAATGTCTGTACGATTGAAGATCCGATCGAGATGATCGAGCCCACTTTCAATCAGATGCAGGTGCAAACCAACATCGATCTGAACTTTGTCGATGGGATCCGCTCCTTGATGCGCCAAGACCCCGACATCATCATGATTGGTGAGATCCGTGATGCAGAAACTGCTGGCATGGCGGTGCAGGCGGCACTAACCGGTCACTTGGTTCTCTCAACTCTGCACACCAACGATGCGCCCAGTTCCTTAACCCGATTGCATGATCTGGGCGTGCAGCCTTTTTTGACCAGTGCGACGATCTTGGGTGTCATGGCTCAAAGATTGGTGCGCACGCTTTGCTCCGACTGCAAGCGTCAGACGAGCGTCGATGAGGGTTTGTGGGAGCAATTGGTTGCGCCTTGGCGCGCGCCTGCCCCCAAGCAAGTTTATGAAGCGGTGGGTTGTGATAACTGCCGAGGCTCGGGTTATCGGGGTAGGGTTGGGCTTTACGAGATAATGGTGCTGAGCACCGAACTTAAGCGATTACTTGCCGATGAAGCGCCGCTTGCTCAAATCAAAGCTCTGGCGTATCAGGAAGGCTTGCAACCACTTCGCATCGCTGGCGCTAAGAAAGTAGCCATGGGATTAACAACTTTATCTGAGGTGATGCGCGTAGTACCGCTAAATTAAGTTGATGACGCTCTGCAAGCTCCATCAAACTAGTTAGAGATTGGTAAAGTTAAAAGGAGTGTAGCTGGGTCACTTAAACTAGTGCTGACTCAGCACTCTCTAATCGTCTTGGCTTCACTCGGTTCTGATTAGGTTGGGTTACCTGCCGCTAGCTATATCGATAAAGGCTATCATTTTTAAGTTGCGTCAGTTGTTGCCTCCCTGTTGAGGGGTAGCTGTCAAAGTAACCTTGTTTTTAGATCTTTGATTTACGGCTCTATATACCGAGATTGGGGATTGGCAGTTGATAAGCGGCGCATGAGTTAGCTTTAATAAAGTTCAGTCAAAAGGTAAGTGTTAGCTTGCAGGGTTTGTTGAGAGTTGCTTGGATCTGCCTTAGATGGCTAGTGAAGGTTTATTTGCCGTTGATGATGCGAATTAACTTGACGCAGTCATCTGAGTGGCTTATCACTTACAATTAGCAGTTAAGATTGATAATAATTAATTTGAAGTCGCAAGGATTGCGCAAAGAGGGAGAGAGATTTGGACTTTCAAGGAAAGATATTTGCACTGTGCATGGGCATCGCTGGGACAGTGGCGGCATTGCTGCTTTTGGTCTTGGTGACCTCGACGACACAAGTGACTAAGACCAGCAGTGCTTTTTCAAAGGCTGAGCAGCTGACCTTGGTGAGTCAGTTGAGCCAATCAGCTGGACTGTCTTACCAAAACCAGCTGCTAGCCTGGAAAAATATCCTGCTGCGCGGTTCGGTGGCCACGCAGAAACCTCAGTATATTCGGGAATTTGAAAGTGCGTCTGCAGAAACCCAGCGCAATCTTGATCTGCTCAGAGCTGAGCTGATCGGTCTGAATCAGCGCGGAATACTTGAAAAACTCAATCAGTTGATTGAAGAGCATCAAAAACTGACACAGCGCTATGCTCAGGCGATTGAGACCTACGATACTTCGACCTATGGTGCCCAGCAAACCGCCGATCTGTTCACTCGAAACACCGATATCAATGTGACAGAGCAAATGACTTCACTCAATGAAGACTTGCAAGATTACGTCAATCAAAGCTATCAAAGCCAATCGAACAAGTCGGTTTCGAGTGTGGTGATCAGAAACCTAACTTTTGTCCTGTTTGCTGTATTGATATCGGGCATTTTGATTTTCTTCATGATCCGAGTCGTTCAGGACTTGTTTGCACTATTGGGTAGCGGGCCAGAAAAGGTGCTGGATATCACCCATCATTTGGCTCAGGGCGATCTCAACCAGCAAATCACCGTCAAGCAGCCTGACTCGGTTGTCGGTGCACTCTCCATGCTCCAGTTAAAACTAAAAGACACGGTTCAAAATCTTGATTCTGTTGGCGGCGACATCAAGACGCTTTCCTTGCAACTGGAAAAAGCACAGCTGGTTAAAGAGCTGGATCTTCAGCTTGAGCGGATTGCTGCAACATCTGGGCGTCTGAAGAACTACCAGCCAGCCTCCTCAAGCGCTGAGCAAGAGGGGATTCAGGAAGACTGAGTTGTCTTAAGTTTCATCAGCCAACTGTTTTAGAATCAGTTATCATCGTTAAGTTTTTTTAGGGGTGATGGCTTATGCTTAGGGGACTCAAGCGGTTGCTGCTGACCTTGGTTGGTCTTTGGGTGGTATTGCACCTGATGATTGCTGGGGTGCTTCTGGTCTGGAAGTTTGTTCCTGTCACCAACTCCATGTTCATGATTTCCCACCGGATCACTGGATCCACGCCGGTCACCCAAGAGTGGTTAGCGGGCGATAAACTCTCCGATAATCTCAAGCGCGCCACCCTAGCTTCTGAAGACTCTGGCTTCACCGCACACCACGGTTTTGATCTTGAGTCGATGAAAAAAGCCTATGCCTCAAACGAGTCAGGTAAAAAAGTTCGTGGGGGCTCAACCATCACGCAGCAGTTGGCTAAAAACCTCTTCCTAACCGGTCACCGATCCTATATCCGAAAAGGTGAGGAGGCGCTGATCACCCTGATGATTGAGGGGCTTTGGAGCAAACAAAGGATACTGACGGTTTACTTAAATGTCGTCGAGTATGGTGATGGAATCTATGGAGCTGAAGCGGCAGCTCAGCACTACTACGGTAAATCAGCTAAAAGTTTGACCAAAGATCAGGCTGCCTTTTTAGCGTCAATCCTGCCCAATCCCAAGTATTATCAGGACCATCGTGGCAATGGCCGTCTCAACGGTAAGATCCGCACCATCAAAAAGCGTATGAATCAGGTTGCATTGCCATCGGGTTGAAACATTGGTGAGCTAACATGTAGATCATCAATGACTTAAATTACAATCCGCATGCTGCCTGAACCTCGACATTTTTTGAACCGGGAGCTTGAACTACTCAACTTCCAAGAACGTGTGCTGGAGCAGGCACTGGACACCAGCGTGCCGCTACTTGAGCGGATGTTTTTTTTGCTGATTGTCTCAAGCAATCTCGATGAGTTTTTTGAAATCCGTGTCGCTGGTGTCATACAAAAACTAAGCCTGAGCGATGACTCCGGTCGTCCCGATCAAATCATACCCTCAGAGTTACTCAAGCAGATCAGTGAGCGGGCGCATCAGTTGATTCACCGTCAGTATGAGGTGCTCAACCAATCCTTGTTGCCAGAGCTTAAAAAGCAAGGCATTACTTATTTAAAGCGCCAAGAGATCAATAAAAAACAGCGCGCCTGGATGCTGGATTACTTCACCCACCAAGTGCAGCCAGTGTTGACGCCGATCAGTCTGGACCCAGCGCATCCATTTCCTAAAGTCGTTAACAAAAGCCTGCACTTTATCGTGGAGCTGGAGGGTAAAGACGCTTTTGGCCGCGCGATCAACCGCGCAATCGTTCCTGCGCCTCGCAGCTTGCCGCGCGTGATCCGTGTGCCAGATGAGGTGGCGACCTCTCAAGATCAGTTTGTGATGCTCTCCGCAGTGATTCATGAAAACATAGCTCTGTTGTTTCCTGGCATGAAGCCCATCGGTTGTCACCAGTTTCGCGTCACCCGTAACGCGGATTTGCAAATTGACGACGATATCGATGATCTGGCTAAGGCGCTGGAGGGTGAGCTCTCGAGTCGCCGTTATGGCCAAGCGGTACGGCTTGAGGTAACCACCAACTGTCCTGAGCATCTGTATCGATATCTGCTCAAGCAATACGATCTAACTGACAGTGAGCTTTACCGGGTCGATGGTCCGGTGAACATGACCCGCTTGATCACACGATTTGAAGGGCGGCCCGATCTGTACTTTAAGCCGTTTGAGCACGCCAAGCTTGAAGAGTTCGACCCCAGGCGCAGCGTGTTCAAGATCTTGCGTGAGCGCGATTTGTTGATTCACCACCCGTTTCACTCGCTGGAGCCATTTATCCATTTGCTCAAAAAAGCGGCCTCTGATCCTAAGGTGCTCGCCATCAAGCAGACGATATATCGATCTGGCGAGCACTCAGAGGTGATTGAGGCGCTGTGTACGGCGGCTCGAGGCGGTAAAGAAGTGACGGCGGTCGTTGAGCTGCGCGCACGCTTTGATGAAGGTCCCAATATCGAGATTGCCGCGCGCTTGCAAAAAGCAGGTGCGGTGGTGCTTTACGGCGTGGTCGGCTTTAAAACTCACGCGAAACTCTGCTTGATCGTGCGCCGTGAAAAACAGGGGCTCAAACGCTACGCACACTTAGGTACCGGCAACTATCACCCCGGCAACGCTCGTGCTTACACTGATTACGGCTTGATGACGTCAAATCAGCAGATTACATCGGATGTGCACTCGGTGTTTCAGGAGCTGACTGGTATGGGCAAAGAGCCGGTGATGAGCCAGATCCTGCACGCGCCTTTTCACCTGCATGAACCGCTGATTGAGCTGATTAATCAGGAAACTCTAAACGCCAAAGCGGGCAAACCGGCGCGCATCATCATCAAGGTCAACGCGATCACTGAGGAGCAGTTGATGCGAGCGCTGATCCAAGCCTCTCAGGCCTGTCTCTTATACACATCTCCGAGCCCACGAGACTAGGCATGATCTC
>CAJXOR010000050.1 GCA_913057715.1 uncultured Moraxellaceae bacterium
CGAGATCATGCCTAGTCTCGTGGGCTCGGAGATGTGTATAAGAGACAGTCCCCGAGGTCGACCCGGTCACCAGCACCACTTTACCGGCAAGCTCTTGTGAGGCGGCAGCAAAATCTCGAATCTGATCATGGGTGAGCGCAGGCTGGGTCATGGCAAGCTTTGGTGGTGATTGAGCACTAAATTATACGCAAGCTTGACGACCATCAGCAAAATGTCTTCCATGAGACAGCCCAAAACCGATTTCAACTGATCACTACTGCCATCTACAATCTAATATTTTGCCCAGCTAGTGCTGGGTTATGCGCAGCCGTAGGAAGCATAAAAGCTGGCAGGGAGTTGTGCCAACAAGAGCGGCGATCATGCTTTGCTACCGACTGCATCACTTAAGTCAGACAAATGATATAGATGTATGCGTGAGCAAACTATGCTGGAGCCAAAACTGCTAACGTCAGACATTCTTCATGGCTAGATAACACCTGAGACTTTAACTCGGTGCTTTTTATGTCGCATCAGACAACAAAAAACTCTTTATGCCGCGTCGCTAAGTTTTCGACCAAGAAGTACAGGGTGAGGTGGCTTACATGGTCAAATTAATGAAAAAATCTGAGGTAATAAGCAGCACCTACCTTATAAAAAAACTTTGAGTCCGGTGAGGCTAATTTAAAAATCAACAATTAGCACCAGATATCTTTGGAAAATACCGATTCAAAGCCCCGAGCCGATATAAACGCTTTGACCTGTCCCGATTTAAGCTCAATCACTGGGCGGACCGCGCAAACCTTGCTAATGGTTTTTATAGTCACTTTCTCTAGATGGTTATTGGTTTGCCCATCACAAGGATAACCGGCCTCTAAAGCTGATTTAAAAAGACGATCTAATTGGACGGGCTCGATGCACGCCGCACTGACATTTTAATCAGGCTTTAGATCAGCAGGCGGCAAACCCAACAATTGCGAGAGCTCGCTTAAGCTATGCACCTGATGATCGGCCTGCCACTGGGCACGCAAATCCTGCTCAGCGTCAGCGTCGATATACCCGTAGCGAGCAATCACCGTGGTCATGCCAGCACGGCGGCCCGCTTCAATATCACGCTCATGATCGCCGATATACCAACACCTCTCAGGCAAAGCACCCAACTGCTTGGCCGCCAAAAACAGCGCCTCAGGGTCGGGCTTAGATTGACTCACGTCTTCGGGGCTTAAGATCGAGGCAAAGTGCTGATCCAGCTTAAGCGCAGCGCTGAGTTTTTGAGTTAGCAGCTTTGGCTTGTTGGTTACGATGCCCAGCTTGACCCCGCGCGTCTTGAGCGCTTTGATTAGCTCATCTGCTCCGGGGTAAACCATCGAGTCCACACAGATCTGCTCAGCATAGCGGTGCACAAATTCTTCGCGAAGAGCTTGAACCCGTGTCTCCAGGTCAGCATCCGAAGCAGATTGGTTCAGGTTAGAGTCACTGACAACGTGCCCGCTCCGCTCAGTCCCGCTTTGAGCGACTGGACGACTGATCTCGCCCGCAAACAGACGCACCATGGCTGCTGCACCGGAGGAAACTTGGTGGCGGATTTGAGTGTCGCTCGGCGGCTCGATCTTAGCCTCGGCGCACATCTCAACCACGATGCGCACAAAATCGCGCGCGGTATCTACCAAAGTACCATCCAGATCAAAGATCACTGCTTGCGGCATAGGCGTGTTTATAGCCCCTTTGAGTCTCTCAGACTTTGCAGCTGTTACATCAGCCCTCTCGGAGCCCAGATCCTGACTACTTGCCCCGCTCAAAGCTTGCGCGCTGCTCTCCTGCTCGCTCATGCAGCAGGCTTCACGTAAGACATAAAGTAGTTCACGTCAGTGTCGTCAGACAGCCATGCTTTTTTGAGCAGCGGGTTATAGTTCAGCCCGCTGGTCTTGGCGTGGCTCAAACCAGCGCCAGTAGCAGCGCGGTACATTTCGACCGGCTTGATGAATTTGGCGTATTCGTGGGTCCCGCGCGGCAGTAATCGGAGCACATACTCAGCACCCAGTACCGCGAGGACATAGGCTTTTGGGTGGCGATTGATGGTTGAGAAAAACACCTGCCCGCCGGGCTTAAGCAAGCTAGCGCATGCCTCAATCACTTTTCGCGGCTCTGGCACATGCTCCAGCATCTCGAGGCACGTTACCGCATCAAAACTACCTGCCGCCTGACTTGCCAACTCCTCAGCACTGATTTGTCGATAATCAACTACCACCCCTTGATCCTCAGCATGACCTTTAGCCACTTTGAGCGCTTCAGGTGACAAATCAATCGCCGTCACAATAGCTCCCCTGCGCGCCATACCCTCGCTCAGGAGTCCGCCGCCGCAGCCAACATCCAGCACTTTTTTACCCTCAAAGCTGTCCAGTTGCCCCTCTATCCAGTCGAGCCTGACCGGATTGATGGTGTGAAGTGGTCCCGACTGCCCCTTGGGATCCCACCAATCGGCGGCGAGCGCGTCGAACTTGCCGATCTCACTGGGGTCGACATTGTTAAAATCAGATGGGTTTGGGGCGGAAGAGGATGGATTCATGACGGCTCAAATTGTCGGGCGATGAGCAATCATAGCAAAAACCTGCTGCGCATTTGCGCAAGCTAACTACCTAGGCTCATCGAGCATGAACGCTTTAGCAGAGGATCAAAATTTTCCTCTTGCCCTTTTAACATCGATAAAAGTGCTTCCCAGATTCCCGTCGATCGGCGCGGTGTGCCGCTCAGTTTTACGCACCGCCAATTAGGCGGCTCAGCACTGCGCCTGTCATCAACGTACCAATCTAAGTTGATCCCTCTTAAGCTTTTGATTAATTTGACTCTGTGGTTAGCGGCGCCAGACTTAACACCGTCTAAAGCAACCCCTGATCAGCCTGTTACCTCATCGCTAAAATAAACCAATATCGCCCTTAACATGATCTCAAAGCTCGCTGCCAGTAAAACAACGCTGGCCATACAGCTGGCGAGCCACTTTATGGTATACTGCCCCAATCAACAAAGGACTGCATATGAACACACTCAGACTCTCTGCATTATCTGTCATTGCCTTACTGGCAAGCCTCTTTGCTCTGCCCGCACAAGCCGCCCCCATCGAAGGGCAGGACTACACGGTTCTATCTAACCCTGAAACTATCCTGGGTAACAAGATCGTGGTTCGCGAGTTTTTCTGGTATGGCTGCGGCCACTGCTACAATCTTGAGCCTTACTCTCAGGCGTACGACCGCACGAAGCCTAAAGACGTCGCTTTTTATCACACCCCAGCTGCGCTGAACCCTGTTTGGGAGGCAAATGCCAGAGGGTTTTACAGCGTGCAGTACATGAACAAACTCGATAGCGTTCAACAAAAAACCTTCGATGCGATCCACAAGGGCAATCAGCGCCTATTTGATCAAAAGTCACTGTCTGACTTTTACGGATCACAAGGTGTCGACACCAAAAAGTTCAACCAACTCTATAACTCCTTTGCAGTTTCTACCAAGGTCGGCAAATCCAAAGCCGCTGCCCAGCGCTACCAGTTAACCGGTGTTCCTGCGGTGGTCGTTCATGGTAAATACGTGGTTAAAGGCGAAGGTCCTCAAGTGTTTCAAACCGTCAACTTCTTGGTTGATAAAGTCCGCGCCGAGATGAAGCCATGACACTGACGGGTGGATTGGCTAAAGGATCAGCGCTGGCCGTGCTGCTGGGGCTAGCGGCTGGTTGTCAGACCGCACCCAAACCGGTTAGCGTTGCCAAACCGCTAGGCGAGTGCTTCGATGCGCTCGCGGCGATCGGGGTAGATGCACCCACGCTGACGGCTCAAAGTTGCCGTGGCTACTTCAACGTTAAGAACACGGTTCCGATCACCACTTACCAACTTTTAGGCGGCGATGCTTACGATGTTTCCGTCCAGCTCTCCGCCAAAACTGGTATGCCTGGTTTGATCAAAGACTGCTGCCAGTGGGCTAGCTTTGATCCAGTCACCTCAAACCGCTACGGTGCTTTTACCGTCGGCGCTGCCGCCTTTAAGGTGCGCATGAACTCAAAAACTCTAAAACTGGGCTGGGATCCTTCGGCCGATATCAAGGCAGACACGGTTTTTGAGATTGAAGTTGCCCAAGTACCGAGTTTGCAATAAAGCGCTAGCTGATCTTTAGTCAAATACCTGCCAGCGTGGGCATTTGATTATAAAAAACCCTGCACTTGAGCAGGGTTTTTTATGCGCAGCTCTTGGGTATTACTCAGGTTGGCTGCAAGCTCACCTGAGCGTCCTCTGGGCTTAGCACGGTTGCGCAAGGGATTTCCAGCAGATCCGGATAATCAAGCGAGTAGTGAAGCCCGCGCGACTCTTTACGGGCGAGCGCGCAGCGCACGATCATCTCGGCCACACACACCAGGTTTCTAAGCTCTATCAGGTTTTTCGATACCCGGTAACCCTGGTAGTACTCATCGATCTCGCTTGAGAGCAGCTGGATGCGACTCAGCGCGCGGGCTAAGCGCTTGTCACTCCTTACGATACCGACATAGTTCCACATGGTGTGTCTAAGCTCATCCCAGTTTTGCAAGATCACCACCTCTTCATCGGGGTCGGTGACCTGAGAAGCATCCCAGTCAGGGATCTCTCGCGACGGGGTCGCGCGGCCCAGCTGTTCAGCGATATATACGGCAGCTGCTTTACCAAACACCACGCACTCAAGCAGTGAGTTGCTGGCTAAGCGGTTCGCTCCGTGCAAGCCCGTGTAGGATGTCTCGCCGATCGCAAACAGCCCGCGGATATCGGTTTGTGAGTGCTGATCGACCAGCACGCCGCCGCAGGTGTAGTGCGCAGCAGGCACGACTGGGATCGGCTCGCGGGTCATATCGATCCCAAGCTCGCCCAATCGGGCGTTAAGCATCGGGAAGTGCTCACGCACAAACTCAGGGTCTTTATGAGAGATATCCAGCCACACATGACGCACACCTAAGCGCTTAATCTCAAAATCGATCGCCCGCGCCACGATGTCACGCGGCGCAAGCTCAGCGCGCGCATCAAAATTGGGCATGAAGCGGGTGCCATCGGGGAGCTTTAAGTGCGCACCCTCACCTCGAAGCGCCTCGGTCAGCAAAAAAGAGCGAGCTTTGGTGTGAAACAGGCAGGTGGGGTGAAACTGATTGAACTCCATGTTGGCGACCCGAGCACCCGCCCGGTAAGCCATCGCCATACCGTCGCCGGTGGCGATATCGGGGTTTGAAGTATAAAGGTAGGACTTAGAGGCGCCGCCGCAGGCGAGCGCCACGAAGTTTGCACTAAACGTCACCACTTCATCGGTGGCAAGGTTCAGCGCGTATAACCCACGAACTTGGTCGGATCTATCGGCTCGCGCCGGCTTATCTAGGTGGGCATTTTTCCCCTGATCAAGCTTTGCGTCAGTTACCACGTCAATCGCGCAGTACCGTTCAAAGATCTGGATATGCGACTGCTCTTTGAGCACGCGAGTCAGGCGGGTTGAGATACTCACCCCCGTCGCATCGACATGGTGGATGATCCTACGCGCACTGTGGCCGCCTTCCCGGGTCAAGTGCAGCTCACCGTTTTCACGGGTGAACTCAACCCCATGCTCCAGCAAAAAATCAACCGCAGCCGATCCACCCTCAACGCACTGGGTCACCGCAGACAACTCACACAGTCCAGCCCCAGCCTCAAGCGTGTCTTGGATGTGCAAGGCACTTGAATCCGCCTTATCGAGCACAGCCGCTACTCCGCCTTGAGCATAGTAGGTGCTCGCTTCCGTCAGCTTATCCTTAGCCAAAACTGCTATCTTCAGGCTTTTGGGCAAACTCAAAGCCAGACTCAGTCCAGCCAGTCCAGATCCGACGATCACGACATCAAACCGGTGGGTTAATTCACTCATGCACTCAAACTTTTATGGCGCGCTGCGCGTTAAACCACAGTTTACGGCTTCTTGTCGCCGGTTACACCCAAACTCACTCAAAGACCGTTAAGATCAGCAAAATGCCCTGTATAGCAACACTTGTCAGTGGACTCACCATCGGTCAAGCTGTCAGCGCGTAAAGCCGATCCACCGCCAGTGATTCGCCAGTGGCATCTGCTAATCGCACCTCGTTTGTTCGCAAATTGAAAGACCCGGAGAAACTCGATGAACTTGTCATTAACACCTATCCCGACCCATTCTCAAGCCGCCACCAAAACCAAACCCTCTGAAGACAAGCCGATGATGCAAAGCCTATGGCTGATAATGCGTCACTTGTTTTTGTTGGCTGGATTGCTCTTCAGCTTCAACACAGCAGCCTTAGCCCAATCAGTCGATTTTGCGGACCTGGTGGAGCAAGTCGCCCCAGGTGTGGTTCGAGTTGACGTAGTCCAAAAGATCTCAGGCGATCAAAACCAACAGATCCCTGAAGTCTTCAAGCGCTTTTTTGGTGATCAACTCCCCACCCCCGAAGATCGCTTGCAAAGCGGCAGTGGCAGCGCTTTTTTTATCTCAAGTGACGGCTATTTGATCACCAACCATCACGTGGTTGAGGACGCTGACTCGATCACCGTCACCTTAAGTGACCGCCGCGAGATTGATGCCAAACTGATCGGCTCAGATAAACGCACCGATATCGCACTGCTCAAGATCGAAGGATCAGGCTACCCAGCACTCAAGCTTGGCAATTCGGACGCGCTCAGGGTCGGTCAGCTGGTACTGGCAATTGGCTCACCCTTTGGCTTTGACTACTCAGCGTCTTCTGGCATCGTCAGTGCCACCTCACGCAACATCTCAAGCGAACAAAGCGTGCCCTTTATCCAAACCGATGTCGCCTTGAACCCAGGCAACTCCGGTGGCCCGCTGTTTAACGCAACCGGCGAAGTGGTGGGAGTGAACTCGCGGATCTTCAGCGGAACCGGCGGCTACATGGGACTCTCGTTTTCCATCCCGATTAACTTGGCAAATGGCATCGTGGCACAGCTCAAGGACAGCGGCAGCGTCTCGCGCGCCTACCTAGGTGTTTACCCGCAGGACATCGATCGCAACTTAGCTCAAGTTTATGGCCTACCCCGCCCTCAAGGTGCGCTGATCACCCGCTTAGCTGAAGGTGAAGCAGCTGAATCCGCCGGCATCAAGGTCGGTGATATTATCTTATCCCTAAACGACACCGCGATTGATCGCGCGGCTGATTTGGTCAATATCGTGGGTCGATCAAAGCCAGGCGATCGCTTTATCGCTACGGTTCGCCGCGACAACAAAAACTTAAGCATTAGCGGCAAGCTCGGTAAGCTTGAAAGTGAAGAAGCGCAGGATGAGGAAACCCCGTCCAGCAATTTGACCGCCACTGATAAGCTGGGCATGACCTTGCGCGGGCTGACGCCAGATGAACAACAGTACCTTGAGGTTAGCGGTGTGGTTATCACTCAGGTTACCCCCACCGGCCTTGCCGCCCGCAGCGGCCTGCTGCGAGGCGATGTGATCACCTCTTTGGCGGGCGTTAAAACCCCCGATCAAAGCGCTTTGAACCAAGCGCTGGCTAAGATCAACAAATCGCCGGTGGTTGAGGTGAGATTGGTGCGTCAGGGTCGCCCGTACATAGTGGGACTGCGGGTTGAGTGAATCTGACTAAGTAGCTTAACTCTGCCCGTCTAAGTGATCTTAGGCGGGTTTTTTTTCATGGTGGATCGGGCGCGCAGCATCGCTCACGAGTCTGCTGCTAGCGACGGCATTTTGCTCAGGCGGCGCTTGCACTTCACTTGCAGTAATCAGGCGCGGTTTCACCTATAATACCTGCGCAAAACTAACCACAGTGAGTCTTGAGTGACCGAGCTTTCGCACATCCGTAATTTTTCTATTATCGCGCACATCGATCACGGCAAATCGACGCTGGCTGATCGGTTTATCCAGCACTGCGGTGGGCTTGAGCTGCGCGAGATGCAGGCACAGGTTCTCGACTCGATGGATATCGAGCGCGAGCGCGGGATCACCATCAAGGCGCAGTCGGTGACGCTGCACTACAACCACCCAAACGGTGAGCGCTATCAGCTCAACTTCATCGATACGCCCGGCCACGTGGACTTCTCATATGAAGTGTCGCGCTCGCTGGCGGCATGTGAGGGTGCACTCTTGGTGGTCGACGCTGCTCAAGGGGTTGAGGCGCAGTCGGTCGCCAACTGCTATACCGCGCTTGATCAAGGTTTAGAGGTGCTGCCAGTACTCAACAAGATTGACTTGCCGCAGGTGGAGCCTGAGCGTGTGGCTGAAGAGATCGAAGATATCATCGGGATTGAGGCGATTGATGCTCCGCGCGTGTCTGCTAAAAGCGGCATCGGGATTGAGGAGCTACTCACCCACTTGGTCGATAAGATCCCCGCGCCCACCGGGGATCCGGATGCACCGCTACAAGCACTGATCATCGATTCATGGTTCGATAACTATTTGGGCGTGGTGTCTTTGGTTCGCATCAAAAACGGCTCACTCAAAAAAGGCGACAAGATCTACATCAAATCTACCGGTCAATCTCATCCGCTGTCCTCGGTTGGCTACTTTACCCCTAAGCGCTTTGAGCGGCCTGAGCTGCAGACCGGTGAAGTGGGCTTTGTGATTGCTGGGATTAAAGACATTTTTGGAGCGCCGGTGGGGGACACCATCACTCATGCCAGCACGCCAGATGTTGAGCTGATCCCTGGTTTTAAAAAAGTAAAACCTCAGGTGTATGCGGCGCTATACCCAGTTGATTCAAGCGATTTTGAAAACCTGCGCGAAGCGCTACAAAAATTGCAGATCAACGATGCGGCGCTGTTTTTTGAGCCAGATTCATCTGACGCGCTAGGTTTTGGTTTTCGCTGCGGGTTCCTGGGCATGCTGCACATGGAGATCGTGCAGGAGCGCCTGGAGCGCGAATACAACCTAGACATGATCACCACCGCGCCGACCGTGATCTATCAGATCGTATCGAAAAACGGCGAAACCCAGCTGATCGACAACCCCTCTAAACTCCCTGATCCGACCTTTATCGAGTCGTTCAACGAGCCGATCGCCCGCTGCAATATCTTGGTGCCGCAAGAGTACTTAGGCAACGTGATGACGCTGGCCATGGAGCGCCGCGGGGTTCAGGTAGACCTTAAGTTTTTGGGCAAGCAGGTTCAGCTGGTGATTGATATCCCGCTTGGCGACGTGGTGCTCGATTTTTTTGATCGCCTAAAGTCAGTCAGTCGCGGCTTTGCCTCACTCGATTATGCCTTTGATCGCTATCAAACCGCGAAATTGGCTAAAGTTGACGTGTTGATCAACGGCGACAAAGTCGATGCGCTCGCCATGATCGTGCACGTCGATAACGCTCGTCACAAGGGCAACCAGTTAACCGAGAAGATGAAAGAGCTGATCCCTCGCCAGATGTTTGACGTGGCGATCCAAGCGGCGATCGGCAACCAGATCATCTCGCGCACCACGGTTAAAGCCATGCGCAAAGACGTCCTCGCCAAATGCTACGGCGGCGATGTCTCGCGCAAGAAAAAACTGCTCTCCAAACAAAAAGAGGGTAAAAAGCGCATGAAGCAAGTCGGCAACGTAGAGATCCCGCAAGAAGCCTTTTTGGCGGTGCTTAAAGTCGACAGCTAAATGCCCACGTGGCCAGCCTAACCAGTGTGTTTGACTGACTACAATTACGAGGGTTAACCCTCAAGAGAGTTCACCATGGATTTTGATTTTAACTTGGTTCTGGTTCCGCTCACGCTGATCTTTTTAGCATTGTGGATCATGGACAAGACATTTTTAAAACAGCGCAAAACTCGCGGCAAAGGCAACGAGAGCGCGCCGGTACGCTGGGCTTACGAACTACTGCCGATCTTACTGGTGGTCCTGATCGTACGCTCGTTTTTATACGAGCCCTACAACATCCCCTCCGACTCCATGGTGCCGACGCTTAAAACCGGTGACTTCATCTTGGTCGATAAAAATGACTTTGGGGTGCGACTTCCGCTAACCAATACCACCATCTGGGATTCAGGCAAGCCTGAAAGCGGCGATGTGGCGGTTTTTCGCTTCCCTTTAGACCCCAGCATCTACTTCATTAAGCGCATCATAGGGGTGCCTGGCGACACGGTCAGTTTTGACGGCGAGCTGCTCACCATAAACGGCACGCCCGCGCCAAGAGAGCTGGCTAACGCGCTTGAGCAGATTGACGATTATTCTCAAGTTCAAATTGAAACGCTGCCCAACCGTAGTCACATGATTCGCACGCTTCCCGGCTTTGATCAGTCGGACCGCATGGCAGACTTCATCGCATCTCAGCGCGGGGTCAACACACCTGAGGGCAGCTGGAGTATCTCCGTACCTGAGGGTAGCTACTTTGCCATGGGTGATAACCGAGACGAGTCTCAAGACTCTCGATTCTGGGGTTTTGTGCCAGAAAACAACTTGGCAGGCCGCGCGGTGTTGGTTTGGATGCACAAAAAACCGGGTTTACACTTACCAGACTTCTCACAAGCACGCATGATCAGGTAACTTAACGCATGGACATTTTATACTGGCGCAGACCGAGCCAAAACAACAAGGAAGCGATCTGATGAAAAACTATCCCACCTTAGCCTCGCAACGCGGTATGACATTTTTAGGAATCTCCTCTCTTCTGATTGCACTTGTCGTTGGCGGGAAACTTCTTTTTGCTACGGTTCCCGCTTATCTTGAAGACCGAGCGATTACCAGCTTGGTTGAAAAAAAGTTTCAGGAAAACCCAAACGCTACGGTAGAAGAGTTGTTCGCTGCGGTAAACCGTCAGCTTCAGGTTGACCAATCTGATATGTCACCAGAGGACATCTTTACTGTCGCTTCTAACGCACCGGGCAATCTTGTCTTGGTTAAAAACTACGATATAGAGGCCCCTTTGTTTGCTCATGTGTCAGTAGTGAATCACTTTGAAGGGGAGATTAGGCAACAACCTTGAACTCAAGCTCACTCAATCAAGCCCAGCAGAACCTTCAACGAATTGTGGGTTATCAGTTCAAGCAACCCGATCTACTGGTGTTGGCGTTAACTCATCGATCCAGCCATTCGAAGCTAAACTATGAGCGACTTGAGTTTTTGGGTGATGCACTGCTGAGCGCCGTCGTAGCACAAGAGCTTTACCTCAGATACCCTAAAAAAGACGAGGGAGACTTAACCCGCATGCGGGCTCGCTTAGTCAGACAGGAGACACTGGCTCTTGTTGCCCGTGAACTTGGACTCAGTGAACATCTGATCATGGGTGAAGGGGAGCTGAAGGCAGGGGGTCGGGGTCGGGATTCAATTTTGTCCGACGTTGTTGAGTCTCTCCTGGGTGCGATCTACCTAGATTCGGGCAGCTTTGATGTCGTTAAGTCGCGGATCCTGAGTTGGTTTGAATCCATGATCCTGCACGTGGATCAACTTAAAACTCTGAAAGATCCCAAATCACAGCTCCAAGAGTTTTTGCAAGGTCAATCCAAACCACTACCGGTTTACGAGCTGCTGCGCATTGAGGGTAAAGCGCCGCTTGAAACCTTCTATGTGAGCTGCAGTAGTGGCCAAAACCAAATCGAAACACGCGGAAAAAGCCGCAAAATTGCTGAACAAATTGCAGCTCAATTACTCCTTGAGCGCATAAAGGGAGTCTCAACTTGAGCGAAAAGCACGAAGAAGAACTAACTGAACTTTATACCACCAAAGACCCATCGGAACAGATGACAATCGACACCAACGGCGAGGATGCCGAAACCCACTGCGGTTTTGTTGCGATCATTGGGCGTCCAAATGTTGGTAAAAGTACGCTAATGAACCACTTAATTGGTCAAAAGCTCTCGATTACTTCGCGTAAGCCGCAAACCACTCGGCACCAAGTAAATGGCATATTGACTGAAGGAAACTATCAGGTCGTCTTTGTTGATACGCCAGGACTGCACAAAGCAGCTTACCGATTGATGAATCAGCGCATGAATGACGCTGCGGTTTCTGCTCTATCTCATGTGGACATCGTGGTCTTTATCGTTGATGCACTTAAGTGGACGCAGGACGACGAGCTGGCCCTCTCTATGGCCCAGCGCGCTAACATCCCAAGCATCGCTGTCATCAATAAGATAGACACCTTAGAAGATAAATCCAAGCTGTTGCCGCACATACAAAACCTGGGTGAACTCCACAATTTTGATGCAATCATCCCCATCGCCGCACTCAGAAACACAGGACTTGATCAGCTTAAGGGTGAGTTGTTTAAAAGATTACCCAAGCAAGCTCACTTTTATGATCAAGATCAGATCACCGATCGTTCTGAGCGCTTCTTGGCAGCTGAGGTTGTACGCGAGAAAATCATGCGCGCCTGCGGTGATGAGATCCCCTATGATCTGACCGTTCAAATCGACGGCTTTAAAGATGAACCCAAGTTTCAAGACGAGCAAGGCAAATGGCGAAAGGCCATCACTTATATCGACGCCACCATTTATGTTGAGCGACCTGGCCAAAAAAACATTGTAATCGGTAAAAATGGCGCTCGGATCAAACAGGTGGGTATCGATGCACGCGGCGACCTTCAATCGCTGCTTGAGCGTCGCATCATGCTCAGACTCTGGGTTAAAGTGAAGCGCGGTTGGTCTGACGATGAGCGCGCCTTGAACAGTTTTGGCCTATAAATGATCATGCGTCAAACCCCAGTCACGGGGTTTATGCTCCACACTCGCGCTTATCGCGAAACCTCTAAACTGTGTTCTTTTTTTTCAGTTGAGTTTGGCTTGATTCGAGCCGTTGCTCGAAAATCCGTTCCACTCTTTCAGCACCTTCAAGTCAGCATGACCGGAAAACAAGGACTTAAATCCTTGAGTAAACCAGAAAATCTTGTCATTTTGCCTGCACTGGCTGATCAAGCACTTTACGCAGGACTTTATCTGAACGAGTTACTTTACCGACTCCTTCCAGAGCTTGAGCCCTATCCAGCAACTTTTAGCGCCTACTCCAAAGCGCTCAGATTATTGAGCGGCGATGAGCCGCTTGAGCCTCTGGAGTTAAAGCGACTTCTCAGACACACTGAATTGGTGCTCCTCAAAGAACACGGATATGAGATCAGTTTTGAGTACAACTCACAACAGGAACCAATAGATCCACAGGCTCGCTACCACTACGACCCGCAAAGTGGTTGGATTCCCGTTCAGGCTTATTCACCTGATCACCCTAGCTTTACCGGGGCTTGGATTGTAACGTTCAATCCACAGCGCACTCTCGATACTGACTTGAGTGATTTGGGGCGACTTTGCCGGATATGCCTGGATCAACTACTGGACCACAAACCACTTGAAACCCGTAAACTCTGGCTGCAGCTCTATACTTAGGTGAATTCATGAAAAAACTTGGCGTCAACATCGATCACGTGGCAACTCTCCGGCAAGCTCGCGGTGTTGCTTACCCCAGTGTGATTGAGGCTGCTAGAATCTGCGAAACCGCTGGTGCTAGCGGTATCACCATTCACCTGCGCGAGGATCGTCGACACATCCAAGATGCAGATGTATATGAGCTCAAGAAAACTCTAACAACCAAGATGAATCTTGAGCTGGCCGCAACTGACGCCATGACCGAGATTGCGCTTAAGGTGAGACCAGAACAAGTTTGTTTGGTACCAGAAAAACGCGAGGAACTCACCACTGAAGGCGGTCTTGACGTTGTCAGTCACTTCGATCAAGTTGCCAAATGCGCCCGTTTGCTGAGTTCGGCTGGATGCGAAGTTTCACTATTTATAGATGCCGATCAAGACCAGGTTACTGCCTCTGTCAATGCCGGGGCTCAAGCAATTGAGATTCACACTGGCCACTACGCTGATTGCTTAAACGGCAGTGAAGAGCAACTGGCTGCTTTAGATAAGATAAAAAAGATCTGTCACTGGGCTAAGATTACCTACCCTAAACTAATCATTAATGCAGGGCACGGACTCACACGCCAAAACGTTCAAGCGATCGCGCAAATTCCTGAGATTCATGAACTTAACATCGGACACGCAATCGTCGCGGATGCAGTTTTTGTGGGCCTAAAGGATGCGGTAAAAGGCTTTATAAACCTGATTTATCCAGAATAAAGTTATCTGCGTGACAAATGTTGCGAGCATAGAGAGCTTCGCTCATTGGCGCAAAAGTGGATGCTGGTGCGTCCATTTTGTATTAAAACTCTATCATCCCCATAACATCTGTTACCAAATTTCAGCGGTGCTGCTGATACCACGCGACACTTTGCGCCATACAAAGTTGATTAACAAACAACCAGTGATATCCAAGTGTCTTAAGATCGTCATACGTTTTGATATCAAAAAAGCGAAACAGGATTCCAAATCCACGACCATCCCACACCTTTTGCGCCAATGGCTCTACCAGTGGGTCAACATCAATAAACTTAACATAGGGGTTATCCCCCCATTTATCTACTAAGGGCTTAGTCACTTCAACATAGGGAATAAAGGTGTCCTTACTGCCAGCACATACCAGTGTGGGTACGCTGGGCTCAAAACCATTTAAGATAAAGTCGTTTTCGTTTGCGTGTCTTTGAAAGTTAAGAAGGTAGGGATCAGATAGATCACCGTTGACGACTTTATCCCGATAGTGTTTTTGAAATGTGAGTGCTATATTTTCAAGTTGATTCTCTGGGCCCTTAAACGGGATCACTTTATCGCTAAGCAATTGGTTTAAATTGAGCTGTCCAGGAAATAACCCCTGTATTTTCTGATCATGAGGCGGCAGCCAGATTTCACTCGGCTGCTCATACATGCCCCCATAAATACGCTGGTAGCTGGCAATCATATTAGTGAGGATTACGTGCCCTAACTGAGATGGATTCTCATAGGCCAACATTTCCTCACCCATTGCCTGCAAAGCGGCTGGAGGTGAGCTGGAGCTAGCGCCAATTAAATCAAACTCGGTCATTAATGCTGAGTCACCCTGGATTCTTTGCTGCAATGCAAGAGATGCATGCGCACCCTGAGAGTGCCCATGTATAAACAGCTTGTTTGAAACAGGCCTGCCTTGCTGAAGTATCGCCGCCTTGGCAGCCTTAATTGCATCAAGCCCGGCGCTAGCTTCGGTCTTACTATGTATGTATGGACTATAGGGATAATCCGAATAGCCAAAACCAAGATAATCTGAGGAGACTACCGCTGCGCCGCTGGCTGCAAAAAAGGCAATTAGCCTTTTTGCGTTATCATCATTGGTGTCACTCATGATTCTATTTTTTTTGGTGTATGTGCCCCTCGAATAAGAGACGATATCCAGCGGCTGTTGACATTGAGGCTCATCACCAAATGGTAATAGTAGTACCGCCGAAGCACTTGCTGGCTCACCATTTACCCCGGTGGTCTCATACACTAAGCGCTGGGTGGTGACGGAACATGCTGGGCTGGGTGCCAAACTGCCCACGTAACGTTGACCAAAAGCCTTAAAATTATAAATTTTATCTGGAGTTAGATTGCCAACAGAAACCGGGTTAAGTAGTAGTTGACCGGGCTGTAGCAAAGGATTCGCTGGAACCGGAGCTATACTAATGCCACTGCATCCCGTTATGAACATAAACAGAACTGTTGCTATCTGCCATCGGCTCATCATTCATTAATACCAGCAATAATTTAATACCGCTTCATCATAGACAAAATTAAGAGTGAAATGGCGCCGATTATAAGTCAGCACCGATGTTTTAATTTTCGTCAATTATCAAGGACCGGGCTAATATCAACTTTTTAATTTATTCATAGGAGGAAATTTTGTGTTCCACAAAAAGCTGTTTTAACTCCTCAAACCTGCATTTAAACTTTTTTAGCCCCCTCAACTATTGGTTTGACTTCCCTTTGTTTGCAATATTATTGACCTATTCAATTTTTGATTTACTGATGTCAATCACACCCCCATTCAACACCCCACCGGATCATTCCGGCTACTGCGATCATGCACTCCA